>NZ_CAMPGZ010000077.1 GCF_946885725.1 uncultured Nocardioides sp.
GTCAGCCCAGGGTCAGCGCAGTGAGTACGACGCGTGCCGCATGCCGCGGCCGCGGGCGGTGTTGATCCCGGCGAGCACCTCGGCGTCCTCGCCCCGCGGGCGCCAGGCGGCGGCGCGGACGTTGCTCGCGACCTGCTCGGCCGACGTCGCCCCGGCGATGACCGAACCGACGGTGGGCTGCGCGGCCAGGCCGCCCAGCGCGACCTCCAGCAGGGTCACGCCCCGCTCGTCGGCGTACTCCTGGAGCGCGTCGACCCGCTCCCAGTCGGCCAGCTCGAGCCGGTGCGCCTGGCCGGCCAGCGCGAGCCGGGTGCCCTCGGGGGCGCGCTCGCCGCGGCGGTACTTGCCGGTGAGCAGGCCGTAGGCGAGCGGGAAGTAGGGGAGCAGGCCCATGCCGAACCGCTCCAGCGCCGGGATCAGCTCCTCCTCGGCGGCGCGGTTGTAGAGGGAGTACTCGTTCTGCGCGCTCACGAACGGCCGCAGCCCGCGCGAGCGGGCGATCCAGTGCGCGTCGGCGACCTCCCACCCGGCGAAGTTCGAGCAGCCGAGGTAGCGCACCTTGCCCTCGTCGACGAGCTCGTTCATCACCTCGACGGTCTCCTCGAGCGGGGTGACGAGGTCGAGCTGGTGGATCTGGTACAGGTCGATGTAGTCGGTCCCGAGCCGGCGCAGGCTGGCCTCCACCGCGCGGCGGGCGTAGCGGCGCGAGGCGCGGGCGCCCCAGTCCGGGCCGTTGGCGCCCTCCATGTCCATGCCGAACTTCGTGGCCACGATGACGTCGTCGCGGCGGCGGCCCAGCGCCTTGCCGAGCAGCTCCTCGCTGGCGCCGCGGCCGTAGGTGTCGGCGGTGTCGAAGAACGTGATGCCGTGCTCGATCGCCGCGTCGACGACCTGCTGCGTGCGCTCGGCGTCGATCCGCGCGCCGAACGCGTTGCAGCCGAGCCCGAGGACCGACACGGTGAGACCGCTGCGGCCGAGCTGGCGGAACTCCATGTCCGTCATGAGGCCTCGCTCACCGCACCTCGAGCTGGAGCAGAACCAGACCCGACTCGTGCTCCTCCACGTCGACGACGCCCGGCTGCTCGATCACGAGCTTCCGCTCGGACTTCCCGGCCGGGAACCCGATCTCCTGCTCCGGGGTGGAGTGCACGTGCAGCTCGCCCGGGCGGTCGGAGTCGATCCGCAGGGTCAGCGTCTCGCCGGCGCCGAGCTTGATCCGCTCGCCGTTGGGTGAGGCCTTGTCACCCTTCAGCGTGATGTCCGCGAACGGCCCCTTCGGCAGCGGCTTGGCTTCCTTGGTCTCCTCAGTCTCCCCGGTCCCCTCGCTCTCGGAGCTGTCCGGGGTCTCCATCTCCGACGGAGTGCTGGCGGGCGACTCGCTCGTCGTGCCGCTCGCGGGGTCGTCCGACCCGGAGTCGGTCCCGCCGCAGCCGGTGAGCAGCAGGGCGGCGACGGTCGTAGCGGCCAGGGCGATACGGGTGCGGCGCATCTCGGTCCTTCGTCTCGAGCGGGTACGACGACCCGGCCATTCTCCCGTTCTCGAGCTGGCGGGCGGCGTCGGGGGTCGCCGGTGTGTCGCCGGTGTGTCTACTCGACGCAGAACTCGTTGCCCTCGGGGTCCTGCATGACCACGAGCGTGCCGCCGTCGTGCACGACGGTCGCGCCGAGACCGGTCAGCCGCTTCACCTCGTCGGCGACCCGGCCGCCGGGCGCGCGCAGGTCGAAGTGCATCCGGTTCTTCGCGGTCTTGCCTTCCGGCACGCGCTGGAACCACAGCGTCGGACCGCCCCAGCCCGGTGGCCCGACGAACGCCTTGTCCGGCGTCGAGTCCTCGTCGACGTCCGCCCCCAGCGCTGCGGCCCAGAACGTCGCGAGCCGTACGGCGTCCGCGGCGTCGAACGTGACGGACTTGACGAAGCTGCTCTCCATGACGAGGACGCTAGACCCGCGCCGGTCGCGCGGCGGCGCGAGCCGCGCCACGCCGTACCGTTTGGCGCTCGGCGCCCGACTCGGGGAGGCTTCGGGCCGTGTCTTCTCCGAGCGACGCCTCCGACGGCCGCGGCAAGCTTCTCCGCGAGAGCGCCCGGGCGCTGATCCTGGACCCGGAGGACCACGTCCTGCTCGTGCACTTCGACTGGGACGGGCTCGACGTCGAGGGCGGCTTCTGGGCCAGCCCCGGCGGCGGTGTCGAGCCGGGGGAGAGCCGCCTGGCCGCGCTGCAGCGGGAGCTCCGCGAGGAGACCGGGCTGACGGTCGACACACTCGGCCCGGAGGTGTGGACCAAGACCGCGCTGTTCTCCATGGCAGGGTGGGACGGGCAGGTCGACCACACGTACCTCTACCGCACCGAGCGCTTCGACCCGGCGCCGGCGATGTCCGCGGACCAGCTCCGCGCCGAGCACGTGCACGACATCCGTTGGTGGTCGCCGGCCGAGCTGGCCCAGCCGCGCGTCACGTTCTCCCCGCGTGTCCTGCCGCAGCTCCTCGAGCGGCTGCGGCGCGAAGGCGTGCCTGCGACACCGATCGTGCTGCACGGCTTCTGACTCCTCCGTCGGTGCTCGCGCCGCCTTTGAACCGGTTCACCGGATTCCGCGTTGAAGAGGGTGTGAGCGACGGCGCCGGTTGTGGCGCCGTACGCCGAGAGGAAGACTTGGAGGAAGCGGTCCGACGACCGCCCCGGCGTCGGCCGCACTCCCTGACGAGGTGAGAGCCGATGACGCACGGAGACACCCTGGCGATGACCGTCGCCGCGACGCACCGCTCCCTCGAGGAGCGTCTCGGCGAGGCCACCTCGCCGCACCGAGACCCCAGCCGACCGCGCGAGGCGCAGGCGGCCGCCGACATGTTCCTGGCCGCGACCAGCCGGCACATCGCCGCGGTCGAGGAGGTGCTCGTCGGGGAGGTCCGGCGCGTCGTACCGCACGCCGAGAAGCTCGTCGCCGACTACCTCGATGCCGCACGCGACCTGGAGCAGATCCTGTCGCTCGTGAAGGCCCGTGTGTACGGCGAGGTGCACGCGGCCACCCTCAGCTGGTCCGAGCTGTGCGCGCGGGTGCGCACCCGGTTCGACCACCACAACAAGCTGGAGAACGAGCTCGTCGCGAAGCTCAGCGAGCACGGCGCTCCCGAGCACAGCGACGCCCTCGCGCGGGCCGTGTTCGAGGCAGAGCTCCACGCACCCACCCGCCCGCACCCGCTGCTGCCGCACCGGGGACCGCTCGGCCACCTGGCCCGCAAGCTGTTCGCGGTCGCGGACCGGTTCTGGGACGCCGCCGAGGGCCGGATCATCGTCGAGCCCGTCAAGCCGCCGCCGCACAAGCACGACAGCCTGATCGCGCAGTACCTCGTCGCCGACCCGAAGTTCGACGACCACGCCGAGCTCTTCGAGCACAAGCACCGCAGGCACCCCAAGGCCGAGCAGAGCTGACGAGGACCGAGGACGGTCCGTCCGCCGTCGTCGGCTCAGATCGCCGTCACGGCGCCGACCGGTCGCCGGCGTGGAGAGTTGCCCACTCGAGCGCGTAGTCGGCCACCTGCTCCCAGCCGGGCTCGACACCGGTGAAGTGTGAGCGTTCCGGGAACTCGTAGGTCTCCGTCAACGCCTCGGAGTCGCGGTACTTCTTGGCGTTCGAGCGGATCACCGACGGCGGCATCAGGTGGTCCTTGCCGCCGATGATGAACAGCAGCGGAGCGCGGTCGTCCAGGTCGTAGTCGACCCAGGTGTCCTGGTGCCCGGGCTTCCAGTTCGCGATGAGGCCGTAGGCCCAGACCCAGCTGCCCGGCGCGGGGATGTGGAGGCGGTCGTAGGCGGCGTCGGACTCTTCCCGACTGACCGTGTTGGCGAAGGCGTAGTGGAACTGCTCCTTGGTGAAGCCCACCGCGCGGTGCCGGTTGGCGGGGTTCGCCAGGAAGGGGAACAGGGACTTGATCTGTGAGGGCGGGTTGACTCGCACGCCCTCGGGTGGGGCCGAGTCGATCGTCACGGCGGCGGCGCCGAGCCCGCGGTTCACGAGCAGCTGTGTGAAGGTCCCGCCGAACGAGTGGCCCATGAGGATGGGCGGTGCGTCCAGGCTCTCGACGATGTGCACGAGGTGCTCCAGCGTCGCGGGGACGCTCGCCTCGGCGATGATCTCGGGCTTCTCGCGGAGCGCCTCGACCTCGACCTCGAAGCCGGGGTACGCCGGCACGATGACCTGGTGTCCCTTCGCCCGGTAGTACTCCGCCCAGCCGTCCCAGCTGCGCGGCGTCATCCACAAGCCGTGGATCAGCACGATCGGCGGAGACGTGGTCGTCGGCTCTGGCATGGACTCCTCCTCGTGTCACCCCCTCATCCGGACACCGCCATCGTGAGAATCGCCCAGCAGCGCTCACAAGGCCCACCTGGTCCATGGCGCGCGTTGCCGGCACGTCCTACGCTGCGCGCTCAGCGATCCGGCGGGCCGCCGCGAGGACGGCCCGCCGGTCGTTCAGCCGCTCAGTGCCTCGGGGAGGACGAGGCGATCCGC
Source organism: uncultured Nocardioides sp. (assembly GCF_946885725.1). The sequence goes on from NZ_CAMPGZ010000077.1 coordinate 4,506, forward strand.
GGCTTCAGGATGAACAGCCCCTCCTCGATGCCGGTGACCGCCACGATCCCGGAGTCGAAGAACGGGTAGTTGCCCCACGTCCCTGCGAACGTCGTCGAGTCGTCCGCCGGGTAGACGTCGAAGTAGCCGCGCTCCTTGAGTCGGCCCTGGTCGACCTTGAAGGTGTCGTCGATGCGCAGCCCGGACGTGTAGTTGCTCTTGTAGGCCAGTCCGTCCTTGATGAAGATGTTGTGGTCGATCGAGCTGTTGCCGTTGCCGTGCATGCCGGTGAGCTTCGGGTTGTCCAGGTCTTCGAGGTCCCAGACGTACGTCGTGGTCTCGCCCACGGTCCCCGTCAGCTCGTCCAGCTCGTCACCGAGCAGGAAGTTCGCGTGGTCCTCGGTGAACCAGCCCTGGTGGGTGTAGGCGGAGGTCTCGTACGGCGCCCGCGCGAGCATTTGCACGTCGGACTTGTCGGTGACGTCGAGCACGGTCACCGTGTCCTCATTGGAGGCCACGCAGATCTCCTGGCCCCGGTAGGCGACGTCGGGGCCGTGGTAGTCGACGCAGTGGATGTCGTGGGTGTAGCCGTCACCGCCGTAGCAGCCGACGAACTGCGGTTCGGCCGGGTCGGAGACGTCGTACATGATCGGGCCGCCGTCGACGTCCGCGCAGCCAGGCGCCGTGACGCCCTTCCACGCGCCGATGACGTAGAGGGTGGCGCTGTCCTCGTTGAGGGCGATGTTGTGGGACTGGCCGAAGTCGGTGATCTGCCCGTCCTGGGTCCACTCGCGCTCTTCGGTCACGCCACGGAGCCGGGTCAGGTCGAAGATCTGGACGCCGTGCCCGGTGGCCTCGGAGCCGATGAAGGCGTGGTTGCCGTAGGTCTTGATGTCGCCCCAGATGTGCCCGTTGTCGTCGGGGTTCGGCGCGGGCGAGGGCAGGGTGCCGAGGTAGACCGGGTCGGTCTCGTCGGTGACGTCCACGAACGCCGTGCCCTCGAACAGCTTGGCGAGGGCGTAGTCGCGTCCGGTCTGCGGGTCGGTCCAGCCCCAGACGTCGTTGGCCCAGATGCTGCCGCCCAGCTCGCTGAGGGGGACGAACGAAGCCAGGTCGACGCGGTGGCAGGGGAAGATGCCCGCCTTGTCGTCGGTGCACTTGATGCTGGAGAGCCGCTCCTGAGGAACCCCTCCGGGGGAGACCGGCTCGGCGACCCGGTCGAACCCCGCCTCCTTGCCGCTGCCGTCGTGGACCGGGTGGCCGGTCGCCGTGCTCGCCGTCGACAGGGTCGCCGCGGCACACGCAGCCGCGGCTATCACCATTCGCGCCCGAGATCGCATGGTTCAGCTCCTTCATTTAGTTGGAGCGAGCAACCTAGGGGCAGTGTGACCTGGAGCACAAGAGATTTGCGCAGCGTGCGACGCGGCCATCGGCTCCGGAAGGCCCGCGCGTTCCTAGCGGTTGTCGCCGGAACCACCGAGGACGGCGCGTCGCTGCCGGTCCTCGAGCTTGTCGACGTTCCGTTGAGCCACGTCGTCCAGCGAGAGATCCAGGAAGTTCGCCAGCACGGCCGTGTACCAGAGCACGTCACCGAGCTCGGCCGCCATGTCGTCGCGGTCGAGGTGGGCCAGGTCGGAGTTCTTGTCGCGAACCAGCTTCTTGACCTTCTCGGCGATCTCACCGGCCTCGCCCACCAACCCCAGAACGAGGTGCATGAACTCGTCCGGTGCATCTTTGTCGCGCGCGGTCCGCATCGCGGCGCGCTGGTAGTCGTCGCACTCCATGGCGCCCCAACGTACCGACGGCCTCATTGGAGGAGCGGAAGTAGCCGAAACACAACCGCCCCGGTCCGTTAGGGCCGGGGCGCTGAGACTGTCACCTTTGGTGACCTGGGGGTTTGTGCGCCATCAGGGACTCGAACCCCGAACCCGCTGATTAAGAGTCAGCTGCTCTGCCAATTGAGCTAATGGCGCGCGAAGCGTGAGGAACTGTAGCAGCGCCCCGCGGCCGCCATGAAATCGACCGGGACCCCCGGGCCCGTGACGTCGAGCACCCGACCCAGTGCCGGGATTTCCGCGTTCCGACCCATCCGCGCAACCTTCCGGGACGAACTAGTGTCGAAGCCAGGTTGCGCCTCGCGGCCGGCCGACGACAGGAGCACGCGGATGAGCGGTGAGCCCGGGCTACGGCTCGTCTCGTCGTACGACGGTCCCGACGTCGACGCGCTGGTGCGCCGGGTGGCGAGAGGGGATGCCCGCGCCTTCGAGCAGCTGTACGACGAGCTCGCTCCAGCCGTCTACGGCCTGGCCCGCCGCGTGGTCCGCGACCCGGCCCGCGCGGAGGACGTGGCGCAGGAGGTGTTCCTCGAGGTGTGGCGCAAGGCCGCCCGCTTCGACGCCGAACTGGGCCGCGCCAAGACCTGGGTGATGACGATCGCGCACCGCCGGGCCGTCGACGCGGTCCGCAAGAACGAAGCGGCCAAGCGCAGCGACGGCCAGGTGGTCACCGACGAGGTGAGTCACGACGAGCCGGTCGAGCGGGTGATCCAGGCCGAAGAGCAGGGCGCGGTGCGCACCTGCCTCGAGACGCTGACCGAGCTGCAGCTCGAGGCCGTGCGCCTGGCGTACTTCAACGGCTATACCTATGGCGAGGTCGCGACCCTGCTCGACAAGCCGTTACCGACGATCAAGACGAGAATGAGAGACGGGCTGATCCGTCTCCGCGACTGCCTGGAGGGAGCCCGATGAGCACCGAGCCGCACACGCTGTCGGGCGCCTTCGTGCTGGACGCGCTCAGCCCCGAGGAGGCCGAGCAGTTCCGCCGGCACCTCCAGTCCTGCGCGGTCTGCCGCGAGGAGGTCCGCGAGCTGCGCGAGGCCGCGGCTCGCCTGGGCGCGGTCGAGGCGATCGCGCCGCCTCTCGAGCTCAAGACCCGCGTGCTCGCCGCCGCCGACCGCACCCCGCAGAAGCCGCCCCGCCTCGGCTCCTCCGGTACGACGCCCGCCCCGAGGCGCTGGGCACCGCGCGTGCTCGCCGCCGCGGCGGCCGCCGTCGTGCTCGCCGGCGGCGCGATCGGCCTCAACGCCGTGCTCACCGACGACGAAGGCGGCCAGAGCGGGCTCGAGGCCGCGGTCGTCGAGGTGTTCCAAGCTCCCGACGCGCACGTCGCCGAGGTCGAGACCTCCCACGGCCCGCTCCGGGTCGCCACGTCGCCCGGCGAGGACGAGATGGCCGTCGACACCAGCGACCTGGTCGCCCTCGATCAGGAGCACGTCTACCAGCTGTGGGCCATCCAGGACGGCAGCCCGGTCTCGGTCGGCGTCCTCGACGACCCGAAGAGCGGCGCGGCGATGGAGCTGCCCGAGACCGGCACCACGGTGGCGATCACGGTCGAGCCGGCGGGAGGCTCGAAGCAACCCACGAGCGAGCCGATCGCTCAGGTCGACCCCGCCGCCGTCTAGCGAGTGTGACCGTCAGCCGGACCGGCGCGACTGGATGGTCTCCAGCACGGCCTGGGCCGCGTTGTGTCCACCGATGCCGCTGACCGCGCCGCCGCGCCGGGCGCCCGAGCCGCACAGCAGCACGTTCTCCACGTCGGTCGCGACGCCCCACCGGTGCGCGGGCGTGTCGAGCCGGGCGCGGTTGGGCGCCCACGGCCAGGACAGGTCGCCGTGGAAGATGTGCCCGCCCGGCATGGCCAGCGCCTCGTCGATGTCCTGCGGCGCCTTCGCCTCCAGGCACGGCTGGCCGTTCTTGTCGACGGCGAGCAGCGACTCGATCGGCTCGACGAGGTGCTCGTTGATCGCGTCGAGCGCTCGGCCGACTGCGGTGTCGCGCGCACCCTCGCGGTCGGCCTCGAACAGCCGCGCCGGGGTGTGCACGCCGAAGTAGGTCAGCGTGTGCATGCCCTTCGCCGCCAGCGGCCCGAGGATCGACGGGTCGGTGAGCGAGTGGCAGTAGAACTCGCCCGGCATCGTCGTCGGGATCTGGCCCGACGCCGCCTCCTGGTAGGCCGTCTGCAGCTGGCTGTAGTCCTCGGCCACGTGCAGCGTTCCGGCGAACCCGTTGCGTGCGCTCTCGCCGGACTTGAACCGAGGGAGTCCCTCGAGCAGCAGGTTGACCTTCAGCTGCGCGCCTTCGGGGCGCTCGGTCGGCTCCTCGCCGAGCAGCACCTGCAGCACCCACGGCGCCACGTTGGACAGCACGTAGTCGCAGTCGGCGGAGTGCCAGGTCTCGCCGTCGTGCCAGGTCACGGTCGCCCGGTCGCCGTCGGCCTCGATGGCGCTCACGCCCGCGCCTGTCATGATCGTGGCGCCGGCGTTGCGCGCGGCGACCAGGAGCGAGTCAGTGACACCGCCCATCCCGCCGACCGGCACCCGCCACTCACCGGTGCCGTTGCCGATCAGGTGGTAGAGGAAGCAGCGGTTCTGCACCAGGCCCGGGTCGTTGAGGTCCGCGAACGTGCCGATCAGCGCGTCGGTGGCCACGACCCCACGCACCGTGTCGTCGTGGAAGCGCTTCTCGATGACCTGCCCGATCGGCTCCTCGACCAGGTAGTCCCACGTCCTCGGGTCGACCAGCTCGCGCATCTCGCGGCCGGTGCGCAGCGGCTCGAGCAGCGTCGGCGCGACCTTGTCGGCGAAGTCCCGGATCTCGCCGTAGAACTCCCGCCACGCGTCGTACTCCGCGTCACCGCCGGTGAGGTTGCGGAACGACTCGGCCGTGGCCTCGGCTTCGCGACGCTCGACCAGCAGGCCGGTGTGCTTGCCGTTGCGGACGACCGGGGTGTACGACGCCGTGGCGCGTGACTTCAGCTCGAGGTCGAGGTTCAGGTCGTCGATGATCTGCTGCGGCATCAGGCTGACCAGGTAGGAGTAGCGCGACAGCCGCGCCGGGACGCCGGCGAACGCCTTGGCGGAGATGGCCGCGCCGCCGGTGTGGTCGAGCCGCTCGAGCAGGAGCGTCGAGACGCCTGCCCGGGCCAGATACGCGGCGGCGACGAGCCCGTTGTGCCCGCCGCCGACGATGATCACGTCGTGCTTGTCCGAGACGCTCCCTGAAGTCACGGCAGCACGCTACCGGTCGGCCTCGGCGCTTCGACGAGGTTCCCCCGAGCGCCTCGCGGCAGGTTTGGACACCCCTTGGAGAAAGTTCAATCTTCAACTAGTCTGAGTGCCAGCCGGAAGGAGCCCACCGTGCCCGCACTCACCGTCCCCGACCTGACCGTGCTTCCCCGCATCCCGTCCCCGGGACTCGGCGACACCGTGCGCCCGGTCCGCTCCGTCACCACCGCGCCGACGGGCTACGAGGGCGAGGGCTTCCCGGTGCGCCGCGCTTTCGCCGGCGTCGACCTGCGCGACCTCGACCCCTTCATCCACATGGACCAGATGGGGGAGGTGGAGTACGCGCCGGGTGAGCCGAAGGGCACGCCCTGGCACCCGCACCGCGGCTTCGAGACCGTCACCTACATCATCGACGGCGTCTTCGACCATCGCGACAGCCACGGTGGCGGCGGCAGCATCACCGACGGCGACACCCAGTGGATGACCGCTGGCAGCGGCCTGCTGCACATCGAGACCCCGCCCGAGTGGCTGGTGCAGAAGGGCGGCCTCTTCCACGGCATCCAGCTCTGGGTGAACCTCCCGCGCGCCGAGAAGCTCGTCGCGCCGCGCTACCAGGACCTCCGCGCCGGCCGGCTCGGCACCCTCACCACCGACGACGCAGGGGCGCTCGTCCGGGTCATCGCCGGCGACGTGGCTGGGCACGCCGGCCCGGGCAGCACCCACACGCCGATCTCGCTGGTGCACGCGACGCTCGCGCCGGGCGCCCGTCTGGCGCTGCCCTGGTCGGTCGACTTCAACGCGCTCGTCTATGTCCTCAACGGCAACGGCGCCGTCGGGGCCGAGCAGCGTCCGGTCACCACCGGCCAGCTCGCCGTCCTGGGGGCCGGCGACTTCGTCACCGTGCAGGCGGCGACCCGGCAGGAGAGCCGCTCGCCGGAGCTCGACGTACTCGTCCTCGGCGGCCGCCCGATCCGCGAGCCCGTCGCGTGGGCCGGCCCGTTCGTGATGAACAGCAGGGCCGAGGTGATGCAGGCCTACGAGGACTTCCAGAAGGGCCGGATGGGTCAGATCCCCGCCGTGCACGGTGCGCCGACCGATCTGCAGGAAGGTTGACGTCGCGCAAAGAAAGTCGCGTGCAGCCCTTCCAGCCACCGGGGTCCCGGGCATAGCGTGACCGGCGTTTGTGGCGTCGCTGTCCCGGCGGCGCTGTTCTCGGACCCTAAGGGGAATCTCCATGCGGTATCGCTCTTTCACGGCGATCTCTGCGTCCCTGCTCCTGGGTGTCTCCACCGTCGCGATCGCGACGACGTCGAGCGCCCAACCGCAGGACGCCTCACGCCCGGCCGCCACCAGCACGACGGGCTCGTTCGCGCTCAGTGGCGCCGAAGCGGCGGCCTACCGGCTGCCCGACGACGTCGCCAAGGTCTGGTCGACCTCGCTCCCGGGCGGTCTCAGCCAGACCCGCTACCAGCAGTACGTCGGGAACGCATCGGTCCTCGGCGGCCAGGTCACGGTCATCCGTGACGCGTCCGGCACGGCGACGTCCGTCATCGGTGCGCACTTCCCGGGCCTGAGCCCGGTCAACGACAAGGACCTGACTCGCACCGACGCCCGCTCGGTCGTCCAGGAGCGGATCGGCGCGCGCGGCGACTGGACCAGCAAGCTCCGCATCGACCCGCGCACGGGCAAGCGGTTCTTCGAGGTCGACTCGATCCGCGACGCCTCGCGACCGGTGCGCTGGGTCAACGCCGACAACGGCAACATCATCAAGGCGTTCAACGCCGTCGCCCACGGTGAGGGCACCGGCGTCAAGGGCGACACCAAGACCATCGACACCGCCAAGAACGGCGACGTCTACGAGCTGCGCAGCCCCGACGGCCGCCAGCGCACGCTCGACGCCGGCAACGGCACCACGTCGGCGTCGCTGATGACCGACCCGGACGACGTCTGGAACACCAACAGGAACAAGATGACGTCGCCCAGCCAGGCGCCCGGCGTCGACGCGCACTACTACGCCGGTGTCGTGGACGACTTCTACGGCGACACCTTCGGGCGCGACAGCATCGACGGCGAGGGCATGGAGATCATCTCCGTCACGCACTACGCCAAGAAGTACTGCAACGCCTTCTGGAACGGCGCCTACATGACGTACGGCGACGGCGACGGCCGCACCTGCCTGCCGCTGTCCGGCGGTCTCGACGTCGACGGCCACGAGCTGACTCACGGGGTCACCGACTTCACCTCGAACCTCATCTACGAGAACGAGTCGGGCGCGCTCAACGAGGCCTTCAGCGACATGATGGGCAACACCATCGAGTTCTACGCCGACGAGAACGGCCTCGACCCCGCGGCACAGCCGGACTTCCGGATCGGTGAGGACGTCATCAACCCGGGCACCGAGGGTGCTGGCTTCCGCAACATGGAGGACCCGGCCGAGTTCCAGGACCCGGACCACTACACGCTGCGCTACACCGGCACGGCCGACAACGGCGGCGTCCACACCAACAGCGGCATCGCCAACCAGGCCTACGTCCTCGCCGTCAAGGGCGGCCAGAACCGCGGCTGCACCGCGCCGTTCCAGACGCACACCGAGGACTGTGACGTCAACGTCTCGGCGGTCGGCCTCGACAGGGCCGCGCAGATCTTCTACGCCGGCTTCACCTCGCTGCCGGAGTACGGCAACTTCTGCGACGCCCGCGGCGCCACCGTTTCGGTCGCCGGCGACGACGCGGCCGCGATCGCTGCGGCCTGGGACGCGGTCGGCGTGTACGACGGCTGCGACCCCGGCATGCCGCCCCCGCCGCCGTGCGAGGACCTGACCACGTCGCAGCTGCCGATCGAGTCGCCGCATCCCTACGGCAACAACGGCGACTGCACCTACACCTACACCAACCCCGACGGTGGCGGGTACTCGCTGCACTTCTCGCTGTTCGACCTGGAGCAGGACTTCGACTACCTCTACGTCCGCGACGGCAACGGCACGGAGCTCGCCGCGCTGACGGGCACCGCCAAGAAGAAGGGCCTCGACACGCCCTGCATCTCGACGCCGACGGTCGAGCTCAACCTGGTGACCGACCCCGCGGTCACCGGTCAGGGCTTCACGGTCGACGCCGTCAAACCCTGCTAGTTCCCTGATCCACGGCGGCCCCCGGAGAGCTCCGGGGGCCGTCGCGGTGTCACGTGGTTTGCCGTTCAACCACGTGGGCACCGTGAGGACGGTCACACCGTCTCGGTCCCAGGGGGATCCCATGGCATCAGCTCTCGCCGTACTCGAGCGCGACCGCACCATCGCCCCGCCCGGCTACAACCGTTGGCTGATCCCGCCGGCCGCGCTGGCCATCCACCTGTGCATCGGCCAGGCCTACGCCACGAGCGTCTACAAGAACTCGCTCGTGGAGCACTTCGACACCAGCCTCACCGCGGTCGGCATCGTCTTCTCGATCGCGATCGTGATGCTCGGCCTGTCGGCCGCGGTCTTCGGCACCTGGGTCGACACCGGCGGCCCGCGCCGGGCGATGGTCGCAGCCGCCTTGTGCTGGTCGGTCGGCTTCCTCGTCGGCGCGGCCGGCATCGCGACCGGCCAGCTGTGGCTGCTCTACCTCGGGTACGGCGTGATCGGCGGCATCGGCCTGGGCATCGGCTACATCTCGCCGGTCTCCACCCTGATCAAGTGGTTCCCCGACCGACCGGGGCTCGCGACCGGCCTCGCGATCATGGGCTTCGGCGGTGGCGCGTTGGTGGCCTCGCCCATCTCGAGCCGGCTGCTCGCGTTCTACGACCCGTCGTTCGACGCCACCGACACCAGCTCGGTGGCGAGCGGCTCCGCGGTAGCGAGCATGTTCGTCACGCTCGGCCTGGCCTACCTCGTCGTGATGCTCTTCGGCGCCTGGCTGATCAAGGTCCCGCCGGAGGGCTGGCGGCCCGAGGGTTTCGACCCGGAGGCCGTGCGCTCCCGGCGCCTGGTCACCACCGCCAGCGTCTCCGCGGCCAACGCGATCAGGACACCGCAGTTCTGGCTGCTGTGGACCGTCCTCTTCTGCAACGTCACGGCCGGCATCGGCATCCTCGAGCAGGCCGCCCCGATGATCCAGGACTTCTTCCGCTCCGACGGCGGCACCGCGGTCGACCCGGGCGCCGCGGCCGGCTTCGTCGGCCTGCTGTCCATCTGCAACATGGCCGGTCGCTTCGTCTGGTCCTCGACCTCCGACGTGATCGGCCGCAAGCCGATCTACCTCTGCTACCTCGGCGTCGGCATGGTGCTCTACACCGCGCTCGCCCTCGCCGGCAGCTCGGCGACCGCGCTGTTCGTGCTGCTGGCCGGCGTGATCATCTCCTTCTACGGCGGCGGTTTCTCCACCGTCCCGGCGTACCTCCGCGACCTCTTCGGCACCTACCAGGTCGGGGCGATCCACGGCCGGCTGCTCACCGCCTGGTCCGCCGCCGGCGTCGCCGGGCCGCTGATCGTCAACGGATTCCTCGACGCGCAGGGCACGCCCGGCGAGCTCACCGCCGACGCCTACCGCCCGGCTCTGCTGACGATGGTCGGCGTGCTGGCCGTCGGCTTCGTCGCCAACCTGCTGGTGCGCCCGGTGGCCGAGCGTTTCCACGAGAAGGACGAGGCCGAGCCGATCGCGTACCAGTCGACCGACCAAGGCGCGACCGACCGCGGCACCGGCGAGCGCACCAAGGTGCACCCGGCGCTGCTCACGGTCGCGTGGCTGATCGTCGGCGTGCCGCTCGCGTACGGCGTCTACCAGACCCTGACGAAGACGCTGAGCCTCTTCGGCTGACGAGAGCGGCGTCGGTAGGGTCGCCGACATGCCTGCGCTCTCGGAGACCACCACCCGCAAGCTGCACCGCATCGCCCTCGACAAGCAGGTCAAGGGCCGCATCCCCGGCCTGTACGCCGGCGTGGTGCGCGACGGCGAGCTGCTCTGGCACGAGGGCATCGGCGCCGCCGACGTCACGGTTCCGAAGGTGGCGCCGACCGCCGACGACCAGTTCCTCATCGCGTCCAACACCAAGACCTTCACCGCGGTGCAGGTCATGCAGCTGCGCGACGAGGGCAAGCTCTCCCTCGACGACACCCTCGACCAGCACCTCCCCGAGGTGAAGCACCCCCGCGTGACGGTCCGCCAGGCGCTGGCACACTCCTCCGGGATGCAGCGCGAGCCGATCGGCGACGTGTGGGAGACGCTGGTCAACCCCGACCGCGAGGAGCTGCTCGCCGGCTTCAACGAGGCCGAGCGCGTGCACCCGCCGCACAAGTACTTCCACTACTCCAACCTCGTCTTCTCGGTCCTCGGCGAGCTCGTCGCTCGTCTCGACGGCCGCAGCTGGTGGGAGTCGCTGAAGGCGCGGATCCTCGACCCGCTCGAGATGCGCCGCACGACGGTCGGCCCGTCGGGCAGCGCGGTCACCGGCTACTACGTCCCGCCGCACACCGACGTACCCGTCACCGAGCCGATCCTCGACCTCAAGGCGCTCGCGCCCTGCGGTGGTCTCGCCAGCACCGCGCAGGACATGGCGCGCTGGTCCTCGTTCGTCGCCTCACCCGTCGAGGAGGTCCTCAGCGCCGACACTCTCGCCGAGATGTGTGAGCCACAGATCGTCATCGACCGCGAGCGCTGGACCGGCGCGTTCGGCCTCGGCTTCATGCTCATGCGCTCCGGCACCCGCACCTGGGTCGGCCACACCGGCGGCATGCCCGGCCACATCACCGGGCTGTTCACCGACCGCGAGTCCGGCACCGGAGGCCTGGCCCTGATGAACACCACGTCCGCACCCGACCCTGCGGCCTTCGCGATCGAGCTCGCCGACCACGTGGTCGAGCACGACCCGGTGCTTCCCGAGCCGTGGCGTCCCGGCACATCCGTGCCCGACGAGCTCGCCGGCGTCGTCGGCGTCTGGTACTCCGAGGGCACGCCGTTCGTGTTCTCCGTCAAGCAGGGCAGGCTCGAGGCCCGCCAGCAGGGCCTGCCGGAACACAAGCCGTCCTCGGTGTTCGAGAAGGTCGAGGACGACCTCTATCGCACGGTCGCCGGTCGCGAGAACGGCGAGCTGCTGCGCATCACTCGTGACGCCGACGGCACCGTCACGAAGATGAACTGGGCGACGTACCTCGTCACCCGCGAGCCCTTGGCATTCGGGCAGTGGCTGTGACCGCGATCGTCCGCGTCCGGAAACCCGTTGTCGCGGACCTCGCGCGGTAGGGCAGGCTGGACGCCATGAGCATCGACCCAGGCCTCCTCGACGACCTCGAGTGGCGCGGACTCATCGCGCACTCGACGGATCCCGACGCGCTCCGCGCCGCGTTCACCGAGGGCCCGGTCCGCTTCTACGTCGGCTTCGACCCGACCGCACCCAGCCTGCACATGGGCAACCTGGTACAGATCCTCACCGCGCGCCGGCTCCAGCTCGCCGGCCACGTGCCCTACGCCCTCGTCGGCGGCGCGACCGGCATGATCGGCGACCCGAAGGAGACCGGCGAGCGCACGCTGAACTCCCTCGACATCGTCAAGGACTGGGTCGAGCGGGTGCGCTCGCAGATCGAGCCGTTCCTCGACTTCGACGGCCCCAACGCCGCGACGATGGTCAACAACTACGACTGGACCGCGAGCCTGTCGGTCATCGACTTCCTGCGCGACATCGGCAAGCACTTCCCGGTCAACCGGATGCTGGCCCGCGACGTGGTGAACCGTCGGCTCGAGAGCGGGATCTCCTACACGGAGTTCAGCTACGTCCTGCTGCAGTCCATGGACTTCCTGAACCTCTACCGCGACCACGGAGTCACTCTGCAGTTCGGCGGCAGCGACCAGTGGGGCAACATCACCGCCGGCGTGGAGCTCGTTCGCCGTGCCGACGGCGGCAGGGTGCACGCCTTCGCGACGCCGTTGGTGACCAAGGCCGACGGCACCAAGTACGGCAAGACCGAGGGCGGTGCCCTCTGGCTCGACCCGTCGATGCTGTCGCCGTACGCCTTCCACCAGTTCTGGCTCAACGTCGAGGACGAGAAGGTCGGCGAACTGCTCAGGATCTTCACGTTCCTCAGCCGCGAGGAGATCGAGGACCTCGAGGCGCAGACGGCCGAGAAGCCGTTCCTGCGCGCCGGCCAGAAGGCGCTCGCCGACGCGGTGACGACGCTGGTGCACGGGGAGCGGGAGACCGAGCAGGCCAAGGCGGCCGCCGCCGCGCTGTTCGGGACCGGCGACCTGCGCGAGCTGGATCCCGCGACGCTCGCCGCCGCGTTGCAGGAGGCCGGCGCGACCGAAGTGCCCCGCGATGACGGGATGCCGACCATCGTGGACCTGCTGGTCTTGTCAGGTCTGTGCAAGTCCAAGGGCGAGGCCCGGCGGACGGTGGGGGAGGGCGGCGCCTACCTGAACAACGAGCGGGTCACCGATCCCGACAGCTCGCCTGGAGCGGGCGACCTGCTGGCCGATGGCTGGCTGGTCGTGCGCCGCGGGAAGAAGAAGATCGCCGGGGTCCGGGTCGTCTGACCCGGGCCCCGCGCCCCGTTCCAGGGGGTCGCGAACGGGCACGAACCGGACGCCGAGGCAGCAAAACCGCGTTTGACCTGCGGAAACGCCGATGTGACCGCGAACACCCGCCCCCCGATTTGCGTGCCGCGCGAAGCTCTGGCTAATGTTCTCTTCGTCGCCAGGGAGCGGCGGGAGGCAAGGCCGAGAGGCCGGGCTTCCGGCCCCCAGCGATACCCCACCCACACACCTCCACCGAGGTGGCTCGGGAGCGCCTCAGGGCGGCCTCGGATCGACTCGGTGGCTGGAGCGCGGGCGGGGCCGGAGGAGCAGGAACCGATTTGACGGAGCCAGCACCACCCGGTAAGTTTTACCAGGTTGCCCCCCGACGAGGCCGAGAGGCCGAGTTGAGGTGCGCGCTTGATCCTTGAGAACTCAACAGTGTGCCAAAAGTCGACGAATTAATCAGTAACGCCAGTCGACAGGTTGCGAGGGACCCCGGTCTCTCGGTATCTGACGACTAGTTTGATTCCTTTAGTAAGACGCCCTTCTCGAAGGGCTCTCTTGCTGGGATTACTCCAACAGAGTCGATGAACCCACCTCGGTGGGACATCAAAAGATTTCAACGGAGAGTTTGATCCTGGCTCAGGACGAACGCTGGCGGCGTGCTTAACACATGC
>NZ_CAMPGZ010000078.1 GCF_946885725.1 uncultured Nocardioides sp.
CGAGGCCACCGCGCTCCAGCGCCACGGCGAGCTCGGCATCTGGGCGCAGCTGCTCGGCCAGGAGGCCGCTCAGATCGGCTCGGGCCGCGCGCTGCGGCCGCAGGACTTCGTCTTCCCGACCTACCGCGAGCACGGCGTCGCCTACACCCGCGGCATCGACCCGCTGCGACTCCTCGGCCTGTTCCGCGGCGTCGACCAGGGCGGCTGGGACCCCAACGAGGGCAACTTCGGCCTCTACACGATCGTGATCGGTGCGCAGACCCTGCACGCCACCGGCTATGCCATGGGCCTCCAGCGCGACGGCGTCGTCGGCACCGGTGACCCGGACCGCGACGCCGCGGTCGTCGCCTACTTCGGCGACGGCGCCAGCAGCCAGGGCGACGTCAACGAGGCGTTCATCTTCGCCGCCTCCTACAACGCGCCCGTCGTGTTCTTCTGCCAGAACAACCAGTGGGCGATCTCCGAGCCGATCGAGCGGCAGACCCGGATCCCGCTCTACCAGCGCGCCCTCGGCTTCGGCTTCCCGGGCGTCCGCGTCGACGGCAACGACGTGCTGGCGACGTACGCCGTCTCCAAGGCCGCGCTGCAGCGCGCCCGCGAGGGCCAGGGCCCGACGTTCGTGGAGGCCTACACCTACCGGATGGGTGCGCACACCACGACCGACGACCCGACCCGCTACCGGCTGTCGGAGGACCTCGAGCACTGGAAGCTCAAGGACCCGATCCAGCGCGTGAAGGTCTACCTGACCCGCAACGGCGTGGTGGACCAGGACTTCTTCGACGAGATCGAGGCCGAGGCCGAGAAGCTCGGCGAGCACCTCCGCGAGGGCTGCCGGTCGCTGCCGGAGCCGAACATCCTCGACATCTTCGACTACGTGTACGCCGAAGGCAGCCCCGAGCTGGAGGCCCAGCGCGCCGGCTTCGCGGCGTACCTCGACTCCTTCGAGACGGCGGGAGGCCACCGATGAGCAAGATCACCCTGGCCAAGGGCCTCAACGCCGGCCTGCGCAAGGCGATGGAGGACGACCCGAAGGTCCTCGTCATGGGCGAGGACGTCGGCAAGCTCGGCGGCGTCTTCCGGATCACCGACGGCCTGCAGAAGGACTTCGGCGAGGACCGGGTCATCGACTCGCCGCTCGCCGAGTCCGGCATCCTCGGCACCGCGGTCGGCCTGGCCATGCGCGGCTACCGCCCGGTCTGCGAGATCCAGTTCGACGGGTTCGTCTACCCGGCCTACGACCAGATCGTCAGCCAGGTGGCGAAGATCCACTTCCGCAGCCAGGGCAAGGTCAAGATGCCCATCGTCATCCGGATCCCGTTCGGTGGCGGCATCGGGGCGGTGGAGCACCACTCCGAGAGCCCGGAGGCGCAGTTCGCGCACACCCCGGGCCTGAAGGTCGTGGCGTGCTCCAACCCGGTCGACGGCTACTGGATGATCCAGCAGGCCATCAAGTGCGACGACCCGGTGGTGTTCCTCGAGCCGAAGCGGCAGTACCACGCCGACAAGGCCGAGCTCGACGAGTCCAAGACGCTCGCCGACGTCGACCCGCTGTTCAAGTCGCGCGTCGTGCGTGAAGGCACCGACCTGACCCTGCTGGCCTACGGCCCGATGGTGAAGACCTGCCTCGCGTCGGCCGAGGCCGCTGCCCAGGACGGCCAGAGCATCGAGGTCATCGACCTGCGCACGCTCTCGCCGCTCGACATGGGCCCGGTCTACGCGTCGGTCCGCAAGACCGGCCGCGCGGTCGTCACCCACGAGGCGCACGTCAACCTCGGCATGGGCTCCGAGGTCGCGGCCCGGATCACCGAGGAGTGCTTCTACTCCCTCGAGGCGCCGGTGCTGCGGGTCGGCGGGTTCGACACGCCGTACCCGCCGAGCCGGATCGAGGAGGAGTGGCTGCCCGACCTCGACCGGGTGCTCGACGCCGTCGACCGCTCCCTCGCCTACTGACCGACGCCCGGAGGAGATCCGTGAACGAGTACAAGCTGCCCGACGTCGGCGAGGGTCTGACCGAGGCCGAGATCGTCAGCTGGAAGGTCAAGGTCGGCGACGTCGTCAAGGTCAACGACATCGTCGTCGAGATCGAGACCGCCAAGTCGCTGGTGGAGCTGCCGTCGCCCTACGCCGGCACCGTCCAGGCGCTGCTGGTGCCGGAGGGCGAGACCGTCCCGGTCGGTACGCCGATCATCCGGATCGGCGAGGGCGCGGCTCCGGCCGAGGAGCCGGCCGCGCCGGCGCCCGCGGAGCAGACCGAGTCCGACCCCTACCTCGGGATGGCCGAGAAGGCCGGGGCCGCCCAGGTTGCCGCCACCGAGATCGACATGTCCAACCCGGCCGCGACCGGGGGTGGCGAGAACCAGACCCTGGTCGGCTACGGCCCCCGGGAGACCGCGGCGAAGCGTCGTCCCCGGCGCGGCGGCGCCACCGCGGCGTCGGAGGCCGGCGCGGCCGCACAGCTCCAGCTGCAGGGCGCGTTCACTCCCGGCGGTGCGACCACCACCGACGTGGTCGAGGCCGACGAGAAGCCGGTGCCCGCGGCGGCGCCGGTGCACGACCCGGCCATGGACAAGCCCGGCGACGTCCGGGTGCTGGCCAAGCCCCCGGTGCGCAAGCTCGCCAAGGACCTCGGCGTCGACCTGCGCACGCTGACCCCGTCCGGTCCCGGCGGGACGGTGACGCGCGAGGACGTCCAGGCGGCCGCCTCCGGCGACGCTCGGGTGGCCGAGCCCGCCGCCGCACCCGCGCCGGTCATGCGGGCGCCGGGCGAGCGGGAGACCCGCGAGCCGATCAAGGGCGTGCGCAAGATGATGGCGCAGGCGATGGTCGACTCGGCCTACACCGCGCCCCACGTGACCGAGTGGATCACGGTCGACGCGACCCGCACGATGAAGCTCGTCGAGCGGCTCAAGGGCCACCGCGACTTCCGCGACGTCAAGGTCTCGCCGCTGCTCGTGCTGGCCAAGGCGGTGCTCCTGGCGGTACGCCGTACCCCCGAGATCAACGCCACCTGGGACGACCGGGCCCAGGAGGTCGTGTTCAAGCACTACGTCAACCTCGGCATCGCCGCCGCCACCCCGCGCGGCCTCGTGGTGCCGAACGTCAAGGACGCCGACCAGATGACGCTGCCCGAGCTCGGCCGCGCCATCAACGAGCTCGCCAAGGTCGCGCGCGAGGGCAGGACCCAGCCGGCCGAGATGAGCGGCGGCACGTTCACGATCACCAACGTGGGTGTCTTCGGGGTCGACGCCGGCACGCCGATCATCAACCCGGGCGAGTCCGCGATCCTCTGCTTCGGCGCCGTCCGCAAGCAGCCCTGGGTGCACAACGGCAAGATCAAGCCGCGCGACATCACCACGCTGGCGCTGTCGTTCGACCACCGCCTGGTCGACGGCGAGAAGGGCTCGCGCTTCCTGGCCGACGTCGCCGCGGTCCTGGAGGACCCGGGCGCGGCGCTGCTGCTCTGACCTGGTCTAGCGGCCTGTCGGTTTACCACCGGCTGCTGGGAAACTGGCACCGACCACGCGAAACTTCACGTGGTTGGTGCCAGTTTCGCGTGGGCGCCCCTGTGGATGACGGGGGCTGACCCAGGGATGACGTGGGCGGGTGCGAGGGGACCGCAGCGTCCGAATTAGGATGTATGCAACATGAGATCGTCCCTTCCCCCGCCGGGCACGGCCGCCGCCCGAGCCTACGACTACGCGAAGTGGGCGATCCTCAACGCCGTCTACACCGCCGGTGACGTGATCACCGAGGGCGGGCTCGCCGCCGAGCTCGGGATCAGCCGGACCCCGGTGCGCGAGGCGCTGCTCCGGCTCGAGGTCGAGGGGCTGGTCCGGCTGCGGCCCAAGCAGGGCGCGATCGTCTCCACGTTCACCATGCACGACGTCGAGGACGTGCTCGAGGCGCGCGAGCTGGTGGAGACCAGCACGGCGGCGAAGTCGTTCGCGAACCGCGCCACGCTGCTGCCCCAGGTGCTCGAGGTGCACCAGGAGATGTGCCGCCGCCGGCACGAGCGCGACACCGCCGGCTTCACCGACGCCGACCGCCGCTTCCACGAGCTGATCGTCGACGCGGCCGGCAACGACGTGCTGTCCGGGATCTACCGGATGCTGCGCGAGCGGCAGACCCTGTTCACCAGCGTGCTGGTGCGCGGCCGCCCGGACCGGATGGACTCCGCCATCGCCGAGCACGAGCGCATCCTCGCCGTGCTGCGGGGCGACGACGTGGCGGCGTTCGAGAACGTCGTACGCGAGCACCTCGCCTGGTCGTTCGCCCTCGCCCGGGACTCCTGGACGATCACCGGGGACGCCGAGTGACCCTGCCCGCCCCACCGGGCGGCCGTCGGGCGCTGGGCGTCTGGCTCACGGGCGTCGCGGTCTACTTCCTCGCGGTCTTCCACCGGTCCTCGCTCGGCGTCGCCGGCATCGTCGCGACCCAGCGCTTCGACATCTCCGCCTCCCAGCTGTCGACGTTCACGGTGCTCCAGTTGCTGGTGTACGCCGGCATGCAGATCCCGGTCGGCGTGCTCATCGACCGGTACGGCGCGAAGCGGCTGCTGCTCACCGGGGCGTTCCTGATGACCGCCGCCCAGCTCGGCTTCGCCCTCACCGCCACGTACGCCGGCGCCGTGGTGGCACGCGTCTTCGTCGGGATGGGCGACGCGATGGTGTTCATCAGCGTGCTGCGGCTGGTGGCGGCCTGGTTCCCGCCCCGGCGCAACCCGGTGATGACCGCGTGGACGGGTCTGATCGGGCAGTGCGGCGCGCTGGTGGCCGCGATCCCGCTGGCCCGCGCGCTGTCGGACTACGGCTGGACCCCGACCTTCGTCGCCAGCGCGGCGATCGGCGTGCTGCTCGGCGTCCTGGTGGTGCTCGTGGTTCGCGACGTCCCGCCGGGTTTCCCACCCGCCCGCAACCTCCGGCCCGTTCGCGAGGTGGCGCGCGACCTCGCCGCCGCGTGGCGCGACCCGGGCACGCGGCTGGGGCTGTGGATCCACTTCACCTCCGCGTTCGGCACCAACGTGCTCGCCCTGCTCTGGGGCTACCCGTTCTTCGTGTACGGCGAGCACACCGGGACGGCCGTCGCCGGCTCGCTGCTGACCCTGCTCGTCGTCACGTCCATGGTCGGCGGACCGCTCATCGGCGCCTTCATCTCGCGCCACCCCTGGCACCGCTCCACGCTGGTGCTCTCAGTCGTGCTGGCGATGATGCTGACCTGGGCGGCCGTGCTGCTCTACCCCGGAGACGCGCCGCTCTGGCTGCTCGCGCCGATGGTCGTCGCTTCCGGTCTCGGCGGACCCACGTCGATGGTCGGTTTCGACCTCGCCCGCACGTTCAACCCCGCGACGCGCCTGGGATCGGCCACGGGCATCGTCAACGTCGGTGGCTTCGTCGCCTCACTGGTGATGATGCTCGCGATCGGTCTGCTCCTCGACGCGCAGACGCCCGGCGCCGGGACCGACTACTCCGCGTCGGCGTACCGCGGCGCGATGGCGGTGCAGTACGTCGGATGGGTGGCCGGACTCGCCCTCATCTGGCGCTACCGGCGGCGCGCCCGGCGGCACCTCGCGGTCACCCAGCCGGAGACCTACCGGGCCATGACCGGTCGGGCCGGTCAGACCGGTCAGACCGGTCAGGCCGACGGCGACGCACCCAGCGAGCGGTAGCGCTGCTCGCGCCGGGCGAGCAGCGCGGCCCGGTCGGTGTTCAGCAGGGTGGCGAGCTCGTAGCGCAGCACGTCGCCGAGACGTCGGCAGAACTCCTCCGGCTCGTCGGCGGCGTCCGGGCGCTCGGCGACGATGCGGTCCACGACGCCGGCGTCGCGCAGGTCGAGCGAACGCACCTTCTGCGCCCGGGCCATCTCGGGCGCGTGGTCGAGGTCGCGGTGCACGATCGCGCTCGCGCCCTCGGGCGGCAGCGGCGAGAGCCAGGCGTGCTGGGCCGCGATCACCCGATCGGCCGGGAGCAGCGCGAGCGCGCCGCCGCCGGTGCCCTCGCCGAGCAGCAGGCACAGCGTCGGCGCGTCCAGCGTGACCAGGTCGGCCAGGCAGCGGGCGATCTCGCCGGCCAGCCCGCCCTCCTCGGCCTCGACCGACAGCGCGGCACCCGGGGTGTCGATCACCGTCATCAGCGGCAGCCCGAGCTCGGCCGCCAGCCGCATGCCGCGACGCGCCTCGCGCAGCGCGCCCGGCCCGAGCGGGTGGGCGGCGGTCTGCCCGCGCCGGTCCTGGCCGAGGAACACGCACGGCGAACCGCCGAACCGCGCCAGCGCGATCAGCAGCCCGGGGTCGGCCTCGCCCTGGCCGGTGCCGTTGAGCGGGATGACGTCGGTCGCGGCGTACCGCAGCAGCCGCCGCACCCCCGGCCGCTCCGGCCGCCGCGAGATCGTCACCGACTCCCAGGTCTCGACGTCCGGGATCTCGTCGACCGGCGGGTCGGTCGGGTCGGTGTCGACGTCGCCCGGGGAGAGCAGCACGGTGAGCGCGCGGTCGAGGATGGCAGCGATCTCCTCGGGCGGCACGACGGCGTCGATCAGACCGTGCGCGTAGAGGTTCTCCGAGGTCTGCACGCCCTCGGGGAACGGCTTGCCGTACAGCGCCTCGTAGACCCGCGGCCCGAGGAAGCCCACCAGCGCCCCCGGCTCGGCGACCGTGACGTGGCCGAGCGAGCCCCACGACGCCATGACGCCACCAGTGGTCGGGTGGCGCAGGTAGACGAGGTAGGGCAGGCCCGCCGCCTTGTGCCCGGCGATCGCCTGGCTGATCTTCACCATCTGCACGAAGGCGACCGTGCCCTCCTGCATCCGGGTGCCGCCGGACACCGGCGCCGCCAGCAGGGGCAGCCGCTCGCGGGTGGCCCGCTCGATCGCGTCCACCAGTCGGTTCGCCGACGCGACGCCGATCGAGCCGGCCAGGAACCGGAACTCGCACGCGACAACCGCGACGCGACGTCCGCGCATGAGCCCCTCGCCGGTGATCACCGACTCGTCGAGCCCGGTCTTCTCCCGGGCCGCGGCGAGCTCGGCGGCGTACTCCTCCGTGAGCTCGCCGTACGTCGGGGGCGTGTCCCACGATGACCAGGAGCCCTCGTCGAGGACCAGGTCGATCAGGGCGGAGGCGGACAACCGGTCGCGGCCGTTCATGGGCTCATCCGACCACGTCGCGCCGCCGCGTCGCGAGCGGGCCGCCCGAGGCGGATGACGGAGGCGGATGACGGAGGCGGATGACGGGGGCGGACGACGGCCGTGCCCCGACCCGCTGGGACAGGGTCGGGGCACGGGGGTCCGAGGTCGGCGGTCACCGGGCCGCGCGGGCCCGACCGCCAGCGGGCGCGACGAGGTGGGACTGCCATGACTACCTTCCCATCCCGACGCATGGTCACTCCCTGACGCGCGCGGATTTTCCCGAGAATTGGACTCAGTTCTCGGGGCCGGGCTCATTCAGCCAGGCCCGGACCGCGTCGTCGTGCTCGCCGAGGCGCGGCGGCGGCAGGTGGGTGGGCCGGGCACCGGCGTAGGCGTTGTCGTCGAACCGCAGCGGCGGGCCGGGCAGCTCGACGGGGCCGAGCGTCGGGTGCTCGACCTCGATGACCAGGCCCTGGGAGCGGGTCTGGTCCCAGGTGTAGACGTCGTCGAGCGTGCGCACCTTGCCCGCCGGGATGCCGAGCTCGGCGAGACGGCCCAGCCAGGTCTCGGCGCTCTCGGCGGAGAGCGCGGCCTCGAGCGTCTCGATCAGCTCCGTCCGGTGCCCGACCCGCTGCCCGTTGGACGCGAACCGCTCGTCGTCGATCCCGAGAAGCTTCGCCAGCGCGGCCCACTGCCGGTCGTTGCCGCAGGCGATCTGGATCGGCGCGTCGGCGGTGTGGAACAGGCCGTACGGCGCGATCGACGGGTGGTGGTTGCCGATCGCGTGCGGCACCTCGTGCGCCACCGTCCAGCGCGTGCCCTGGAACGCGTGCACGCCGACCACCGACGCGAGCAGGCTGGACCGGACCACGCGACCGCGACCGGTGCGCTCGCGCTCGTGCAGCGCGGCGACGACGCCGTACGCGCCGTACATCCCGGCGAGCAGGTCCGCGATCGGCACGCCGACGCGGGTCGGGTCGTCCGGGCCGGGGCCGGTGAGCGACATCAGCCCGGCCTCGCCCTGGGCGATCTGGTCGTAGCCGGCGCGGCCGCCCTCCGGCCCGTCGTGGCCGAAGCCGGTGATCGACAGGATCACCAGCCGCGGGTTGATCTCGTGCAGCCGCTCGACCGAGAAGCCGAGGCGGTCCAGCACGCCGGGGCGGAAGTTCTCCATCAGCACGTCGGCCCGGGCGACGAGCCGGGCCAGGAAGTCCTTGCCCTCCTCGGACTTGAGGTCGGCGGTGACGGACTCCTTGTTGCGGTTGCAGGACATGAAGTACGTCGAGACCCGCTCGTCCTCGGGGCCGACGAACGGCGGCCCCCACGAGCGGGACTCGTCACCGGTGCCGGGTGACTCGACCTTGATGACGCGCGCGCCGAGGTCGGCGAGCATCATCGCGGCGTGCGGTCCGGCCAGGGCGCGGGTCAGGTCGACGACCACGATGTCGTTCAGCATCCGGCCACTCTAGGCGCACCGGCGTCGCGGACGCGGGGTCAGTCGTCGGGCATCGGGCGCTGGTCGCCGACGGGTCCCTGCGCCTTCGGGAACGCGAGCGTGCCGGCGGCCACCCACCACTCCATGACGTCGTACGCGAGCCGGCCGGCACGCACTGACGGGTCGTCGTCGGAGAGCCTCGCCGCGGTCGCGAGGTCGCAGGCGAAGATCGACATGCCGCGGTGGGTCTCGTCGCTCTGCTCGAGGAACGGGCCGTTGGCGACCAGCACGCCCTGCCGGACGAGCTCGGCCCGGTAAGCGAGGTGCTCCTCCTGCAGCGCATCGAGCGCCTCCTCCGACATCTCCGGGGCGTCGTCCGGCCGCCGCAGGATGACGACGGTGCAGACGTCGAACAGGTCGGGGACGTGCGGGCTGCGGGCCATGGCTGGTTCCTCAGTGTCGTCCGGGTGGTCAGCGTCGGCGGCGGTCGCTGATGCGGACCGCCTTGCCGAGGGAGCGCTGCAGGGCGTCGGGGTGCAGCACCTCGACGCCGGCGGTGACGCCGATGCGGTCCTTGATCCGGCCGGCCAGCGCCGTGGCCAGTGACGGGCGGTCGATCTCGGCGACCGACGGGTGGGCCTCGACCTGGACGGTGAGCTCGTCGAGCGACCCCGGCCGCGTGAGCACGCACAGGTAGTGCGGCGTCAGCCCCTCGATGGTGAGAATCAGCTCCTCGATCTGCGTCGGGAAGACGTTCACGCCGCGCACGATCATCATGTCGTCGGTGCGTCCGGTGACCTTCTGCATCCGCCGGAACGCCGGGTGAGCGGTGCCCGGCAGCAGCCGGGTGAGGTCGCGGGTGCGGTAGCGGATCACCGGCATCGCCTGCTTGGTGAGCGTGGTGAAGACCAGCTCGCCCTCCTCGCCGTCGGGCAGCACCTCGTGGGTCACCGGGTCGATGATCTCGGGGTAGAAGTGGTCCTCCCAGATGTGCAGCCCGTCCTGGGTCGCGCCGGACTCCTGGCTGACGCCGGGACCGATCACCTCCGAGAGCCCGTAGATGTCGACCGCGGTGATGCCGGCGCGCTGCTCGAGATCGCGGCGCATCTCGTCGGTCCACGGCTCGGCGCCGAACACGCCGATCTCCAGCGACGTCGACCGCGGGTCCACGCCCTGGCGGTCCATCTCGTCGAGGATCGCGAGGAAGTACGACGGCGTCACCATGATCACGCGCGGCTCGAAGTCGAGGATCAGCTGCACCTGCCGCTCGGTCATGCCGCCGCTGACCGGGACCACCGTGCAGCCGAGGCGCTCGGCGCCGTAGTGCGCGCCGAGCCCGCCGGTGAACAGGCCGTAGCCGTAGGCGACGTGCACGATGTCGCCCGGCCGCGTCCCGGCGGAGTACAGCGACCGGGCCACCACGTCGGCCCACATCGAGATGTCGTCGTTCGTGTAGCCCACGACCGTCGGCTTCCCCGTCGTACCGCTGGAGGCGTGGACGCGCACGACGTCCTTCCGCGGTACGGCGAACATCCCGAACGGGTAGTTCTGCCGCAGGTCCTCCTTGGTGGTGAACGGGAACCGCGCCAGGTCGGCGAGCGACGTGACGTCGTCCGGTTTCACGCCCGCGTCGTCGAACGCGCGGCGGTAGTGCGGCACGTGCTCGTAGACGCGGGCCAGGGTGTCGCGGAGGTTCGCCAGCTGGCCCTCGCGGAGCTCCTCCAGGGACGGGTCGGGCATCTGGAACGTCACGGTGCCTCCTCGAAGTGTGTGCCGCGGATCTCCTTGCTGTGGCCGACGAACTCGGCGACGACGGTCTCGCCGCAGCGGACGGTGACGTCGTAGACGCCGTCGCGTCCCTCGCGGCTGCGCTCGACCGCCTCGGCGACGAGCAGGTCGCCGACCCGGGTGGGCGCCAGGAAGCGGATCTCGGCCGCCGCCGCCACCACCCGCAGGTTGTAGGAGTTGCAGGCGAACGCGAACGCCGAGTCGGCCAGCGTGAACGTGAGCCCGCCGTGGCCGATGTCCTGGCCGTTGACCATGTCGTCGCGCACGGTCATCTCCAGGGTCGCCGTGCCCGGGCCGACGTCGGTGATCTTCATGCCGAGCGCCTGGCTGGCGCGGTCGGACGCCCACATCGCGTCGGCGCTGCGGCGCGCCCGCTCCTCGGGCGTCACGCCTCGAGCTCCTTGACCTGGAGCGAGACCAGGTGGTCGTCGTCGCCGAGCCGGCCGACCTCGACGAACCCGCGGCTCGCGTGGAAGGCGAGCGACGCGTCGTTGCGCGGCACCAGGTTGACCTCGAGCGCCAGCCGGCCGTGCTTGCGGGCGGTCTCCTCGACCTCGTCGTAGACGAAGCCGCCGAGCCCCTGGCGCCGGAAGTCCTCGTGCAGCACGATCCGGTCGAGGTAGTAGAAGTCGTCGTAGCGCTCGGCGAACCAGCGGTAGTTCTCCGAGTCGTACGCCGTACCGGGGCCGAAGGTGATCACGAAGCCGGCGAACGCGCCGTCGACCTCGAGGACGTCGACGCGGTCGGCCCAGCCCTGGATCTCGGCCAGGCGCTCGGCGCTGAGGGGTGCGAGCTTGACGACGTTGCGCTCGTTGAGCGCGAGCACGTCGTCGACGTCGGACGGGGTGATCGGTCGCAGCGTCGGCACGTGCTCACCCTAGGAGGTGACGCGCCGGGTGGTCAGTGCCGTGGTCAGTGCCGCCGGGCCAGACCGCCGACGGCGCCGCCGAGCAGGCCGACCACGAGCGCCACCGCCGATCCCGCCGCGACGACCGTCATCAGGGAGTAGAGCGGCTCGGTGAGCGTGTCGAAGTACGCCGCACCCGCGGGGTCCGGCACCGCCTCGGGCAGCGCCTGGAGGTAGCGCTCCCGCAGCGTCCCGAGCGCGAGCCACAGCGCGCCGAGGCCGAGCAGGGCGACGACCGCGGTGCCGGCCAGGGCCGGTCCGCGCCGGCGCGCCAGCGCGAGGCCGAGCAGGAGCAGGACCGCGGTCACGACCGGGAGCGCGCGGCCGTACTCCTTGAACAGCCGGAACGCCGTCTGGCTGCGGCCGAGGTCCTCGGTGCTGCCGATGGGGTACGTCGTGTCGGTCTTCGGGATCGCACCGCCGAACGGGAGGCCGGCCTTGTCGACCTCCTTGCGCACCGCGGCGCCGAGCGGTCCGAGGCGCAGCTCGACCGTCGAGTCGGCGTTGGCGCGCACGCTCTCGGACTCACCGGAGAGCGCGCCGACGAGCTGCTTGTGCGCGACGCGGTTGGACTTCTTCCACGCTTTCTCGAACGCCGGCCCCTCGACGACGGCTCCCGCGGCGCGTCGTACCAGCGGTTCGACCTGGTCGGCGATGCCGGGAGGTACGACGCCGAGCGACTCGGTGGTCTCGGCGACCAGCTTGGCGCGGACGGCGTCCTGCACGTCGGGGTCCTTGGCCAGCGGCGCGACGGTTTCGACGTACTCGTCTCGCGGCACGACCGTGTCGCGCAGCCACCAGCCCGCGGTCGACGCGGGGACCATGAGGCCGGCGATCAGGAGGACGACGAACGCGGCGAGGCTGCGCATCAGCCGCGCGCCGCTCGCGTCACGAAGTCCGTGAGGTCCTTGCTCTGCTGCAGCCGACTGGGCTCGTGGACGTACATCATGTGGCCGGCCTCGTAGTAGCGGTGCTCGATGTTGGCGCGCAGCTCCTCGGGGATGCGGAGGTGGGCGAAGACGTCCTCGGCGGCGAAGTGCGGCGTCGCGCCGTCGTAGTAGCCGTAGGCGACGTGGACCTTCAGGTGCGGGTTCTGCCGCATCGCGCGCTCGAGCTTGGGCGTGACGTCGACGGGGCGGCCCTCGAAGTCCTTGTAGGACCACGGCTGCACGCGCCTCGAGATCTGCTCGTAGGGCAGGTCGTTGGCGTACTCGAGCTCGTCGCGGACGTAGTGGTTGAACGCCGCGGCGTACGGGCCGGAGATCGCGTCGTGCGACGGGTCGGCGTCCATGTGCTCGGCGATCGCGCTGGCGGCCGGGCCGCTGAACCGGCCGTCGAGCCGTCCGGCCGTGCGGCGCTCGTCGCGCAGCAGCTCGCCGAAGAACCGCCAGTGCTCGATGCGCAGGTCCGCCCGGTCGACGTACTCCTCGGTGAGACCGGTGAGCGAGGCGATCTTGCGGACGGCGGCGGCGCGCTCCTTGGCGGTGAGCCGGTCGCCGCGGGCGAGGACGCGCTGGTACTCGCCCGAGGCGTACTCCTCGGCGTCCTTCAGCGTCGCGCGCAGCGACCGCTTCGCGCCCTTGCCGTGGTAGTGCGCGATGGCGGCGTACGTCGGGAGGTAGAGCGCGTGCGCCTTGTCGTTGCGCTGGTCCTGGAAGTCGATGGTGGAGAAGTCGAGCACGCTCGAGATCAGCATCAGCCCGTTGAGGAACATGCCGTGCCGCGTCTGGAGGTGCTCGGCGAGCGCGGCGCCGCGCGTGGTGCCGTAGGACTCGCCGGCGACGAACTTCGGCGACATCCAGCGCTTGTTGCGGCTGGTCCAGATCCGGATGATCTCGCCGACCGACTCGATATCGCCCTGGTAGCCGTGGAACGGCTCCGGCTTGGTGTCCTCGAGCGTGCGGGAGTAGCCCGTCGACACCGGGTCGATGAACACCAGGTCGGAGACGGCCAGCAGCGACTCGGCGTTGTCGGCGAGGGCGTACGGCGGCGGCAGCAGGTTGCCGACGTCGCCCATCAGCACCCGGCGCGGACCGAGCAGTCCGAGGTGCAGCCACACCGACGACGACCCCGGGCCGCCGTTGAACGCGAACGTGACGGGCCGCCGCTCGCCCTCGGGGGCGTCCGCGACGTACGCGATGATCGAGACCTCGGCCTTGGGCTTGTAGCCCTTGAACGTGCCGTCCTCGTAGACCTCGTCGTGCAGCACCATCCGTCCCGCGGTGGCGGTGTAAGCGAGGGTGCGACGCCCGACCCTCAGCTCGTGCCGGGTCGACACCAGGTCGTCGGTCGGCTCCTTCGGCTTCTCGCCGGGCTTCTGGTCGGTTGCCTTGTCGGCGGCCTTGGCGTCGTCCGCGGGCTTCTCGTCCTGCTTCTGCTCCGTCACGCGGGCCACAGTAACGACCGGCTGATGGTGGTTCGGACCGGGCGCTCAGGCCTCGACGACGGCTCCGTGCATCTCGGCCAGGTGCACCGCGCCGGCCAGGTCGAGCCGTGTGCCGGACAGCCGCGCCAGGTGCAGGTCCGTGCCGTCGAGCCGCGCCCCGCGCAGGTCGACCCCGGACAGGTCGGTGCCCCGCAGCGTCGCCCGCGAGAGGTCGCAGCCGTTCAGTGACGACCCGGTCAGGTCGGAGTCGGCGAGGTCGGCCTCCGCCAGCGAGACGCCGTCGAGCACCAGCCCGCTGAGCTTCGCGCCGCGGATCGTCACGCCGTGCCACCGCCCGCCGGTGACCGTCATCGGCCGCAGCGTGCACTCGACGAACACCGTGCCGTCGAGCTTGCAGCCGTCGAGCGTCGCGCCGAAGAACGACGTCCGCCGGACGTCGCAGGCGACGAACGCCGTACCGGCGTGCGACGAGGCGTTGAAACGGCAGTTCGAGAGCTCGCACGACTCGAACGTGGCACCGCGCGACGTCGAGTCGGTCAGGTCGACGTCGCGGAACGAGCACCCGCGGTAGGTGCGGCCGGTCAGGTCCTCGCCGTACCAGTCCTCGTCGCTGAACTTCTGGTCCTCGAACACCTCGTCGGTCATCCCGCCATCGAAGCAGCAGACGCCGACGCATCATCCATTCGGCGTGTCCCGACCAGGCTCGCCGGACGAGCGACCGGGCACGCACGGATGGTCAGGATGGCGACTTCGCGCTCTGCCGGGCGCGCCCACCGACTGCCACCTTGGCGACGAGAGGGCGTGGGGGCGTCCTCGACGGAGTGAGGGGGCCGGCTGTGCTGCTTTCTTCGCGCCTTGTCCGTACGGCGTCACTTGCTCTCTCGATCTCGCTGGCCGGGGCGTTCGCACCCGTCCACGCGGTGGAGCCCGGTCGCCACACGGTCGAGGTCGTCGCTCACGCCGGTGGTCTCGCGGCGGCACCACAGAACACGGTGGCCGCGGTCGAGCTGGCGATCCAGCACGGCGCGGACGTCATCGAGAACGACGTCCAGGTCACCGCCGACGGCAGACTGGTCGTGCTGCACAACACGTCGCTGGCGCCGACCACCGACGTCGAGCAGGTCTTTCCCGATCGGTCGCCCTGGAACGTCGGCGACTTCACCTTGGCCGAGATCAAGCAGCTCGATGCCGGCTCGTGGTTCGCTCCCGAGTTCACCGGCCAGCGAGTACCCACGCTGCGCGAGTGGGCTCGCGCCGTCGGGGACGCGGACATGCTGGTCGAGGCCAAGACCCCGGAGCTGTACCCGGGCATGGACCGGGTGCTCGCACGTGAACTGGCGACCCGACCGGTCTTCCTCCGAGCGCTTCGACAGGGCCGCCTCACCGTCATGTCGTTCGACCACGCCTGGCTGCGCGGCTTCCACGGGCTGTCCCGCGACGTACCCATCGGGCTGCTCTACGCCTGGCACGCCACCGCGGACGAGCTCATGGCCGCGGCCCGGTGGGCCGACAGCTACGTCCCCGCGATCAGCGTCGTCGACGGACGGAACATCAGCACGGCCAGGCTCCTGGGCATGCGCACCTACGTGTGGACGGTGAACGTCCCGACGGAGATGCAGACGCTCGTGCGCTGGCGGGTCGACGGGATCATCACCGACACCCCGGCGATGCTGCGGCGCACGCTGAGAGGCTCCGCGGGCAGGTCGTTCTAGTTGACCTGACGCTCGTGACCCTCCCAGAACGGCTGGCGCAGCTTGAACTTCTGCAGCTTTCCGGTCGCCGTGCGCGGCAGCGCGTCAACGAAGTCCACCCGCTTCGGGCACTTGTAGCCCGCGAGCGAGGTGCGGCAGTGCGAGATCAGCTCGTCGGCCGTGACCTCCTCGCCGTCGGGGACGACGAGCGCCGTCACCAGCTCACCCCACTTCTCGTCGGGGATGCCGATCACGGCGACCTCCTTGACGTGCGGGTGCGACATCAGCGCGTCCTCGACCTCGATGGACGAGACGTTCTCGCCGCCGGAGATGATCACGTCTTTCTTGCGGTCGGAGATGACCAGGTAGCCCTCGTCGTCGATGTAGCCGCCGTCGCCGGTGTGGAAAGTGTTGCCCGCCTGCACGCGTGCGGTCTCGTCGGGTTGCTGCCAGTAGCCGTCGAGGTTGTGGTTGCTCGACGTGAGCACCTCCCCCTCGGGGTCGACACTCACCCGTACGCCGAGCGCCGGGGCGCCCGCGCGGCCGAGGCGCTTGGCCTTCTCGTGCGTCGACAGGTCGTCCCACTCGGCGCGCATCCGGTTGACGGTGACGATCGGGGAGGTCTCGGTGAGCCCGTAGATCTGGTTGAACTCCCAGCCGAGCTCCTCCATCACCCGCTCGATCGTGCGGGTCGGCGGGGGAGCGCCGGCGACGATGATGCGGACGCGGTCGCGACCGGGGATCTCGCCGTCCCAGTCGGCGGCGGCCTCGAGAGCGGCGCTGACGACGGCCGGTGCCGCGCACATCAGCGTGACGCCATGCTCGTCGATGCGCCGCAGGATCTCCGCGCCGTCGACCTTTCGCAGCACCACGTGCTCCACGCCGAGGCCGGTGGTCACGTAGGGCATGCCCCAGCCGTTGGCGTGGAACATCGGCAGCGTGTGCAGGTAGACGTCGCGGTCGTTCACCCCGGCGTGCAGCCCGAACACGGTCGCGTTCAGCCACAGGTTGCGGTGCGTGAGCTGCACGCCCTTGGGCCGCGCCGTCGTACCCGAGGTGTAGTTGATCGTGGCCGTCGCCCCCTCGCCGGGCTCTGCCCACTCGCGCGGCTCTGTGTCGCGCAGGAACATCGCGTCGTCGTCACCGAGCACGAACTTGTGCTCGACGTCGAGCGCGTCGAGCTTGTCCTTGAGCTCGGGGTCGGCGTACACGACCTGCGCGCCGGAGTGCCCGACGATGTACTCGATCTCGGCCAGGCTGAGCCGGAAGTTGATCGGGACCAGGATCCGGCCCCAGCCGCTGACCCCGAAGAACGACGTGAGCAGGCGCGTGGAGTTCTGCGACACGACGGCGACGCGACCGCCGGCGGGGACGCCGAGCTGGTCGAGCCGGGCGGCCTGCGCGCGGGCCAGCTCCGCGAGCTCGCGGTAGGTGATGGTCCCCAGACTGGGCGCCGGCTGGTCGGGCTCGTCGACGACGGCGACGCGGTCGGGGTAGACGGTCTCGGCGCGGTCGATGAAGTCGCGCACGGTCAGCGGGTAGTACATGAGGCACCTCCCGAGTCGATGGGTCTGTCCCGATTCCACATCGACCGGTCGGGGCGACGCCACCCTCGGTACGGCGTACGGCAGAACTCGTGCGACGGGCGGTCGTACGCTCGACCCATGCTGCTGGCCGAGGACCTGCTGCTCCTGCTCACCGACGACGAGACCGGCCGGCTGGTGGCGCAGGGCGAGCACGTGGACATCGCGCTGGGCGGTGCGCGGCTGGTCGAGCTGACGCTGCTCGGCCGGGTCGACGTCACCGGCGAGGGTGAGGGTCGCCAGGGACGGCTCGTGGCGCGCAGCTCCGAGCCGGTCGACGACCCGGTGTTGCAGGACGCGCTCGACATCTGCGTGCGGCACGAGGGCAAGAAGCCACAGTCGGTCGTCGGACCGCTGGGCAAGAAGGTGCGCGAGGAGCTGTACCGACGACTCGTCGACCAGGGCGTGCTGCGCGCCGAGCAGGGCCGGGTGCTCGGGATCTTCCCGAGGAAGAGCTGGCCGACCGCGGACGCCGCGCACGAGCGGCAGGTGCGCGCGGCCCTCGAGCAGGCGCTGCTCACCGGCCTGCCGCCCGACGAGCGGACCGCCGCGCTGGTGTCACTGCTGCGCGCGCTCCGGGCGCTGCACAAGGTCGTGCCGCCCAAGCAGCACGGCCTGACTCGTCGCGATCTCGACCGCCGCGCGAAGGAGATCGGCGAGGGCGACTGGGGCTCGGCGGCCGTGCGGAAGGCCGTCGACGCGATGACCGCGGCCACCACGGCGGCGGTCACGGCCGCGACCTCAGCGGCGGTCGCCGGCGGCTCCAGCTAG
>NZ_CAMPGZ010000079.1 GCF_946885725.1 uncultured Nocardioides sp.
GGCCGACCGGTGGGCGCATTCGTGATCAAGAACGGTGACGTCACGTGGAAACCGACGTTCGACCCGGCTCGCATTCTCGCGGCGGTCGCCGTCGTCGCGGTCGCCCATCTGCTCACCCGCCGTCGTCGACCGCGCGGCTGAGACCGCCGGCCCCTCCGCGAGGACTCGAGGTCAGCAGGTCGACGGTGGAGCGCTGAGACGTGACTGGTAACGACGGGAAGTTCGTGCTGCGGCAGGTGCGTTTCTTCGACGCACCGCCCGAGCGCGTGTACGGCTTCCTGACCGAGGCCGCAGAGCTGGCCACGTGGTGGGGGCCGCAGGGGTTCGTGACACCGGAGATCCAGCTCGATCTGCGGGTGGGCGGCAGTCTGCGCTTCACCATGCAACCGCCGGAGGGCGCGCCCTTCCATCTCTCCGGCGAGTTCACTCAGATCGAGTTCCCCTCCAGACTCGCATTCACCTTCCGTTGGGACGAGCCGGACCCCGACGACCGTGAGACGGTCGTGGAGCTGTCACTGGTCCCTGTCGGCGGCAGGACCAAGCTGACCTTGAACCAGGGAATCTTCGCCACGGAGGAGAGGCTCGAGCTGCACCGCAGCGGCTGGAACGACAGCTTCGAGAAGCTCGACGCGGTCCTCAACGCCTGAGGTCGGACTGCCGCGTC
This sequence comes from uncultured Nocardioides sp., assembly GCF_946885725.1. The sequence goes on from NZ_CAMPGZ010000079.1 coordinate 665, forward strand.
GGACGTCAGCGAGGCTCGGACGTGAGCAGCTCCAGGAGCGACTCGGCCTCGTCGGCGCAGGCGGCGCAGTTGAGGACGTGGGTGCGCATGACCTCGTCCTGGTGCTGAGGATTGCGGACCAGCTCCTCGACGTACTGGTCGAGGCGGGCGAAGCACTCGTCGCAGGACAGGTAGGGCTCGGTGTCCGCGGTCAGGCGTGCGACGACGTGGTCGGGCGGTGAGGTGCGGGAGGTCATCGGGGTCTCCGGTCAGGGAGTGGGTCGAGGTGTCCGTCGGCGACGAGCTCGGCGCGCAGGCGTCGGCGGGCGTCGTGGAGGGTCTTGTAGAGCGCGTTGCGGGTGGTGCCGAGGCGTTCGGCCAGTACGTCGATCGGCACCTCCTCGACCACCAGGGCCAGCGCGACCTGGCGCTGGTGCGGGGTCAGCGCGGAGGCGATGGCTCGCTCGACCGCGCGAGCGAGCTGCGCCGCCTCGGTCACCTCGGTGGGGGAGGACGTGCGGTCGACGAGCTCGACGTGGTCGGGCAGCGTGATCTCGCGGTGCCGCCACGCCTGCCGGCGTACCTCGATGCCGGCCTGGTAGATCGCGAACTTGTACGCCCACGTCGTGAACCGGCTGCGCCCCTCGAAGGTGGCGAGCGCCCGGAGTACGGCGACGGCGGCCTCGTCCGCCGCCTGCTGCGCGAGGTCCTCGAGCTCGCTCGCGCCCGCGCCGGGCAGCTGGTGCCGCAGCCGCCAGACCTGGTGCCGGCTGGCTCTCAGGAGCAGGTCGTGCAGGCGGCGGACGGCGGCATCGCCGGCCGCGCCGCCGACGGTGAGGTCGGCGACCCAGCTCTCGTCCGCCACGGGCGGTCGCACCCCGGTGGTGGAGACCTCGTTCGCGGTGGTCATCGCGCGCCCATCTCCGGCAGCGGCGCCACGATCCGTACGGCGAGAGCGGGCGGACAACCACGGTCGACCAGCTCGAGCAGCGCGTGCAGGTCGAACCGGGGATCGGACGCCACCGACTCGGCCAGCTCGGGCGAGAAGCCCGCCTCCAGCAGGCGGCAGCGACGCCAGGCGCGCACGTCCAGCGGCGGCCCTTGGCTGCAGCCCTGCGCCGGAGGCGACGTCCTGAAAGCTGTCATACCTCGTTGGTGTCGCACGAGGCGCCGGTTCTTACCGGGCGCGCGCCATCTCGGTAAGAACGCGCGGCCCGGCGACACCAACATGGCTGTGACCCTTTCGACGACGCCATCATCCGCAGCAACGGAGCGGCCGGTCAACGCATGGGCGGCGGACGCCACGGCGCTGATCTGCGCGACGTCCGCCGGCGTGCACGCCGGACTGGTCATGCCCCACGCCGAGGAGTCGGCGCGGATGGCGGTCGCCTTCGCGATCGCCACCGTCGCGCTGGCCGCAACGGCCGTCGTCATGGCGGTCCGCCCGCGCCCGGACGTCGCGGCGGCGACCGCCGTGCTGCTGCTCGGAGTGGCGGCGGCGTACGTGCTGTCACGCACGACCGGGATCCCCGGTCTCACCACCCATCCCGAGCCCGTCGACGTCCTCGGCGTCCTGGTCACCTCGCTCGAGGTGTCGGGCGCCGTCCTGGCGTCGTGGCCGCTCACCAGAAGGAGCAACTGATGACGCTTGTCGAGTCTCTGAAGAGCCGCCGGAGCTTCCTGGCCTTCGTCGCCGCGGTAGCGGTCGCAACGGCGATGGCCACCGGCCTCTTCGACACCAGCCACGAGGCGGTGGCGGCGGGCCACTCGCACGAACACAGCGCCCGGCACGCGCGAGTGATGAACGCGAAGCAGGCGGCGTTCCAGGACAAGATGCGCAAGCTCTGGGAGGACCACGTCACCTGGACCAGGCTGGCGATCGTCACGTTCGCGGACGGCTCGCCGGGGCTCGACGCCACCGCGGCGCGGCTGATGAAGAACCAGGAGGACATCGGCGACGCGATCCGCCCGTTCTACGGCAACGCCGCCGGCCGGCACCTCACCGCCCTGCTGAAGGACCACATCGGCATCGCGGTCGAGCTCCTCGTCGCCGCCAAGGCCGGCGACCAGCAGGCCTTCGACAAGGCCAACACCGCCTGGTACGCCAACGCCGACGACATCGCCGACTTCCTCGCCGCGGCGAACCCGAAGCACTGGCCGCGCTCCGAGATGCGAGCCGCCATGCGTGGCCACCTCGACCAGACGCTCGACGAGGCGAGCCACGAGCTCGGCGGGAAGTACGCCGCCAGCGTCGCCGACTACGAGAGGATCCACCGTCACATCCTCCACATGGCCGACGCCCTCAGCACCGGCATCATGCGCGCCTTCCCGAAGCGCTTCCACTAGGCGAGGACCCGATGACGATCGCGTTCGTGCTCTCCGGCGGAGGCAGCCTCGGCGCCGTACAGGTGGGGATGCTCGAGGCATTGGCCGAGTACGACGTCCATCCCGACGTCCTGGTCGGCACCTCCGCCGGAGCACTGAACGCGGCCTGGGTGGCGGCGCACGGGATGTCCCGGTCGTCGCTGGACGGGCTGGCGTCGATCTGGACCGGCCTGCGGCGCACGGACATCTTCCCCGTCGACACCCGTCGCGTGCTGCGGGCCGTGCTGGGGCTCGGTTCGGCGCTGACCTCCCCGCACCGGTTGGATCGATTGGTGAGGGCGCACGCAGGCATCGAGTTCGTCGAGGAGGCCGCCGTACCGCTGCACCTGCTGGCTACTGACCTGCTCTCGGGGAAACCGGTGCTGATCTCGAACGGTCCGCTCGCATCGGGTGTGCTGGCCAGCGCGGCGATCCCCGGGGTCTTCCCGCCGGTCGAGAGGTACGGGCAGGTCCTCGTCGACGGAGGCGTGTCCGGCCAGAGCGGCGTCGGCCAGGCGGTCGAGCTCGGGGCCACCACGATCTACGTCGTGCCTGCCGGAGCAGCCTGCGCGCTGCCGCAACCTCCTCGCTCGGCGATCGGGGTGGCGCTGCACGCGCTCAGCCTGCTGCTGGAGACCCGGCTGGCCAACGAGATCGCTCGTTACAGCGCGACGATCGACGTCAGGATCCTGCCGCCGCTGTGCCCGCTGGCCGTGTCGGCGGCCGACTTCGGCCACGCCGAGGAGCTCATCGAGCGCAGCCGCTCGTCCGCCCTGGCATGGATCGCCGACGGTGGCCTCGACCGGTCTTCACCGGAGCGGTTCCTCTCCGTGCACGAGCACGCCGACACACGTGGACGGGATTCGTACCCCGGAGACGGACGCTCGCCGGGTCAGTCCGCCTTGGGCGTCAGGTAGTGGTAGGTGACCGTCACGTCGGCGACGTCGAACCAGTCGCTGCCGGTGGTCTGGATCGTCCAGGGCAGTGTCCACGTGTAGCTGCCGGAGTACATCGGCTCCCACTCGTACCGCACCGGCTGAGTGGTGGTGACGCTCTCCCCGGCGATGGCGGGCCGGCCGCGCATCGAGAACGTCGCGAGCTGGATGCCGCGCGGTGAGTACTCCTTTGGGACGATCGCTGCGATGTTGACACCGCCGGTCGCTGTCGCGATGGCAGGGCCGGAACCAGTCGTTGCCGCAGGCCTCGGAGGACCGGTAGCTCTTCGCGCCCGGCTCTGCGTACACCTCGGAATCGACGACCGTGCCCGCGTCACTCGCCGGTCATCGACACATCGACGGACTCGCCGTCGACGAACACCTTCGCCGGCCGCCAGAAGCAGATCAGGTCGCGCACGTAGAGCGCGTCGTGGAGCGGGTCGGAGTAGAACCAGGCGACGTCGGGGACGCCTTCGGCGGAGAGGTACGACGCCTGACCCTTGTACGCGCAGACGGTGTGCGTGTCCGACGGCGTGAGCAGGTCCAGCCGGACGTCCTCGCGCGGGAGGTACCAGCGCACGGGGAGCCCGGTCTCTATCAGCATCGTCGGCCGCGTCGACTCGGCGACGGTGACGCTGCTGACCTCGACGCGGACATGGCGGCGGCTGGGCAGGCAGTCGATGCGCTTGAACGGGTCGTGCGGGTGGCCGATGACCTGCTCGTCCTCCTCGAGCCAGTCGAACGGGTCCCAGTGCAGGATCACGCGGCCGCCCAGGTCCCGGTCGTCGGGGCGGAAGGCGATCTCGCCGTGACCGTCCAGGTGCAGCGACCGGCCGGCCGTCGTGTGCCACTCGTTCCGGTGCGGGCCCAGCACCGGACGGCTCAGCTCGGGGACCGGTGCCGGGTCGTGCTCGGTCAGGTCGAGGTGCAGGTCACCAGGCGGTACGGCGTACCACGGAACGACGCGACGCGGCTCCCAGACGAGCAGCGCGTCGCGGGTGTCCAGCACGGCCTGCCCGTCGAGCATCGCGCGGAGGCGCTTGGGCGTGCGGGCGATGCGGAGCTCGCTCAGGCTGTGGAGCCACTGGTCGTGCAGGTCGAGGGCCATGCAGCGAGTCTCGGCCCGACGAACCGAGGTGACAACGGGCCGAGCGGCTACTGCTCGCTGCGGAGGATGGCGAGGTCGCGACGGATGTAGCGCAGGTGCGCCCACTCCTCCTCGAGGATCACGCGCACGCAGTCACCGACCGTCGGCTTCCAGTCGGAGTCGGGACCGCCCCAGGGGTCCTGGCGCTGCTCCTCGAGCTGCTCCGGCGTGACGTCCGCGAGGAAGTCGGTCACCATCTGCTGCCGCTCGGCGCGCACCCCGAGGATCTCGTCGTACGAGGGCGGCTCCTTGCGGAACGGCGACATGTCGAAGCCCATCTCGGCGGCGCCGGTGAACGGCAGCCCGATCTCGTGGAACGGCTGCTCGATCCGCATGACCGTGCCGCGCAGCCAGGTGTCGGTCGCCATGATCAGGTGCCGCAGGGTCTGGGCCAGCGACCACTCGTCCTCGACGCGCCCGTCCACGAGCTCCGGCGGCGTGCTCTCCACCGTCTCCCGCCACGAGGCCTGCACCGCGACCCATCCGTCGCGAAGCCCCTCGGGCGTCGTGGCCTTCTGCAGCTCGCGGCCGGGGAACTGCCGGTTGAGCTCGGCCTCCACGAGCGGCACCACGTCGACCCCGTTGACGAACAGCTTGCCGAAGAAGAGGTCGTGGCTGTCGATGTCGAGACCGTCGCAGTCGACACTGCGCATCTTCAGGCCGCTCACGTCGGAGAACCGGACCGTGGCGCCCTTGAAGCTCGCCTGGATGAATGTGGCGCCCTCGAACTCTTTGGTGTCGGTGTACGTCGTCATCGCAGCATCATGACCGGAGGCGGGGACAGTTTCGACGGCTCGGTGTCGGTCGGCGGAGATCGCGCGGGTCACGCGCCGGGTGCCGCCTGGAAGGCGCGCACCTCGATGCGGCCGCCTAGCGCCTTCGACGCGCGGGCGGCCCAGTCGAGCGCGGTGGCGTCGTCGACGACGTCGATCACCCAGAAGCCGCCGAGGTACTCGGGCGCCTCGATGAACGGGACGTTGACGGTCTTGAGCTCGTCGCCGGAGTTGTCGACGGTGACCGCGCTCGAGGGCGGCATCAGGCCGCCTGCGAACACGAACGCGCCGGTCGACTGCAGCTCCTCGATGATCGCGCCGGTGGCGGCGAGGGCGGCCTCCAGCTCGGCCGGGTCCATGGTCTCCATGGTCGGCTCGGTCGTTGAGTCGTGCGGAACTGAGAGCAGGTATTGGGTCATGCCCTCTTCGACCAGCACCGGCACGAGAACTCATCGCAGGACCAAAGACCCATGGCCGGATGGTCCCGCCGGACTACCGGGGGTCGGCCGACCGGGCAGACCTCGGCGCAATCTCGTGTCGACGGCTCAGGAGTGAACGACGCTTGCCCATGGTGTCTCCGACCTGACCACCACCCAGCACTTCCCAGGAGAACCATGACGCGTTCGCGCGCCCTCTTCGCCATGCCCGTCCTCGCCCTGGTCGCGGGCATCCTCAGCGTCCTGACCATGGCGCCGGCCCAGGCCTACGACCGCGACTGCGGCGACTTCCCGAGCCAGGCTGCCGCGCAGCGGTTCTTCCTCGCCAACGGCGGCCCGTACAGCGACCCGCACGGACTCGACGCCGAGGGCGACGGCATCGCCTGCGAGTCCAACCCGTGCCCGTGCCTGTACAAGAAGTCGCTCGGCGGCAAGAAGTCGAGCACCAGCCCCAAGTCGCGCGGCGCCGCGCTCAAGCAGGCCGCCCGCGTCATCAAGGTGACCGACGGCGACACCATCAAGGTCCGCCTGGCGACCGGCGGCAAGCGCGACGTACGGCTGATCGGCATCGACACGCCTGAGGTGTTCGGCCGCGTCGAGTGCGGCGGTCCCGAGGCGTCCGCGTCGCTGAAGAAGATCCTCCCGGTGAACACGAAGGTGACGCTGTACTCCGACCCGACCCAGGACCTGAAGGACCGGTACGGCCGGCTGCTGCGCTACGTGCACAAGAACTCGACGGGCAAGGACGTCAACCGCCAGCAGGTCTACCTCGGCCACGCGCGGGTCTACGTCTACAACCACAACCCGTTCAAGCGCACCAGCGGCTACAAGAAGGCCGCCAAGGTGGCCAAGTCCGCGCGCCGCGGCCTGTGGGGCGCCTGCTGACCTGCGCCACCGCAGCGCGCACGACAAACGCAGCGCCCGCCCTCGTCGTCGAGGGCGGGCGCTGTCGCGTTCGTCGGTGGGTCAGTGCTTCTCGCACGCGATCCGGTCGTTGTCGCGATCGAGGCTCCCGTTGTGGCGCTCGGCCGCCCAGTAGATCCTGTTGCTGCGCTTGAAGTTGGTCACCGGGTCGCTCGCGCCCCGGTCGCGGGCGTTCTTGGTGCCGACCCCGTGCGGGTACTTCTTGTTGAACTTCGTGCAGTTGTCGTGGATCCCGGTCGTGTGCGCGGACACCGGCGCGGTGACGGCGAACGCTGCGGCAAGAGAAGCCGTCGCGACGGCGACCACCAGACGTTTCTTCATGCTTCTTCTCCCAGGGTTGGTCGGTGCATCTCGACGCATCTATCGGCACGGTAGGCAAGGAATCGGGACTTCGTCCGGCGTTTTCCGGACTTGGCCCTGTCGCACCGACGTATGGACTGGCTAGCGTCCGAGCCATGCCCATCACACTCGAGAACGTCGGGATCGCCGTCCGCGACATAGACGAAGCGGTCAGCTTCTTCACCGACCTGGGCCTCACGGTGCTCGGTCGGGACGAGGTCAAGGGGGAGTGGGCGGACACCGCGGTCGGTCTCGACGGCAACCACGCCAAGGTCGTGATGCTGCAGACGCCGGACGGCAACGGGATGCTGGAGCTCTTCGAGTACATCCACCCCGACGCGATCGAGACCGAGCCGACGCTTCCCAACGAGATCGGCATGCACCGCGTCCTCTTCAAGGTCGACGACATGGACGAGGCGCTCGCGATCGCGGCGCGGCACGGGTGCCACCCGCTGCGCGGGGTCGCGACGTACGAGGACGTCTACAAGCTGAGCTACCTCCGCGGCCCCAGCGGGACCATCGTCATGTTCGCTCAGGAGCTGCAGAAGGGCTGACCGCAGGAACCGGCGCAGCTCCCGGGTCACGCCTGCCCGACGGTGTGCTCCACGATCCTGGTGCGCGACTCGTAGACGCGCTCCCGTGGGCGAGTGACGGTGAGCGCGGCAACGGCGACGGCGGCGAGTACGCCGTCCGGCAGCAGCGTGCCGAGCAGCAGCACGTGGCTGACGAGGAACGTCGGCACGACCCAGAGGCCGGCCCACGCCCAGCGCTGCCTTGACGACAACCCCGCGGTCGCGAGCACGACCACGAGCACACCGAAGGCGGCGCCGAACGTCGCGATCATCGCCTGCGCGTCCGGCTCGAACGGATCGTCCATCGGGGCGTACACAGACACGGCGATCACCGTCGACAGCAAGCCGAGCAGGACGAGGACGACCTGGCCGACGCGGGCGGAGCGAGACATCGGTACCTCCGGGAGATCGGGATGCGTTCGGCCGACGCTAGGCACCGACCGGGCGCTCGAGAACGCAGCGGCCCGCACGCACGATTACGGCCAACCGCAGTGCGGCCACGCGGCCCGCCGTCCAGACTGGTCCCCTCATGTCCGCGGACCTGCTGCAAGCCATGGTGGTGCCGACCTGCTTCGTGCTGGCCGGTCTCCTCGGCCTGCGGCTCGGCACGCCGCGGACCGTGGCCGTGTGCGTCGTGCTCGTGGGCGGCCTCCACCTGGCCGGGCTCGCCCTGGCCGCCGAAGCGGGCGACGTCGCCGGCAGTCCCGGGACCACTTTGCACGTGCTGTCGCAGGTGCTGTTCGCGGGGGGCTTCGCCGCGCTCGTCGGCACCTCCCTGACCTACCCGCGGGGCGGTCGCCCGCCCGTGCTGGTGTGGGGAGCCACCGCCCTGGCGGTGCTGGGTCCGGTCACGGCCTCGCTGGCGGGCCCCACGAGGAAGGTGTACGGCGAGGGCAGCCGCGGCCCGTTCGCGGAGGTCCTGCCGGAGCCGCTGGCACGAGCCGGCGACCTGTCGCTCGCCGCGCTCGCCTTGGTGGCTGTCGTCGGCTTCGCGGCCCGCTACGCGCGGTCTCCCCTCGACGTGCGGCCGATGATGCGCTGGCCGCTCCTCGGCGTCGTACTCGTCGGTCTGCTGGCGGCCGCCGGTGTCCTGCTGGGCAGGGCCTTCCCTGCGGCAGGGTCGGTCGCCTTCCTGCTGGCCGCGCCGGTGCTGCCGCTCTCCTTGGCCCTCGGCCCGGTGCGGCGACGCCTCCTGGCGCTGACCGAGGAGACCGAGACACTCAGCGCCGATCTCGCGGCGCGCGTGACCGAGCTGGAGGACTCCCGTCGCCGGCTCTCGACGGCCGCCGAGGCCGAGCGGCGGAGGATCGAGCGGGACCTCCACGACGGTGCCCAGCAAGAGCTCCTTGCCCTCATCGCCCATGTGGAGGTAGCCCGCAACGAGCACCCTGTGCCGGAGCTCGACCGGGTGGCGACGCTCGCCCGCGGCGCCTACGAGACCGTCCGCCAGGTGGCGCAAGGCATCCGGCCCGCGGCGCTCGACGACCTCGGCCTGGCCGGTGCCGTGCGCGACGTGGTCGACACGTTCCCGGTCGCCACGACGCTGGAGGTCGAGGGCCTCCAGGACGCTCGGCTGGACGGTACGACGGAGGGCGCCGCGTTCTACTTCGTCTCCGAGGCGCTGGCCAACGTGCTGAAGCACTCCGGCGCAGACCACGTGCTGGTGCGACTGTCCGCCACCGGCGAGGCGCTCCGGGTGACGGTCGAGGACGACGGCCGCGGCGGCGTGGACCCGTCCGGCTCGGGCGTCCGCGGTCTGTGTGACCGCGTGGAGGCGCACGGCGGGCGGGTCACCATCGACTCCCGACCCGGCCGGAGCCGGCTGGTCGCCATGTTCCCGGAGGCGCACCGTGCCTGAGTCGCCGCTGCGCGTCGTGGTCGCCGACGACCACTACCTCGTGCGCGAGGGACTCGTCGCCCTGCTCGCGCCCGTCGGCTCCCTCGAGGTGGTCGCCGCCGTCGGCGACGCCGCTGCCCTGCTCGAGACGGTCGACGAGCTCCGTCCGGACGCCGTGCTCACCGACATCCGGATGCCGCCGAACAACGCGACCGACGGCATCGAGGCGGCGCTGGCGATCCGCGCCCGCGAGGACGCGCCCGGCGTCGTCGTGTTGTCCCAGCACCTCGAGGAGGCGTACGTCCGTGCCTTGTTCGCCGGCGGGTCCGCGGGGCTGGGCTACCTGCTCAAGGAGCGGATCGGGCAGCGCGACGACGTCGTCGATGCCTTGCAGCGCACGGCCCGCGGCGAGTCCGTCCTCGACCGTGCCGTGGTCGACGTCCTGCTCGCTCGGCCGCGGGTCGACAGGTTGGCGCCGCTGACGGATCGCGAACGTGACGTCCTGGCCCTCATGGCCACCGGACTCACCAACCCAGTCATCGCGGAGCGGATGCACCTGTCACTCTCGTCGGTGGAGAAGCACGTCGGCTCGATCTTCGCCAAGCTCGACCTGGGCGAGGACAGCAGCGTGCACCGGCGCGTCGCCGCGGTCGTCGCCTACGTGGACCAGGCGAACACGCGCTGACGTTCAGCCCACGGGAGCGGTCTCCGGCTGACGCACGGGGGCGGCGACGAGGCGGGCGGCGATCGCGCAGAGCGCGACGAGGTACAGCAGCACTGAGAGGTACGTCGCCCACTCGCTGAGGTTGACGCCGACGAACTCGACGACGAGGAACGCCCACAGCGTCGGCGCCACCCAGCGCGGAGCCGTGCGCGAGCGCCACCACGCGATCGACAGCAGCAGCACGCCGAGCACGGTGCCGAGCAGGCCGGCCACCATGAACGGCAGCAGCGTCGGCTCGCCCTCGAGCCGCTCGAGCAGTCCGGCGTACACGTCGAGATTCGACCGGTCCTCGGCCATCACGGTCTGGGTGAGCATCACGCCGCCGTACACCGCGTGCCCGAAGCCACCCAGCACCGCCAGCACGCCACCGACCGCGGCGAGGCGCGAGGGCCGGAGCCAGCGGGCGAGGCCGGCCATCCCGACGATGAACGGCAGCTGGGCGAGCACGAACGCGAGACCGCTGATCTTGACCCGGCCGCCGGCTTCGGCCATCGAGCCGAGCCAGTCGGCGTGGTCGCCGGACAGGTCCGGCTCGGTCACGGTCCACAGGGTGCTGAGCAGTGCGGTGACGACCAGGGAGGCGGCCACGAGGCGGCGGGAGTCGAGTGTCATGCGGACAGGACAGCCCAGAACAGGCGGCCTCGGCGTCCCTCCCGGGTGGACTCCACTGTCAACTCCGGAATGACTCCGGATCACCCCGGAGTTGCCTACGGTTAGCCGCATGCAGGGGTGGTGGCCACGCGGCGTCGACGTGATCGTCTGCGTCGCGGTGCTCGCCAGCGGCCTGCTCGAGGTGCTCTCGCCGCTTGCATCCCGCCAGGGCGAGGGCAGCCTCACGCTCTCCGTCGCCCAGGTCGTCGTCGTCGCGGTCGCGCTGTGGTGGCGCCGCACCCACCCGGTGCCGGTCGCCGCCGTCGTCTGCGCCGGCCTGTGGCTGGCCGACCTGGTCGGACCGTCGTACATCCTGTTCTACGGCCAGTTCGTCCCGCTCATGGTTGCGACGTTCTCGGTCGCGCGGCACGGCCGCGGGCGGGAGCCGTACGTCGGTGGCGGGATCGCCGCGGCGACGCTGCTGTACGCCGACCTCTTCATCGAGCAGCTGCAGCAACCCGGCGAGATCATCTTCCACTGGGGCGTGCTCACCATCTGCTGGGCGTTCGGCAGCTGGCAGCGGCTCATGGCCGGCCGGGCGGAGTCGTCGCGACGGCGCGCGATCGAGGTCGAGGTCGCCGCGGCCGAGCGCACGATGACCGCGGTGCTCGAGGAGCGCACGCGGATCGCGCGCGAGCTGCACGACATCGTCGCGCACGCCATGAGCGTGATGGTCGTGCAGGCCGGCGCCGCGGAGCAGGTCGTCGACGACGACCCCGAGCACGCACGCGAGGCGCTGCGGCAGATCCGCAGCACCGGCACCGGTGCGCTGGCCGAGATGCGCCGGCTGGTCAGCGTGCTGCGCGAGCCGGGCGAGACGGGGTCGCTCTCCCCGCAGCCAGGGCTCGGAGCGCTCGAGGCGCTGGTCGACGAGGTGCGCGCGGCCGGCCTACCGATCACGCTGGAGGTCGAGGGCGAGCCGCGTGAGCTGCCCGCCGGGCTGGACCTGACGGCGTACCGCATCGTGCAGGAGGCGCTGACCAACGTGCGCCGCCATGCCGCGCAGGCCACCGCGGTCGTCGTGGTCGTCGCCTTCGAGGCCGACAACCTGCGCATCGACGTCCGCGACGACGGACCCGGCGCGACGTCGACCGATGGCGGGCACGGTCTGGTCGGGATGCGCGAGCGCGCCCAGCTGTACGGCGGCAGGCTGGTCGCGGCCGCGCTGCCCGGACGCGGCTTCCAGGTCACGGCCGAGCTGCCGCTGGCGGGCACATGACGCGCGTCCTCCTGGTCGATGACCAGGCCCTGGTCCGCGCCGGCTTCCGGCTCATCCTCGAGCGCGCCGGCATCGACGTCGTGGCCGAGGCCGCCGACGGCGAGGAGGCGGTCCGCGCCGCCACCGAGCACGCGCCCGACGTGGTACTGATGGACGTCCGGATGCCGCGCATGGACGGCATCGAGGCCACTCGTCGGATCGTCGCCGCCCAGCCCGACGTACGCGTCCTGGCCCTCACCACCTTCGACCTCGACGACTACGTGATGGCCGCGGTCCGCGCCGGCGCGAGCGGCTTCATGCTCAAGGACGTCGATCCGAGCGACCTCGTGCACGCCGTCCGGGTCGTGGCGCGAGGCGACGCGATGCTCGCGCCCGAGCTGACCCGGCGGCTGCTGCGCCGGTTCGCCGCCACCCCCACGCCCTCGCCGCTGCCCGACGAGGTCACCGAACGCGAGGCCGATGTGCTCAGGCTCGTCGCCCGCGGCCTGTCGAACACCGAGATCGCGCAGGCGCTCTTCCTCTCGGAGGCCACGGTCAAGACCTACGTCTCGCGGCTGCTGACCAAGCTCGACCGGCGCGACCGGGTGCAGCTCGCGGTGCTCGCCTACGAGACCGGCCTGGTCCGTGCCGGCGAGCCCGCGGACGCCGTACCCGTGCGCCCGCCAGACGGCTGACCGCGGCATCACCGCCGCCCTCCGCGGGTACCCGACCCCCAGTAGTCACCGACGAGTGCCTCCGGAGGTCGAGATGTCCGCACGCGAACCGCAGGAGGTGGCGCAGGTCGCCGCCTCGACCGGCGAGAAGAAGGTGAAGCGCACGTGGGACCGGGTGCTCGTGAGCGCGTTCCTCGCCGGCGCCTACATCGCGTTCGGCGGCATGGTCGCGATCACCGTGTCCTCCGGTCTCGACCCGGAGACCTGGGGCACGCTGCCGACGCTGTTCACCGGTGCGGCGTTCACCCTCGGTCTGGTGCTGGTGCTGATCGCGGGCTCCGACCTCGCCACCGGCAACATGCTGCTGGTCCCGCTCGGCGCCATGCACGGCAAGCTCGACATCGGTGACGTCGCGCGCAACCTGGGCCTGGTGCTGCTCGGCAACCTGCTGGGGGCGGTGTTCGTCGCGTACTTCCTGGCGATCCAGAGCGGCGTCATCGGCAGCGCCGGCGCGGACTCCGGTACGGCGGCGCTCACCTACGAGCGACTGGCCGACATCGCGCTGGGCAAGGGCACGGAGTACTCCGCGTGGGAGACGTTCCTCCGCGCGGTCGGCTGCAACTGGCTGGTGTGCCTGGCGGTGTGGATGTCGCTGGCCGCGAAGACCGTCTCCGGCAAGGTGCTCGCGGTGTTCTTCCCGATCATGGCGTTCGTCGCGATGGGTTTCGACCACGTCGTGGCCAACATGTTCTTCCTGCCGGCCGCGATCTTCGCCGGCGTCCCCGGCCTCGGCTGGGACCACACGCTGCTCAACTGGCTGCTCGCCGGCGTCGGCAACCTGGTCGGCGCGGTCGTGTTCGTGGCGACGTCGTACTGGTACCTCTTCCTCAAGGACTCATCCGAGGACGTCGCCCGAGAGTCGAACTCAGCGTCGGAGGCGGAGCCCGCCGAGCGCGGGTGACTCCACGGCTGACTGGGCGTCCCGATTCCTGCGACGTACGTCCGGATCAACCCTGTCCCGCAGACAACGCGTGGGATTAGCGTCGAGTGGTCTCGACAAGCCCGACCACCCGAAGGTGGTCTCGGCAGGCTCGACCACCACGGGGGCACTCCGATGAGTTCCTCACCCCGCGTGGGTCGGTACGTCCAACAGGGGCTCAACCAAGGAGGAAGCGATGCCCACGATGCCCAAGGTCTACCCGTGTCTGTGGTTCGACGGCAACGCCGAGGAGGCGGTCGAGTTCTACGTGAAGCTCGTGCCGAACAGCAGCATCGACAAGGTCTGGCGCACGCCCGCCGAGACCCCGTCCGGTCCGGCCGGCCAGGTCCTCACCGTCGACTTCACCGTCGGCGGCCAGCAGCTGCAGGCGCTCAACGGCGGTCCGGACTTCACGTTCAACGAGGCGATCTCGATCGTCATCGAGTGCGAGGACCAGGCCGAGGTCGACCGGCTCTGGGAGACCCTCGCCGCCGACGGCGGTGAGCCCGGTCCGTGCGGGTGGATCAAGGACAAGTTCGGGCTGTCCTGGCAGGTCACCCCGCGACGGCTCGTCGAGCTGCTCGACGACCCCGACGAGGGCCGCGCCCGCCGCGCCATGGAGGCGATGCTCCAGATGGGCAAGATCGACATCGCCGAGCTCGAGCGCGCGGCCGACGCCGCCTGACCCGGCAGGACTGTCGGAGCCGAGGAGGGTGCGATGCTGGCGACGTGGCGTGGGTCGGGACCTCGGGGTGGAGCTACGACCACTGGGACCACGTGCTCTACCCGCCCGGTACGCCGCCGGCACAGCGCCTCGGCGTCTACACGCGTGAGTTCGACACGGTCGAGCTCAACGCCAGCCACTACCGCTGGCCGCGCGACGCGTCGTTCGCGAGCTGGCGCCGGCGCCTGCCGCCCGGCTTCCGGATGTCGGTCAAGGCGCCGCGCGGGCTCACCCACGCCAAGCGGCTCTACGCGCCCGAGGTGTGGGTGGACCGCATCAAGCGGTCGTGGCACGAGCTCTACGACAAGCGCGGCGTGCTGCTCGTGCAGCTCCCGCCGACCATGGAGCGTGACGACGCGCGGCTGGAGTGGTTCCTCGACCGGCTGCCCTGGTGGCTGCCCGTCGCGGTCGAGATGCGCCACCCGAGCTGGCACGTCGAGGACGTCTACGCGCTGCTCGACCGGCGCGGTGCGGCGTACTGCGTGATGAGCGGCGCCGGGCTGCCCTGCGTGCTCCGGGCGACCGCGCCGTTCGTCTACGTGCGGCTGCACGGGCCGTCGGACACCTGGTTGTACGGCGGTTCGTACTCCGACGACGATCTGACCTGGTGGGCCCACCGGATCCGCGAGTGGGAGGGCTCGGGCCGGGAGGTCTACGCCTACTTCAACAACGACGGCGACGGCCACGCGGTGCGCAACGTCCGTCGCCTGCGCGAGCTGCTCGGCCAGCACTGAGCCGAGAAACCGACGAGAACAGTCGAGAAACGAGGACCCCCGATGTCCCTCACCCGGATCCACAACCTGTCCATCTCGCTCGACGGCTTCGCGACCGGCGAGCCGCAGTCCAAGGAGGCGCCGTTCGGCCACGCCGGCGAGCGGCTGCACGAGTGGATGTTCGCGACCCGGTTCTGGGACGCGAGCAAAGGCAGCGCGGGGGCCGACGACGCCTTCGCGCAGCGGCACGAGATCGGCATCGGCGCCGAGATCATGGGCGCCAACAAGTTCGGCCCGCCCGGCTGGCAGGACGACCCCGACTGGAAGGGCTGGTGGGGGTCGAACCCGCCGTTCCACACGCCGACGTTCGTGCTGACCCACCGCCCGCGGCCGCCGATCGAGATGGAGGGCGGCACGACGTTCCACTTCCTCGACGCGAGCCCGGCCGAGGCGCTGAAGGTGGCCCAGGAGGCCGCCGACGGCCAGGACGTCCGGATCGGCGGCGGCGCCACCGTGGTGCGCGAGTTCGTCGCCGCCGGGCTGGTCGACCTGATGCACCTGGTGCAGGTGCCGATCGTGCTCGGCCGCGGCGTGCGCGTCTGGGACGGGCTCGAGGCGCTCGAGGACACCTTCGACATCGAGGCGGTGTCCACGCCCAGCGGCGTCACGCACCTGACGTTCACCCGCAAGGCCACCTCGTGAGCAGCAGCGCAAACCCCTAGCCCGGGCTCTGGACGCCGCCCGCGCCGAGGGGCAGGGTGACCGCCATGACGGCGGAGACCCACCCGGCAGAGAGCACCCAGGCGCAGCGGGAGGAGGAGCTGGTCGCGGCCGTGCTGGCGTCGGTCGACGGTACGCCGGACGCCCGGCTGCGCCAGGTCGTGACCGCGCTGGTGCGGCACCTGCACGCCTTCCTGCGCGAGGTGCGCCCCACCCAGGAGGAGTGGCAGCGCGGCATCGACTTCCTGACCGCCGTCGGCAACATCACCGACGACCGGCGGCAGGAGTTCATCCTGCTCTCCGACGTGCTCGGCGCCTCGATGCAGACGATCACGATGAACAACGAGGCGTACGCCGACGCGACCGAGGCGACCGTGCTCGGCCCGTTCTTCCTCGAGGACTCGCCCCGCATCGAGCTCGGCGGCGACATGGCCGCGGGCGCGCACGGCCAGCCGTGCTGGGTGGAGGGCACGGTTCGGGACGTGCACGGCCGGCCCGTCGCCGGCGCCCGGATCGAGGTGTGGGAGGCCGACGAGGACGGCCGCTACGACGTGCAGTACGACGACGGCCGGACCTGTGCGCGCGCCCACCTGTTCACCGACGCCGACGGCGGCTTCCGGTTCTGGGGCATCAGGCCCACGCCGTACCCCATCCCGCACGACGGCCCGGTCGGCTCGCTCCTCGCCGCCACGGGTCGCTCGCCGATGCGTGCATCGCACCTGCACTTCATGGTCACCGCCGACGGGTATCGCCGGCTGGTCACTCACGTGTTCGTGCGCGACGACCCGTACCTCGCCAGCGACAGCGTCTTCGGCGTCCGGCCGTCGCTGGTGCGTGACTTCGAGGAGCAGCCCGCGGGCACCCCCACGCCCGACGGACGCCAGCTCGGCGACCGGAGCTGGAGCCGCGCCCGCTTCGACATCGTGCTCGCACCCTCTGCGGAGGGCTGACCCCGAATACGCATTTGTGCTGTTGGTCCGCTCGGTCGCCCGCACCAGGCTCGGACCGGAGGGGCCTGCGCTCGTCGGGAGCGAAGGGGGAAATCATGGCGAACCGGCACATCGCGGTCCGGACCGGGCTGCTGGCCGCTGCGCTCTGCCTGGCCACGGTCGGCTGCACCGCCTCGGGCAGCCAGGACACGTCGAGCACGTCGACCGAGCCCGACCGTGTCGCGATGGAGGCCGACCTGGAGCGGCTCGCCGAGGAGACGGCGGACTTCGACCTGGTGCGTGCCGTCGTCGTGGCCACGTCGGACGACGTGCTGCTGGAGCG
>NZ_CAMPGZ010000080.1 GCF_946885725.1 uncultured Nocardioides sp.
ACGACCAGAGCCACGAGCTGCGGGCCGGTCAGCTGGACGTCGATCGCGCCTCGAGCGTCTACCTGGAGTCGGGTCGGTTCTCGGCCGAGAAGATGGCGAGGTTCCTCGAGGACACCGCGAACGCCGCCGCTGAGAACGAGTTCCCGCACATGCGTGTGGCCGGAGAGATGTCCTGGGTGCTACCAGGCCCTCCCGGGGCTGACGAGTTCTTCGCGTACGAGTCGTCCCTCAACGAGATGGACACCCAGATCCCGTCCGCGCTGATGTGCATGTACGACCTCGAGCTGTTCGGCACCTCGATGCTTGTCGACGTTCTCAAGACGCACCCCAAGGTGCTCGTCGGCTCTATGGTCCTCGACAACCCGGAGTACCTCACCCCGGACCAGTACCTCGCGACGCGCCGCCGGGCGATCGCCGCCCAGTCCTCGCTGGGGCCGGCGGGCGACTCCGCCCGCGCGCAGTACCCGCTGGCTGCAATCCGGCAGGCCGGCGAATGGGACAGCTGGAACGCCCTCACGGAGGCCGAGGGCAGGGTCGCACGCCTGGTGGCCAGCGGGCTCACCAACAAGGGGATCGCCGAGCAGCTGAGCCTGTCCCATCACACCGTCGACGCGCACCTGAAGCACATCTTCACCAAGCTCGGCATCCACTCACGAGTCGAGCTCACCGTCGTCGCGCTGAGACGGGCACGCGGCCGGCGGGCTAGATAACCCGTTCACGGGAGGTAGTGCCCGAGCCGTTCCACTAACCCGAGCCGTTCCACTAACATGACGAGGGTCCCAGCCAGGACCCGCATGGGCGGCTCCTCCCAAGGCCTGTTGCGGATCTCTGTAAATCGATTCGACGGGAGATTCTCATGGCCAGAGCGGTTGGCATCGACCTAGGCACGACAAACTCAGTCATTGCGGTGATGGAAGGCGGCCTGCCCACCGTCGTCCCGAATGCCGAGGGCAACCGAACGACGCCGTCCGTGGTGGCGTTCCTCGAGTCGGGCGAGCGCCTCGTCGGCCAGATGGCGAGGCGCCAGGCGATCCTCAACCCCAAGGGGACCATCTACTCGGCCAAGCGGTTCATCGGACGGAAGTACGACGAGGTCAGCAACGAGCTCAACGCGGTGTCGTTCGACGTCGTCGCCGGGCCTGACGGCGCGGTGCGGTTCGAGGTCAACGGCAAGCAGTACGCACCTGAGGAGATCGCCGCGCAGGTGTTGCGCAAGCTGGTCGACGACGCGGGGAAGTTCCTCGGCGAGAAGGTGACCGAAGCTGTCATCACCGTCCCGGCGCACTTCAACGACGCACAGCGTCAGGCGACCAAGGACGCCGGGAAGATCGCGGGGCTCGAGGTCCTCCGCATCATCAACGAGCCGACCGCAGCAGCACTGGCCTACGGGATGGACAAGTTCGACAACGAGACCGTCCTGGTGTTCGACCTCGGTGGCGGCACGTTCGACGTCAGCGTCCTCTCCGTCGGAGACGGAGTGGTCGAGGTCCTCTCGACCGCAGGTGACACGCACCTCGGCGGCGACGACTTCGACCGGCGGATCGTCGACCACCTTGCCGACGAGTTCAAGAAGTCCAACGGCATCGACCTGCGGAATGACCCGCAGGCCCTCCAGCGACTGTTCGAGGCCGCGGAGAAGGCGAAGGTCGAGCTCTCCGCGGTGACCCAGACGGCAGTGAACCTGCCCTTCGTGACCGCCGACGCCTCGGGGCCGAAGCACCTCAACGTCACGCTGATGAGGTCCACGTTCGAGCAGCTGACCGCTGACCTCGTCGAGCGGTGCATGGACCCCGTGAAGCAGGCCATGGGGGACGCCAAGCTCACCGCCGACGACATCGACGAGGTCATCCTGGTCGGGGGTTCGACCCGTATCCCCGCGGTCCAGGCGCTGGTACGCAGGCTCACCGGCGGCAAGGACCCCAACATGACCGTGAACCCGGACGAGGTCGTCGCCGTCGGCGCGGCCGTCCAGGCAGCGATCATCAAGGGCGAGGTGAAGGACGTCCTGCTCCTGGACGTGACACCGCTGTCCCTGGGGCTGGAAACGCTGGGTGGCGTGATGACCAAGGTGATCGACCGGAACACCACCATCCCGGCACGTCGGACCGAGGTGTTCAGCACCGCAGAGGACAACCAGTCCGCAGTCGACGTGGTCGTGCTCCAGGGCGAACGCGAGCGTGCGAGTGACAACCGGGTGCTGGCCAGGTTCCGGCTGGAGAACATCCGGCCCGCCCCGCGCGGAGTGCCTCAGATCGAGGTGACCTTCGACATCGACGCGAACGGAATCCTGCACGTCTCGGCGCGCGACAAGGACACCGGCGCAGAACAGAAGGTCACGATCAGCGAGACCTCCAACCTCGACCAGTCCGAGATCGAGCGCATGATCGCCGAGGCCGAGGCCCATCGCAGCGAGGACGCAGCGCTTAGGGAGCTGGTCGACGCCAGGAACGAGCTCGACTCGGTGGCGTACCAGGTGCAGAAGAGCCTGGAGACCTCTGGCGACTCCATCGCCGAGCACGACCGGGCTCGAGCAGAGATCCTGCTCGGCGACGCTCGGACCGCCCTCGAGGAGCAGGCACCGATCGACCGGCTGCGGTCTCTCACAGGTGAGCTCCACCAGCTGAACCAGGCCCTGGCCGCGTCCGCCCGCTCAACCGCGCCTCCCCCGGCATCCGGCGCCTCTGGTGCAGCTGCCGGCGCCGACGACGATGACGTGATCGACGCGGACTTCACGACTGGGTGACGGACCATGACCGAGGAACGAATGGAGCCTCAAGACGGGTCGATGCCATCCGAGAGCGCCGAGGCCGAGCAGGAGGAGTCACGCGTCGCAGCGCTCGAGCAGCGGGTTGCCGAACTGGAGGACCTGTGGCGCCGCGCGCTTGCCGAGCTGGACAACTACCGGAAGCGCACGGCGAGGGAGCTGGCCCGCGCACGAAGGGATGAGCGGGCCAAGGCCGCGGCCGAGTGGCTTCCGGTGATCGACAACCTGGACCTGGCGCTGGAGCACGCGCGCGCCGACCCCGAGAACATCGTCGAGGGGGTCCGGGCCGTGCGACAGCAGGCCCTGGCAATCCTCGCTGCGCTTGGCTACCCCCGACGCGACGACGAGGGAATCGCCTTCGACCCGACGTACCACGAGGCGGTCAGCACCGTCGAGGACGAGGAACTCCCGCCCGGGACGGTGGCCCGAGTGGTGCGGCCAGGATACGGATCCGAGGACGAGGTCCTTCGACCAGCAGCGGTCGTGGTGGCCACCAGGGGTCGATGATGGCGCGGGACTACTACGAAGCGTTGGGCGTGTCCCGGTCGGCGGACCAGTCCGAGATCCAGAGGGCGTACCGCAAGCTGGCGAGGCAGCACCACCCGGACGTGAACAAGGATCCCGGGGCCGAGGAGAGGTTCAAGGAGATCTCCGAGGCGTACGACGTTCTCTCCGACCCGGCGCTGCGCAGGAAGTACGACGCCTTCGGCGAGGACTTCCGGCGCGTCCCCGACGATGAGGACCCAGCGGCCTGGCGCAGGTCCCGCTCCTACGCCGGTGCACGCAGCGGTGGCGGCGGCCGCGGCGCCGGACCCGGACCCAGTGGGTTCGAGTCAGGAGGAGTGCACTTCACGTCCTCGGACTTCGGTGACGACATCGACATCGAGGACCTGCTCGGGGGCATGTTCGGCCGCGGCCGGGGCCGTGGCCGCTGGGGGCCGATCCCCGGGGCGGACCAGGAGCTCGAGATCGAGGTCTCCCTCGAGGATGCGTACCACGGCACCAAGCGCAGCCTCGCCATCACCGGGCCGAACGGGCAGCGAACCATCGACGTCGACATCCCGGCCGGAGTCGTGGACGGTCAGCGGATCCGGTTGCGAGGTCAGGGCGGTCGTGGCTCTGACGGTGCAGCGCCTGGAGACCTCTACCTCATCGTCCGCATCGCACCGCACAAGCGCTACCGCTTGACGGGGCGCGATATCGAGGTCGACCTTCCACTCTCGGCCTGGGAGGCAGCTCTCGGAGCCGAGGTGACCATCGAGACACCCGGAGGCCCGGCCAAGGTCAAGGTTCCCGCCGGTACGTCGAGCGGCCGACGGCTCCGTCTCAAGGGCAGAGGCATGCCCAACCGTCGGGGCGCTCCGGGAGACCTCTACGCCCGCGTCGCGATCAAGGTCCCGAAGAAGCTCACCGATGAGGAGCGCAGGCTCTTCGAGGAGCTGCGCAAGGTTTCCACCTTCGACCCGAGGAGTGGGCGATGACCAACGCACTGGCCCGGCCGTTGCGGCTCGACCTCAACCTCTACTCCCGGCTCACCGGAGTCCACCCGGAGCTGATCCGGCGGCTGGTGCGGCTCGGTCTCCTGGAGGTCACGCGGGACGCCCGAGGCGACCTGTGGTTCGACCCCTCACAAGTGGCGGCCATGGCACGGATCCAGCGGCTTCGCTCGGGTCTCGGCCTCAACTACGCATCACTCGGGCTGGTGCTGGACCTGCTGGACCGCATCACCGAGCTCCAGAACACCTCAACCCGTGACCACACACGATTCGGAGGGCCGTCATGGACCTGAACAGGCTGACCCAGAAGTCGCAGGAGGCCCTGCACGACGCCCAGACCAAAGCGCTGCGCTTCGGACACACCGAGGTCGACGGCGAGCACCTGCTGCTGGCCCTGCTCGACCAGCCCGAGGGCCTCGTCCGCCCGCTGCTGGCCAGGTCGGGGGGCGATCCGGACCAGCTCGTGAACAAGCTGGAGGCCGAGCTCGAGAGACGCCCCAAAGTGACTGGGCCGGGGGCCGCTCCTGGGCAGGTCTACGTCACCCAGCGGCTCTCCCGCCTCCTCGAAGCCGCGGATCGCGAGGCGAAGCGCCTCAAGGACGAGTACGTGTCGGTGGAGCACCTGGTGATCGCCCTCCTGGACGAGGGTCGGACCTCGGCTGCCAGCCGTCTCATGCATGAGCAGGGGGTCAGCAAGGACACGTTCATGAAGGCGTTGACGGAGGTCCGCGGCAACCAACGGGTCACCTCCGCGATGCCCGAAGTCGCCTACGAGGCGCTCGAGAAGTACGGCCGTGACCTCGTCGCCGACGCCGCCGCGGGGAAGCTGGAGCCGGTCATCGGCCGTGACGGCGAGATCCGCCGGACCATCCAGATCCTCTCCCGGAAGACGAAGAACAACCCGGTGCTCGTCGGAGAGCCCGGAGTCGGCAAGACCGCGATCGTCGAGGGTCTCGCTCAGCGCATCAACCATGGCGACGTACCCGAGGGTCTGCGCGACAAGACCGTCTTCGCACTGGACATGGGGGCACTGATCGCCGGAGCGAAGTACCGGGGCGAGTTCGAGGAGCGGCTCAAGGCGGTGCTCAACGAGGTGAGGAGCGCCGAGGGACGAATCCTGCTCTTCATCGACGAGCTGCACACGGTGGTCGGCGCCGGCGCCTCCGAGGGCTCGATGGACGCGGGGAACATGCTCAAGCCGATGCTCGCCCGCGGCGAGCTGCACCTGATCGGCGCCACCACCCTCGATGAGTACCGCACGCACATCGAGAAGGACGCCGCGCTCGAGCGTCGTTTCCAGCCCGTCATCGTCGACGAGCCCTCCGAGGAGGACGCGCTGTCGATCCTGCGGGGACTCCGCGAGCGTCTGGAGATCTTCCACGGCGTGAAGATCCACGACGGCGCTCTCGTCGCCGCAGTGACCCTGAGCCACCGCTACATCTCGGACCGGTTCCTGCCCGACAAGGCGATCGACCTGGTCGACGAGGCGTGCGCGATGCTGCGCACCGAGATCGACTCCATGCCTGCGGAGCTGGACGAGCTCACCCGACGGGTGACCCGGCTCGAGATCGAGGAGGCCGCCCTCGCACAGGAGGAGGACCCGGCCAGCAGGGCACGCCTGGAGGAGCTCCGCCGTGAGCTGAGCGACCTCCGGGCCCAGGCTGACGCGATGCACGCTCAATGGGAGGCGGAGCGCTCAGCCCTGCGCGAGGTCCAGACGCTTCGTCAGGAGCTCGAGCAGGTCCGTCAGGAGAGCGAGCAAGCGGAGCGGGAGTACGACCTGAATCGCGCAGCGTCACTCCGTCACGGGAAGCTCCCGGAGATCCAGCGCCGGCTCCAGGCCGCGGAGGAGCGGCTGGCCAGCAAGCAGGGCGGGCACCGCCTGCTGCGCGAAGTCGTGACCGCCGACGAGATCGCCTCGATCGTCTCCCGATGGACCGGCATCCCGGTGACCAGGTTGCAGGAGGGTGAGCGCCAGAAGCTGCTCCGCCTGGACGAGGTCCTTCACGAGCGGGTGGTTGGGCAGGATGAAGCAGTCCAGCTGGTCGCCGACGCGGTCGTCCGCTCGCGGTCCGGGGTCAAGGACCCCCGTCGTCCGATCGGTTCCTTCATCTTCCTCGGGCCCACCGGTGTCGGGAAGACCGAGCTCGCCAAGACCCTGGCGGCCGCGCTCTTCGACAGTGAGTCGAACATGATCCGCATCGACATGAGCGAGTACCAGGAGCGCCACACCGTGAGCCGGCTGGTGGGAGCACCTCCCGGGTACGTCGGTTATGAGGAGGGCGGCCAGCTCACCGAGGCGGTCCGCCGCAAGCCCTACAGCGTGGTGCTGCTCGACGAGATCGAGAAGGCACACGTGGATGTCTTCAACATCCTGCTGCAGGTTCTCGACGACGGCCGGCTCACCGACTCACACGGCCGGACGGTCGACTTCCGCAACACCGTCGTCATCATGACCTCGAACATCGGCTCGCAGTACCTCCTCGACGGCGTGACCTCGGACGGACAGATCAAGTCGGATGCACGGAGCATCGTGATGGGCGAGCTGCGCAGTCACTTCCGGCCGGAGTTCCTCAACCGCGTCGATGAGATCGTCCTGTTCAAGCCACTGGACTTGGCCGAGATCGAGCAGATCGTCGACCTGCTGCTCGACGACCTGCGCGCGCGCCTTGCGGAGCAGCGGATCGGTCTGACGGTCACCGAGGCGGCCCGCCGCTTCATCGCCGACCAGGGCTACGATCCGGCGTACGGTGCCAGGCCGTTGCGGCGCTTCATCGCTCGTGAGGTGGAGACCAAGGTCGGGCGTGCCCTCCTGCGTGGCGACCTGCCCGACGGCGGGACGGTCTCCCTCGACGTCGACCACGGTGAGCTCGTCGTCACCACGTCGAAGGACCAGAACGAAGAGTCAGCAGCCGCATGAGCACCACCCCAGGCAGCGACGTGCGCAGCTCGATCGTCACCTGCTCGAACTGCCAGACCAAGAACCGGGTGCCCGTGGCCAGCACCGGCCACCCCCGCTGCGGGAAGTGCAAGTCCCCGCTTCCGTGGGTGGTCGACGCCGGGGACTCGGACTTCGACGAGATCGCCGACCAGGCGACGTTGCCGGTTCTCGTCGACGTCTGGGCGCCCTGGTGCGGTCCGTGCCGCATGGTGACTCCTGTGCTCGAGCAGCTCGCCAGCGAGATGGCCGGCCAGATCAAGCTCGTCAAAGTCAATGCGGACGAGGCACCCCGACTGAGCCAGCGGTTCGAGGCGCAGGCGATCCCGACACTCCTGGTCATGAAGAACGGCCAGGTCGTCGAGAAGCAGGTGGGTGCGGCTCCCGCCCCTGTCCTGCGGGAATGGGTGCATCAAGCGCTGGACAAGAACAAGTGAGGGACCGGAGATGAGCGTCCAGCCCGTCTCTGACTATGCACACGAGACCGATGTCTGAGTCCGACGTCCCCGTGCGGCCGGAGACAACGGGTGTCACAACGGATGTCAACGGGGCCTACCCCCGACTCACGGACGAGCAGATCATGCTGCTGTCCAGGTACGGCGAGAAGCGACTCGTCGACAAGGGCGAGGCCCTCTTCCGCGAGGGTGACCCGGACTGTGACTTCTTCGTGATCCTGTCGGGCTCGGTCGCCGTGGTGCAGGAGACCGAAGGGGAGCCTCGGCTGATCGCGGTCCATGGGCCCAGGCGCTTTCTCGGCGGCGTCGCCCTGCTGACTGGTCAGCGGCCCTACCTCACCGCCATCGCTCAGGAGCCCACCGAGGTCCTCGTGATTCCTGTCGACAACCTGAAGGAGGCAGTCACCGAGGACCCCGGGCTCGGCGACCTGATACTGCGGGCCTTCCTCCTCCGCCGTTCCCTTCACAGGGGCATCGGCGCGGGGTTCAGGATCATCGGCTCGCGGTTCTCTCCGGACTGCCGTCGGCTGCGGGACTTCGCGAGCCGCAACAGGCTGGCCTACAAGTGGATAGACCTGGAGCAGGATCGCGAGGCCGAGACGATCCTGCAGCGTCTTAACATCTCCCCGGAGCAGACGCCGGTCGTGATCTGGAAGGGCCGCAACGTTCTGCACAACCCGAGCAACGCCGAGCTGGCCAGCCTGATCGGACTGCGCTCCCCCGCGTCAGGCGCGTGTGACCTGCTTGTCGTCGGCGCTGGCCCAGCGGGGCTGGCGGCAGCGGTGTACGGCGCCTCCGAGGGGCTGTCGACAGTGGTGCTCGACGCTGTCGCCACCGGAGGGCAGGCGGCGACGTCGCCGCAGATCGAGAACTACCTCGGTTTCCCCGCGGGCATCTCCGGAGCAGAGCTGGCCGACCGCGCGGTCATCCAGGCCAGGAAGTTCGGCGCCTCGTTCACCATCCCGGCCGAGGCCGTCGCACTCTTGGAGGTCGGCGGGTCGCACGTCGTGCGGATCTCTGGCGACACGGACGTGATGGCCCATGCCGTGGTCCTCGCGACCGGGGCTCGTTACCGGCGGCTCGACGTACCAGGCGTGGAACGCCTGGAGGGAAGCAGCGTGTACTACGCGGCCACCGAGACGGAGGCGAAGCTGTGTCGCGCAGATCCGGTGGTGGTTGTCGGCGGGGGCAACTCCGCCGGCCAGGCCAGCGTGTTCCTCGCCAAGCACGCGTCGGCCGTGAACCTGGTCATCCGTCACGCGGACCTCGGCCGTGACATGTCTCGTTACCTGGCGGACGTGATCAATCGGACACCGCGGATCCGCGTCTGGCGGAACTCCGAGATCGTCGAGCTGCTCGGCGAGACCATGCTCGAGGAAGTCGTGATCGAGGACCTGGGCACCGGTGACCGTCGGAGAATCCCCGCGGCTGCGTTGTTCGTGCTCATCGGCTCCGTGCCCCACACCCAGTGGCTCAACGGCCAGCTCCCTCTTGACGAGAGCGGGTTCGTGGTGACGGGGCGGCAGATCACCGCCGAGGTGGGCCCGGACAACCCGTGCGGACCGTCGATGTTCGAGACGGCACGCCCAGGTGTCTTCGCAGTCGGCGATGTGCGCAGCGGCTCGGTGAAGAGAGTGGCGTCAGCCGTTGGGGAGGGCGCAGTCGTGGTGCGGCTGGTGCACGAGTTCATGGCAAGCTCAGGAGGCTTCTCGTGAGTGATCGGCAGGTGGCCAGCGAGCCCGCCAGGCAGGAGAGCTTGGGCAAGTCCGGGCGGTCGTCAGGTGAAGCGCAGCCGAAGCCGTGGCGAACCGAGGGGCTTCCTCGATCCGCCCAGGACGATCAGAAGCCTGAGCGACCCCACTGGGCACGAGTCGTGGCCTGGTTCGTGGCGGCGTACGCCGTCGTGTTCGTCGTCAGCACGATTCAAGACATCGCCGGCGGCCCGGAGACCGTGCCCTACACCGAGTTCACGTCTCAGGTCGAGAAGAAGAATGTCGCCGAGGTCTTCGCCCGGGGAAACACCATCGAAGGGACCCTGAAGTCACCTGCGGCGCTCCCCGGCAAGAAGAGCAGCACCTATCAGCAGTTCACCACGGAGCGGCCCGTCTTCGCGCAGGACGACCTCCTGGCCCAGCTGGAGCGCTCCGGTGCCACGGTGCGCGCGACACCAGTGGACGACCAACGAGGGCTTCTGGCGAACGCACTCATCTCCTTCGGGCCGATCTTGCTGCTGGTCGGGTTCTACTACTGGCTGTACAAGCGCCAGATAGGCGGTGGGCTGGGCGCCCTGATGGGCCTCGGCGGCAAGATGCACAAGCCGGTCGATCCCGAATCAGTCCGTGTCACGTTCGACGACGTTGCCGGCATCGACGAGGTCGAGGCCGAGATCACCGAGATCGTGGACTACCTCAAGGAACCAGAGCGATACCGCCGCCTGGGCGCCCGTGCCCCGAAGGGTGTCCTCTTGGCGGGGCCTCCTGGCACGGGCAAGACCCTGCTCGCACGTGCGACCGCGGGTGAGGCCGGCGTGCCCTTCTTCTCGGCCAGTGGCTCGGAGTTCATCGAGATGATCGTGGGGGTCGGTGCCAGCCGTGTGCGCGAACTGTTCGCCGAAGCGCGCAAGGTGGCACCCGCAATCATCTTCATCGACGAGATCGACACGATCGGCCGCGCCCGCGGAGGTGCCCGCGCCGTCGGTGGTCACGACGAACGCGAACAGACCCTCAACCAGATCCTCACCGAGATGGACGGGTTCAGCGGCACCGAAGGAGTCGTGGTGCTGGCGGCCACCAACCGTCCCGACGTGCTCGATCCGGCTCTGCTCCGCCCGGGGCGATTCGACCGCACCATCACTGTCCACGCGCCGGACCAGAGCGGTCGTGCCGCCATCCTGGCCGTGCATACCCGCCACGTCCCGCTCGCGGACGACGTGGACCTGGACGAGCTGGCCCGCATCACCCCAGGCATGGTCGGCGCCGAGCTGGCGAATGTGGTGAACGAGGCCGCTCTAGCCGCTGCCCGACGACGCCAGTCCCGCGTCACCCACCGCGACTTCACCGAGGCGCTGGAGAAGGTCCAGCTCGGCACGGCACGCCATCTGGTGATGCCGGAGGCGGAGCGACGCCGTACGGCGTATCACGAGGGCGGCCACGCGCTCCTCGGGATGATCCAGCCGGGGGCGGACCCGGTCCGGAAGGTGTCCATCATTCCGCGAGGGCGCGCCCTTGGTGTCACGTTGTCGACGCCCGAGCAAGACCGCTACGGATATGACGCCAACTACCTACGCGGTCGCATCATCGGCGCCCTCGGCGGCAGAGCAGCCGAAGCCCTCGTCTTCGGGGTCACAAGCACGGGAGCCGAGAACGACCTCGAGAACGCCACCGAGATCGCTCGGCAGATGGTCGGCAGATGGGGTATGTCCGACCACATCGGGCCGGTGTCCGTGCTGCGCCCGGAGGGCGACCCGCGTCTGGCCGGGGTCTCGGACAGTCTGCTCGACGCCGTGGACCAGGAGGTGCGCCGGATCATCGACGAGTGCGCTCGGCGGGCCGAGGAACTTCTCGAGGAGAACCGAAGTCGTCTCGACAACCTCGCGGGACAGCTGCTCATCCACGAAACCCTCGACGAAGCCGCTGCCTACGCCGCGGCCGGAATCGAGCGGGTTCCGCGGTCATGAAGTCCCGGACGCTGGCCGGGGTGACGGCTGTGGGCGTCTTGGCGATCGTCGTCGCTGTCGCGATCCTCGTCCGCGAAAACGGCAGCGGTACGGCGGAGCCCACGCCCGTCGTCGAGCTGCGCGACACCCCCGGTGACCTCCCCGACGTGCTGGCCGCGGCGGAGGCCAGCATCCGTGACTACTGGTCGACAGGACTCGGCGAGGTCTACGGCAGGCCCTTCCACGACCTCGTCGGCGGATTCCAACCGAAATACCCGAACAGCCGCCCGTGGACGTGTCACGGCCAGAACCTCACCTACGACGACATCAAGGGCAACGCCTTCTACTGCGGCGGCCGGGGTGACGACTACATCGCCTACGACGCGGCGTACCTCCTGCCCCAGCTCAACCAGACCTTCGGCGCCCTGGCGCCTGCGGTCGTTCTCGCGCACGAGATGGGCCACGCGATACAGGCACGAGTGGGGGTCAAGGCTCCCTCGGTGGTGATCGAGCTCCAAGCCGACTGCTTCGCCGGGGCCTGGGTGGCGAACGCGCAGGCGTCGGCCCAGGACCCGGTCGCGATCGACGAGCCGGCCCTGGACTCCTCGGTCCGGGCGATCCTGGCGCTTCGCGACCGCCCCGGCACACCCGCGACAGCCCCGCAGGCGCACGGGTTGGCGTTCGACCGCGTGAACGCCTTCCAGACCGGTTATGAGCAGGGACCGCGAGAGTGCGCCACGTTCCCGAGAGGCAACGTGGTGACGACAGAGCTTCCGTTCCGGACCCTCACCGAGCTGCAGACCGGCGGCAACATCGGCTTCGGGGAGGCGGTCCCGTTCTTCACCGGTCATCTGGACGCCTTCTGGTCAGTGGCACTGCGCAAGCTCGCCGCGGGCGCGACGTATCACCGTCCCGCCACGGCCCACACCGCCGCTTCCCCGCTGCCCGCCTGCTCGAGCGACCCCGGTTACGACCGCGAGGCCGTATCCGGTTACTGCCTGCCGACCAACACCGTCGTCTGGGCGACGCTCGAGCTCGAACAGCTGCACCAGCGCATCGGCGACATGGCCACGGGGGCGGTCCTCTCCGACGACTGGGCACGAGCCGCACAGTCTCAAGCAGGGCTGCCGACCTCCGGAGTGGTCGCGGAGCTTCAGCAAGTCTGCTTCACCGGCAGCTGGGTCCTGTCGATCGCATCCGCAACCTCACCGGTCCGCCTGTCGCCAGGGGACATCGACGAGGTGCTCCTCGCGGTGCTGACGCCGACATCGCCGAACCAGACCCGCGAGGTCAAGGGGACCTCGTTCGAGCGCACCGCCGCGCTTCGCAGGGGGCTGCTCGGCGGCCTCAGCGCGTGCTCGACGTAGACACGCCGGTGCCGCGGCCCATGACGGCCGCGGCACGGTGGTGGTTCGGGATCAGGCAGCGATTCGCGTTGCCGGTCGCTCCTCGGACCGCCCGTCCTCGCGGGTCGGCGCCTTGGCGAGCTCTCGCCGTCGCAGCGTGACCATGGTCAGGCCGGCGAGCAGGCCGAGCGCGGCGGCGTACACCCCGAACGGCCAGGACCAGCTCAGGCCGAGCAGGCTGTCGAGCGAGACCCGACCGGGACCGGTGAAGCCGAGCCCGAGCGCGGTGACCGCGTAGAGCAGCGGCAGCTCGTAGCCGCCGTTGGCGTTCCACAGGCCGTGGCTGCTGTGGACGGCGGCGGCGGCGAACATCGTCCCGATGACGATCGCGGCGCCGAGCGGGGTGAGCAGACCGAGAGCGACCAGCGCGCCGCCGGTCACCTCGGCCAGGCCGGCCAGCACGGCCATCCGCCGGCCCGGTCGGTACCCGACGGAGTCGAAGAAGCCTGCGGTGCCGCGCAGCCCGGCCCCGCCGAACCAACCCAGGAGCTTCTGGGCGCCATGCCCGACGAGCAGCAGCCCGAGCACGACACGGATGATCAGCAGTCCAAGAGTCATCGCGGTCCCCTCCTTCCGAGCTCAGGATCAGTCGCCCCGCTGGGCGGGGCGACTGGTCTCAGCCAGTGGTGATCTCGATGCGGCGCGGCTTGGCGTGCTCCGTCTTGCGCACCACGACCCGCAGGACACCCTCCTGAAGGTTGGCCTCGACGTTGTCCGCGTCCACCTCACCGGGAAGGACCACGCGGTAGTCGAACTGGCCCGTACGGCGGGTCCGGCGGCGCAGGATGCCCGTCCGCTCGCGCTCCTTGACCTCACCGTGGATCCTCAGCTCGTTGTCCTGAAGCTCCACGGTGACGTCGTCGCGCTTGACGCCAGGCAGGTCGGCCTCGACCAGGAACGCCTCGTCGGTCTCCTCGATGTCGACCGCGGGCACCCAGCTGGTGACCAGACCATGACCGACGCCGGACTCCAGCAGCTTCGAAACGCGCTGCTGCATGTCATCGAACTCGCGGAAGGGGTTCCACCCCTGACGGTCTGTGTTCCTCAGTAGCTGCAACGTCATCTTCCACACCTCCTCTGACGATCTCGAAGGCGCCGAAAGTTTTCGCCCATGAAGACGCGTGCGGCTGAGTCCATATTCCCGACTCGGCTCGTCGCAGCCGTGATCGTGGTCACATCCAAGCCAGCGACCGGAACCAGACAGGGATCCGGGCCCTGCCAGCTGGCAGCAACGCCATCCACATGCGGCGACCGACGGAGGCTCCGGGCTCGCCAGCACAGCTGACAGAAGCAGCTCAGCCGGCCCGGGTCGACAGCGCAGTCAGAACATCCCGTTGTCGTTGGCGGAGCTCTGGGAAAACACCTGCAGGACCGTCCCAGCGCTCCACGCTCTTCCCGTCCGGGTCGAGCCGAAAGATGTCCATGCCGGCACAGTCGTCGGAGCTCGGCCAGGTCTGATGGCAATGCAGGACGACATGTTCGCCTTCTGCGAAGGCTCGGACGAAGCCGACGTGCTTGCCGGGGTACTCCGTGGCCATGCGCTCGAAGTACTCGATGAAGGCTTCCTTGCCGTCGGCGACGTGAGGGTTGTGCTGCCGGTACTGGTCGCCTGCGTAGCGCTCGATGGCCTCGCGTGGACGGCACTGGTTGAGCATGAGGTCGTAGAACGCCTTCACGTTCTTCTTGTTCCGCTCAAGGTCCGAGGCCACGTGTCACCACTCCTCTGCGCGTTGGTGCCGGCGCAACCGCTCGGCAAGACCGGACGTTCCTCGGAACCACTGGCCGTTCACGGGTTGCCGGCACCGCTCAGCGTGAGCTGCCGCCGGTGGTGCTCGTAGTGCTGGGTGGCGTAGTGCAGGACGTCCTGGACCGTCATGAAGTCGCGGAAGTAGGGGTCCCAGCCGACCGGGAAGTGCATCCCGCGAGCCAGCTGCTTCTCGGTCGAGCGTTCGAGCGTGTGGATGAGGCTCGCGGTGACGCGGTCCATGACGGCCTCCATGCCGCTGTGGCCGAGCACTCGGGCTCCGCCGAGGGAGCCGAGATAGTTGACGACGTGGAACGGTCTCGTCGCGGAGTTCAGGGCCTGGGCGAACCGGCGCGAGGCGCCGGGCGGCAGCACCGAGAATCCTCGGACCAGCCAGAGCAGGGTGCGCACGATCATGTAGCCGAAGAGCATGTGGAACAGCAGCTGGTCGTTGGTCCACTCGGTGCCGTTGCTGCGCTTGCGGAGCTCCGCGGTGGTGGCCCCGTCGACCAGGCGATGGAAGTCGTTGCGCGCGGCGCGGATCTCGTCGGCGGTCTCGGCTGGTGTCACGGTGGCTCCCGGGTCTTGCCTCAGTGCCAAAGGTAGTCATGCATGTCGGCCCCGCTAGGTGCAGACGGTCGCTGCGCCGCTCGACCAGCACCACGTCACGCCGGACACCGGCCTCGGGTCCGTACGGCGTGGCGCAGGGCGCACCGTGGTCACTCGGTCACCGCGTGGCCAGCGCCGAGCGAAGGGACTCCAGCGCCGTCGGCACGATCGAGTACCACATGTTGCGGCCACGCTTCTCGGCCGTCACCAGTCCCGCCTTGGACAGCACCTTGAGGTGGTGGCTCACCGTGCCCTGCGAGCGGCCGACGGGCTCGGTCAGGTCGCAGACGCACACGGCGCCTTTGTCGGCGTTGGCGAGCAGCGAGACCAGGCGCAACCGCACCGGGTCTCCGAGCGCGGCGAACCGCTCCGAGAGGACCTCGGCGTCGGTCTCGGGCAGCGGCTCGAGTGCCAGCGGGGTGCAGCACTCGACAGCGGCCGGCTGGTCCAGCAGCGGCAGTTTCTTCACGCCCACCAAGGCCTCCCTCACAGATGGTGTGGAGACATTCTGCCAAAGCATTGACAAACGTCAATACTTTGGTAACCATCGACATCCATCAATTGGTTTCCACTGTCGTCAGGAGCTCCTCATGTCGCGCATCCAGCTCGCCCTCAACGTCAACGACATCGACGAGGCCGTCGACTTCTACTCCACGCTGTTCGACACCGCCCCGGCCAAGCGTCGCCCGGGCTACGCGAACTTCGCCGTCGAGAACCCGCCGCTCAAGCTCGTGCTGTTCGAGAACGCCGAGGCGACCGGCACGCTCAACCACGTCGGGATCGAGCGGACCTCGATGGACGAGGTGCAGGCCGAGGCCGACCGGCTCGAGGCCGCGGGTCTGACCTTGGACGTCGAGGGTGGCGTCGTGTGCTGCTACGCCCGCCAGGACAAGCACTGGGTCACCGGACCCGACGGCCAGCGCTGGGAGAACTACGTCGTCCTCGCGGACGCCCACCCCGAGCTCGAGGGGAAGACCAGCGCCCAGCTCACCGAGCTCGAGCGCGCGGACGACGCCGCGGCCAGCGGCTGCTGCACGGGCTTCCAGAACGCCGAGGCCGCCGCCGACACCAGGGCCACCCAAGCCCAGCCGGCTACCGCCGGATCTCCCTGCTGCTGAATCGCGGCCGGCCACGACCCACAGGACGGACAGAACCCATGCATCCTTTGAACACCTCAGGTCTCCTCGCCGCAGAGCTGACCCGCGATCGGCTCGAGGTCGCCCGGCGGTCACGACTGGCCCGGCTGGCCAGCTGCTGCCACCCCAGCACCTGGCGTCGCCTCGCCGGCCGAGTGCGCGAGTCGGCACAGTCACTGCGTCGAGCAGGGACCAGCCCGGCAGCCGCCTGCTGCGGCTGAGGCCGGATCCCGACTCGCTCGGGCAGGCCGGCCCACCAGCGTGGCGTCCTCATGCCAGGAGTTCAGCGTGAACGGCGGGGCCGCGGTGGCCAAAGTACGAGGGCGACACACTGCGAGCTTGTCCTCGCCGACCTGCTCCTGGATCAAGACCTCCCGTCGAAGACCTGTGCGGGCCCACACCGTGCAGGAACACCCCGGGAAGCGCCCTGGTGCTACTCCGTCGGTCCGTACTGGGCGTAGTAGCGGCTCATGATCCGCGCGTGGTCTCGCTGCGCGTCGGACCAGCCGACGAGTCGTCCGGGCCGGCGGTGCAACCACCCGTCGTAGAGCCCACCGCACACCGCGGCCAGCACGCACGTGCCTGTCAACAGCATGATCATGGCCCAGCCCATGGAGACCGCCTCCACCTCGAGGATATGCCTCGACCGGCCGGAATGGGCGAGCTCTGCGTCAGCCGCGGGGTGGGGCCAGGAGAAGCGGGAGGACGTCGTCGGCGTTCGCGACCAGCCGGTGCTCGAAGCCCTCGCAGGCTTCGGCCGACGGGTTCACGGCGACGGACGTCGCCTGGACGTCTATCGCGTAGCGAAGCAGCTTCGGCACGGTCCACGTCGTCATCGAGCTGCCCACGACCAGTAGTGCGTCGCATTCGCGTACGGCGTTCCGGGTGTTCCAGTGCGCGTCGATCGCGAGCTCCTCACCGAAGAGCACGACATCGGGCCGGGACGGTCCGCCGCAGGAGGCGCACGTAGCGCGTGCGGCGGACGGTCGGACGTCCGGGACCAGGTTCCAACCGCACCCGCTGTCGAGGCAGCGGTTCGCGAACACCGAACCGTGCAAGTGGTGCACGGGCCCGGGCACACCGTCCGTCTTCGAGGCTGCGCGCTCGTGCAGGTCGTCGACGTTCGTGGTCGTCAGCGTCACGGTGCGACCCTCCGCCGCAGATGACGCGATCCACTCCGCAAGAGCGACGTGCGCGGCGG
>NZ_CAMPGZ010000081.1 GCF_946885725.1 uncultured Nocardioides sp.
CCATGGCATGGAGGGGGTCAGGGGTTCGAGTCCCCTCAGCTCCACTTCTTCTGATGATGAAGAGTGAAGACCGACCCCAGGGTCGGTCTTCGTGTTTCCGGCGGGCTGCGCGGGCGCAGCTGGTAGCGGGTCCCTCATCTCTGGCCATGGCATGGAGGGGTCAGGGGTTCGAGTCCCCTCAGCTCCACTTCTGACGAGTGAGACCGTCCCAGAGTCAGTCGTCGTGTTTCCGGGGCCGCTGTGCCGAACGCAGCGTGCCGACTGCGTCCAGGACCAGGTCCAGGCCGACCTCGAACTCGTCGCCGAAGTCGTAGCTGCCCGCCATCACGACCTCCTGCGCGTACTCCGTGAGGTGCGGCAGGTCGAGGCCGGCGTTCGAGTCGAGCAGCTCGACGGCGACCTCCGCGGCGTTGCTGTCGTCGAACGGGAGCTGCTGCTCCTGGAGCACGAACCCCATCACGTAGGCGTCGAGCAGCGCGTAGGCGTGGCCGGTGGCGCGCAGGCTGAAGCCGTTGCGGCGCAGGAAGCCGAGCGTGGCGTCGTGGTGCCGGAGGTTCTCGGGCCCGGGAGAGCGGCGCGACTCGATCACCGCGAGGGCCCAGCGGTGCCGGCGCAGGACCGCGCGCTGCGAGACGGCCCGCGCCCGCAGCCCCGCCCGCCAGTCGTCCCCCTCGGGCACCGCCATCTCGGCGAAGACCTGGTCGACCATCGCGTCGAGCAGGGCGGGCTTGTTGGGGACGTGGTGGTACAGCGACATCGCCTCGACGCCCAGCCGCTCGCCGAGCCGCCGCATGCTGAGCCGATCGAGCCCCTCGGCGTCGGCCATCTCCGTCGCCGCCGCCACGACGGCGTCGCGGCTCAGGCCCGGGCGGTCGGTCGTGGACGAGCGGGTGCGAGGCATCGGGATCCTGTCTGTTGACATCCTTACGGCGTAAGCCTACTCTTCCTTACAGTGTAAGACGAGGGAGGGAGACCCCGATGATCACCACCGAACGGGCAGGCGGGACGCGGATGCGAGCCGCGGTGCAGCACGCGTACGGCGTCCAGCTGGACGTCGAGGAGCGGCCGGTGCCCGAGCCGGGGTCGCGCCAGGTGCTGGTGAAGGTCGAGGCGGCCGGCGTCTCGCGGGGCGCATGGCACCTCTCGGTCGGCCGCCCCTACGCCGTACGGCTGGCGATAGGGCTGCGTCGCCCGCGCAACCAGGTGCCCGGCTTCGAGGTCACCGGGCGCGTCGTGGCGGTGGGGTCCGAGGTGACGAGGTGGTCGGTCGGCGATGCCATCATGGGCATGGGCAAGGCCACGTTCGCCGAGCACGCGGTGGTCGACGCGGACGCCGTGGTCGCTCGCCCCGACGACCTCGACGTCGCCGAGGCCGGCGGGATGCCCGACTCCGGCACGACGGCGCACCAGGCCCTGCACCGTCACGCGCGGGTGAAGTCGGGGGAGCGGGTGTTGGTGATCGGCGCCTCAGGCGCGGTCGGCGCGTTCGCCGTGCTGTTCGCAATTGCGGCGGGGGCCGAGGTCGTCGGCGTGGCGAGCGGGGCCAAGGCCGACTTCGTCCGCGGGCTCGGGGCGGAGGACGTCATCGACTACAAGCGGGAGGCGATCGACGCGCGCGGTGGCGGCTACGACGTGGTGCTCGACATCGCCGGCAACCGGTCCGTGCGCGAGCTGCGCCAGGTGCTGGCGCCCAAGGGGCGGCTGGTGTTCGTCGGCGGCGAGGACGGCGGGCCGCTGCTAGGCGGCCTGGGTCGCCAGGTCCGTGCGCGGGTGGTCGGCTGGTTCACCGGTCAGCGGATGGCCGGCATGCTCGCGCGTCCGAACGCCGAGGCGATCGAGGAGCTGCTGGCCGTCCACCGCGCGGGCGGGCTGGCTCCCGTCGTCACCCGCCGCTACTCCCTCGACGAGGCCCGCCAAGCGCTCGCCGACCTCGGCGCCGGGCGGATCACCGGCAAGGCCGTGGTCGTGCCCTGAGTCGCTTCCCACGCGTTATGGACGCTCTCCACGCGGCATTTCCCTTGTTGAGCGGCGATAACCCCGCGTTACAGCAACCTTTGTCAACCGGATGGTTGACAAAGAAGCTCGCGCGCCGTACCGTTCTTCAACCAGATGGTTGAGTACGACGGAGGCGAGATGGGCGCAGCGGCGGAGGACCGGCTGTCGCGGGTGTTCGCGGCGCTGGCCGACCCGACCCGGCGCGACATGGTCGGCCGCCTGGCCGTCGGCGACGCGACGGTGAGCGAGCTCGCGGCGCCCTACGACGTGTCCGTGCAGGCGGTGTCGAAGCACCTCAAGGTGCTCGAGGATGCCGGCCTGGTCAGCCGCAGCCGCGACGCGCAGCGCCGGCCCGTGCACCTGGAGGCCGAGGTGTTCGACCTCATGACGAAGTGGATCGAGCGGTACCGCCGCCGGGCCGAGGAGCGGTTCCAGCGCCTCGACGCCGTGCTGGCGGAGATGGACGACGAGGAACCCGCCAAGAGCTGAGGAGAGGGAGCATGACCAGCACGCAGCACAGCACCGACCGGGTCGAGCGCGCCACGATCGAGGCGGACCCGAACCTGCCGACCTGCAAGATCGTCCGCGACTTCGACGCGCCGCCGGAGAAGGTCTTCCGCGCGTGGACGGACCCGGAGCTCGTCGCGAAGTGGATGGGCCCGCGCTCCGTCGACATGGACATCAAGGAGTGGGACGCCAAGACCGGCGGTCACTACCGGTACGACGCCCTCCAGGAGGGCGAGGTCGTCGCGTCGTTCTACGGGTCGTTCCACGAGGTGCGACCGCACGAGCGGCTCGTCCAGACCTTCACGTGGGAGGGCATGCCCGACGGCGTCTCGCTCGACATCAACACGTTCGTCGACCTGGGCGACGGCCGCACGCGCATCGAGTCGCTGTCCGTGCTCGAGTCGATCGAGGCCCGCGACGGGATGCTGTCCAGCGGCATGGAGGTCGGCATCCACGAGGGCTACGAGAAGCTCGACGAGCTGTTGCGCGAGCTCTGATCAACCGACCAGCGGACCGTCCGCGAGCGCCTGCTCGGCCTCCTCGAGGATGGTCCGCTCCGCGTCCCGGTAGATCAGCCACGCCTCGTCCGCGGTGTCGCCGACAGCGGTGAGCCCGATCCGGCCGCACTCGGTGAGGCTGCTCATCATGTGCAGCACCACGCCGCACTCGCGCGCCTGGTCGTAGTGCAGCCGCCGGGTCGCGACCACGTCGAGCAGCCACCCGACTGTCAGTGCCTTCAGCCGCTCGTCCTCGAGGTGGTCGGTCGCGACCAGGTGCTTCTCGGCGCCGTTCGCCGTCAGGAACCGACCGGACAGCCCGTCGTACGACCCGTCGGTCAGGTACTGCATGGTGAGGAACGGGTGCGTGGTGCCGCCCTTGCGCAGGTTCAGCTCGATCGCGTACGGCGTCCAGGTGTCGCCCTCGCGCACCACGACGAAGTCGA
Source organism: uncultured Nocardioides sp. (assembly GCF_946885725.1). Next base: position 3,446 of record NZ_CAMPGZ010000081.1, read on the forward strand.
CCGCGAAGCGTCCCAGCGCCCCGAGCGTGGCCAGGTGGCGGCCGATCACCATCGCCGGCTCGGAGATCAGGCGCGAGTAGCTCGGGTCGGCCGGGAACCGGCACCCGATGTACGCCTGGCCGGACGGTCCGCCGAGCAGCTGGTCGTGGGTCGACAGCAGCTCGACGGAACCATCGGGCAGCACGCGCATCTGCACGCTCGGACTGGTCAGGTCGTCCCCGGTGATGCGCTCCTCGACGATGCCGCTCTGCTGCGCGAACAGCGCCAGGTAGGCCGGGGCGTCGAGCGACTCGTCCTCGGGCTCGAGCGCCCGGAGCCGCTCCCGCAGCGCGGCGGCCTCACCGGCGGACCCCGATGCGGGCAGGTCGTGGAGGTGCAGCAGTGCGTTGCCCTTGCCGGAGACACCCTCGTCGAGCTTCACCACGGCAGCCGTCATCGACGGCCGCTCCTGACGCATCCGCACCAGCGCGTCGACGAGGTCGTCGACGCCGTGCAGGTCCTCGGCGCCGACGGGGCAAGGCACCTGCAGCTCCCGGAACAGCCGCCGGCAGCCCGACTTCGTGCCGAGCGGCTCGAGGCGCGGGTCGGCGCCGAACATCGGGATGCCCAGCGACACGGCGACGTCACGTTCGAGCGGGGTCGTGTTGTAGGGGATGAGGTGGCTGTGCAGCGGGTTCGGCACGAGCTCCCGGATCTGACGGAGCAACCGCGGGCGGGCGAGCAGCTTCTCGCTCAGCGGCGTCGGTGACGCGTCGCCGACCGACAGCAAGGTCAGCCGCGCACGCGCGTGGCTCGGGATCACGCCGGGCAGCAGGCCGAGGTAGTACTCCACGACCTCCTCGGCGATGGGTGCCGACGTCACGTAGATCATCCGCAGGCGGGGCTGTCGGAGCAGGAGCAGCAGGAACAGCGCCCGCTCCTCCATCGCCTGCATCAGCGTGCCGCTGCCGGCCGAAGTCATCGACAGGCTGACCGACGGCACGACCACAACGCTCTCGTCCGCGACGTCGGACTGGATCGACCGCCACACGTCCGGCATTCGCCGCTGCAGCTCGTCGAAGACGGCGTACCGCTCGGTCTCGTCGAGGTCGTCCAACCGCCGTCCGGCGCCTGCCGGCGGCACGGCCTGCCGGGGGAGGAGCGTGGTCTCGTCGGTCGTGCGCGTCATGGGCTCACCTGCTCGGTCGTGCGGGAGGACTGGTGCGCGGGGCGGACGGAGTGCACGCGCACCGGACGGCTGAACCCCTTGGGGCGCACGTCGCCGACCAGGTCACCCGCGTAGCCGGGTTCGACGGCGGCGAGCACGCGGTCGGTGACCCGCACCTGCCACGGCTCGGCGTCGGAGCAGAGCCGGGCCGCGAGGTTGGTGACACTCCCGATCGCGGCGTAGTCGAAGCGGCCGGAGAACCCGATCCGGCCCAGGGTGGCATAACCCTGCGCCACGCCGAGACGTACGGCGAGGTCGTGACCGAGGCGCCTCCACCGACCGGCCAGCTCGTGGACCTCGTCCCGGATCCGGAGCGCCATGGCGACGGCCTGCCCGGCCGGGTCCTGGACCGGCACCGGGTCGTTGAGGAAGACCATGACGCCGTCGCCGGTGAAGCGCTCGAGAGTGCCGCTGTGCGCGTGCACCGCGCGGCCCACGACGTCGTGGAACTGCGCGAGGACATCCATGACCTCCTCCGGCTCGCTGGTCTCGGCGAACGGGGTGAAGTCGCAGAAGTCCGCGAACACCACGACGATCTCGCGGCGGTGGCTCTCCAGCAGCGACTCGTCGTCGAGGACCAGGTCGGCCAGCTGCGGCGAGAGGAACCGTCGCAGCCTCTGGGTGCGCTCGAGCTCGGCCACCGCCGCCTCGACCCGGGCCTCCAGGACGTCGTTCCAGCGCGCCAGCTCACGCGCCTGCTCGCGGATCGTGTCGTGGTAGCGCTTGATGCGGGCGAGCGACGCGACTCGCGCCAGCAGCTCGCTCTGGTCGAACGGCTTGGCGACGAAGTCGTCCGCGCCGGCCTCGAGGGCCTCGAGCCGCTGCTGCGCGCCGCTCGCGGTGACCATGACGACCGGCAGGTACGCCGTACGCTCGTCGGCGCGGATCCGGCGGCAGGTCTCGTAGCCGTCGATGCCCGGCATCAGGATGTCCAGCAGCACGACATCGACGTCGGCGCCCGACGGGCCGGCCAGCATCTCGAGAGCGACCTCGCCCGACGGCACGGCGAGCACCCGGTAGCCGCGCGGCGCGAGCACGGCGTCGAGCAGCCGGAGGTTGGCGGGCTGGTCGTCGACCGCCAGCACGGTGACGGGGCGGTCCGGGCCGGCTGCGCTCACGATCCGGCTCCGTCGAGGTAGGACCGCACCTGTGCGGGCAGGGCGCGCACGCTGATCGGTTTCTCGACGTACCCGTCGAAGCCGGCCTCAGCAGCTCCCGCCCGGTCGCTCGGCATGGCGAAAGCCGTCACCGCGACCACCGGCACCGACGGGTCCAGGAGCCCCTCCCGCATCCGGTGGAGGGTCTCGGTCCCGTCGATGCCCGGCAGCTGAAGGTCCATCAGCACGAGGTCCGGGGGAGCCGTCTCGACCGCGGTGAGGCCTTCCTCGCCTGTGGCGGCCTCGACGACCTCGTAGCCGGCGGCCTGCAGCACGTCGCGCACCAGCTTGCGGTTCAACGGGTGGTCCTCGACGACGAGGATCCTCGGGTGCTCGTTCACGGCACCTCCACGGGGCCGGGTGCCGGGTCGATCACGCCCACGCGCCGAAGTGCGCCGACGAGATCGTCTCGGCGGATCGGCTTGAGCAGGTACTCCGCGGCGCCGAGGGTCAGCCCCCGCGGCCGGTCGTCGACGATCGTCGCCACGACCACGGGTACGTCGGCCGTCCGGGGGTCCGCCTTCAGGTCGGCGAGCACCTCCCAGCCGTTGCGGTGCGGCAGCCGGATGTCCAGGACGACGGCGGCCGGCACCGCCTGAGCGGTGAGGGCGAGCGCCTGCTCGCCGTCGACCGCGCGCAGCAGCCGCACCGGGGTGTCCTCGAGGTAGGCGGCGACGAGGTCGAGCGAAGCCGGGTCGTCGTCCACCAGCAGGACCACCGGGCGCCCGTCCCCTGCAGCGGCGCCGGCGCGTGGCAGGTCGCGTCGGGGTGCCGGGATCGCGAAGCCGAACATGCTCCCGATGCCGACCTCCGACTCCATCCAGAGGCGTCCGCCGAAAAGCTCGACCAGCCGCCGGCACAAGGTGAGCCCGAGGCCGGTGCCCTCCTCCCGAGGCGCTCCGCGGCCGCCCTGCTGGAACGACTCGAAGATCCGGGCGTGGTCCTCGGGCGGGATGCCGATGCCGTCGTCGGTGACCTCCACCTGCACCTCGTCGCCGACCCGGCGGCAGGAGACCGAGACGTGCCCGCCGTCCCGGGTGAACTTCACGGCGTTGGAGACCAGGTTGAGCACGACCTGCTTGAACCGGAGCTCGTCGGCGTCGATCGAGCCCACGTCGTCGGCCACGCGCAGTTCGAGGGTGACGGCATGGGCTGCGGCGCGCTCACGGACGAGCGACAGGGTGTACTCCAGCGCCGACGGCACCGAGAACCGCGTCGTCTCCAGCGTCATCTGTCCGGCCTCGACCTTCGACAGGTCGAGGATCTCGTTGAGCAGCTCGAGCAGGTGCCGGCCCGAGTTCCGGATGTCGTGGAGGTACTCCTCCTGCCGCTCGTTGAGCTCCCCGAAGAGCCGGTCGAGCAGCACCTCGGAGAAGCCGATCACGGCGTTGAGCGGCGTGCGCAGCTCGTGCGACATGCTCGCGAGGAACTCTGACTTGTGCCGGCTGGCCACCTCGAGCTCGGCCGACTTGGTCTGCACCTCACGGAACAGGCGCGCGTTCACGATCGCGAGGGCTGACTGCGAGGCGAGGGTCTCAAGCAGGTCGACGACGTCGTCGGAGAACCCGCCGGTGGTACGGCGCCGCACCACGAGCGCGCCGAGCATCCGGCCCTCGCGCAGGATCGGCACGGCCAGCACCGACCGCCAGCCGTCGTCGTACAGGATCCGCGTGTGCTCGTCGAGGTCCGTGCCGGACAGGTCGGCGACCTGCAGGGGACGCCCGTCGAGTGCCGCCCTTCCGACGAGCGTCGAGTCCGCCCGGATCCGCACCTGGCGCAGCGCCTCCAGGAGCTCGTCGCTGCTGCCGAAGGCGGCGCGGACGGCGAACGACTCGTCGCGCTGGTCGAACTCCATGATCGAGCCGCCGTGGGTGCCGGTCATCCGCACGGCGTGCTCTACGACGCGGCTGAGCACCTCGTCCAGGTCGAGGCTGGAGGCGACCGCGTCGCCGACCTCGCCGAGGGACTCGAGCTGGGCCACCTTCGCCTCGAGCGCGCGGCGCAGCTCGACCTGGCGCAGCACGATCGCGGCCTGCGCCGCGAACGACATCAGGACGTCCTGCTCCTGCTGGTCGAACGGGTCGACCTCGGTCCGCCACACCGACAGCACGCCGACGACCGCGTCGTCGAGGAGCATCGGTGCCGACATCAGGGTGCGGAACCCGGCGAGCTCCTGGAGGTCGAGACGTCCGTACGTCGGGTCGTCCAGCACGTCGACGATCTGCTGGGCGCGGCGGTCCTCCACGACCCGGCCGACCAGACCGCTGCGATCCAGGCGGACGGGGTGGTCGACGATGTAGCGCCGGAACGCCTCGCTGACGTCGCCGACCATGCGCTGGGGGCGTACGCGGTCACCCTCGACGATGTTGAGCTGGGCCGCCTGGGCGTGCAGCAGGTCCAGGGCCCGGTCGACGACGGTGTCGAGCACCAGCGCTGGGTCCGCGCCGGCACGGCCCAGGGCGACGAGGATCTCCCGGCTCGCGGTCGACTGCTCGCGTGCCCGGAGCAGCTGCCGCGACAGACCGCTCTCGGACGAGGCGTGCTGGTCGGTCACAGCCCCCACCTCCGGCGGCCGGCGGTCCCCTCAGGTCAGTCTTCGCCCGCCCGCGCGGTCGGACAATGACGAGATCGGGGGATATGACCAGAACGCCGGGAGCTCAGGCGAACGGGTTGTCGGTCGCCTTGTTGCCCGGCATCTTCGCGAGCAGCTCTCGTCCCTGCGCGGCGTACTTGTGCTCGACGAGCACCTCGTAGCGCGTGGCCACGATCTGACTCACGGAGCTGAAGTCGCGCCGGCCGCGTGTGGCGGCGTACCCGGCGAGCGCCCAGATCACCCCGAACAGCGCGCCGAAGACCGCGGTGGAGGCGATGATGCTCACCGCCGACCCGGGGCCGAACAGCGAGAAGACCAGACCCACGAACAGGCCCAGCCAGACGCCCGAGAGCAGGCCGCCGAGGGCGACGCGACCGGTGGTGAGCCGGCCGGTGACGCGCTCGACCTGCTTGAGGTCGGTGCCGACGATCATGCAGTTCTCGACCGGGAACCCGTTGTCGGACAAGTAGTCCACGGCCTTCTGCGCGTCGGCGTACTCGTCGTAGACCCCCAACGACTGCGGGAAGTTCAGCTGGAGACCGTTGCGGAGGGCGCGCATGTTCGCCGAGTTGCTGCTCATGTCTCCATGATCCCACCTCGCGGCGGCAGGGCGACTGAGCGGGCGTCAGGTGATGGTCAGCCCGCCATCGACGGGGATGGTCTGCCCGGTGACGTAGCCGCCGGCGTCGCTGGCGAGGAACACCAGCGCGGCGGCGAGCTCGGCGGCGTCGCCCTTGCGGCCGAGCGGAATGCGCGGGCTCATCGAGTCGAGGTAGCCGTCGGGGTACTGGTCGGTCATCTCCGAGGCGAAGAAGCCGGGCGCCAGCGCGTTGACCCGGATGCCTTTGCGGCCCGACCACTGCTGGGCGAGGTCGCGGGTGAGGCCGATGAGGCCCGCCTTGCTCGCGGAGTACGCCGCCTGCGGGAGGCCCGCGGTGGTGAGTCCGAGGACGCTGCTGATGTTGACGATGCTGCTGCCCGGCTGCATCACGCGGCCGCAGGCCTGGGCCATCCAGTAGCACCCGTTGAGGTTGACGTCGATGACCTGGCGGAACTGCTCGGGCGCCTCGCGGGTGGCGGGCACGGCGGTGCCGACGCCGGCGTTGTTGACGAGCACGTCGACCCGGCCGAACGCCTCCATCGCGGCGTCCACGAGCGCCTGACAGTCCTCGGGCTTCGCGACGTCGGTCGCGACGGCGAGCGCGCGCCGTCCGGCGCTCTCGACCAGCGCCTTGGTCTCCTCGAGGCGCTCCACCCGGCGGGCGCCCAGCGCCACATCAGCGCCGGCCTCTGCCAGCGCTCGGGCGAACGCGACGCCGAGTCCCGACGAGGCTCCGGTGACGACGGCGACCTTGCCGTCGAGGCGGAACAGGTCGAGCACGCCGGCCTCAGTCATAACCGAGGATCTCCTTGCGCTTGCGGCCCCAGGCGAGCGCGGACGCGATGGCGTCGTCGAGGCTGAGCTCGGCGGTCCAGTCGAGCACGTCGCGGGCCTTGTCCACGTTGGCGAACGCGCCGACGGCGTCACCCGGCCGCGGCGGCGCCTCCTTGACGGGCACGGACTGGCCGAAGACCCGCTCGAACGCGGCGACGAGCTCGCGCACCGTGACGCCGGAGCCGGTACCCACGTTGATGATCGTGCTCGGCTCGCCGACCTTCGCGAGCACGTCGTCGAAGCGCTCCACCGCCTGGACGTGCGCCTTGGCCAGGTCCCAGACGTGGATGTAGTCACGGATGCCGGTCCCGTCGCGCGTGGGCAGGTCGGTGCCTGTGATCGTGAACGAGTCCTTGAGACCCTGTGCCGCCATCACCAGCTGCCCGAGCACGTGCGACGGCTCGCGGACGTAGATGCCGGACTCGAGGTCGGGGTCGGAGCCGATCGGGTTGAAGTAGCGCAGGATCACTGCACGGAGGTCGGTGGCCGCCGAGATGTCGCGCAGCACCGTCTCCATCATTCCCTTGGTGCGGGCGTACGGCGAGGGCGGGTCGAGCGGGTCCTCCTCGGTCACCTCGAAGCCCTCCTTCATCGCGTAGAGCGAGGCGCTGGAGGAGAACACCACGCGCGGCTTGCCGAGCCGAGTCAGCTGGTCGAACATCTCGAGCGACTTGGCGACGTTGTCGCGGTAGTACTCGTAGGGCTTCTCGACCGACTCCGGAACGATGATGCGGGCCGCCATGTGGATGGTGCAGTCGATGTCGGGGTGCTCCGCGACGACGCGCGCGAGCAGGTCCCGGTCGGCGATGTCGCCCTCGTAGAAGATCCGGTCCTTGACGAACACCCGGGGGCCGGTGAGGAGCGAGTCGAGGATCACCGGCGTGTGGCCGGCCTCCTCGAGCGCCTTGGCGGTGATCGATCCGATGTAGCCGGCGCCGCCGGTGACGAGAACCTTCATGAGACCAGACCCTAGGGGATCGCCGCAGTCCGCTTGTCACGACGTACGGCGCGTCCGGAGCGCATCCCTGCGGCATGCATGCGCCGCCCCTCCGCGGGGAAGGAGATCCGTTAGGCCCTGTCCCGGACCCCCGCTCCGAGGTGCGAGGAGAACTGATGATTCTGGCGGCGGACGCCCAGCTGCGGCTGGACGCCAACTGGGTGGACTACCTGCTGATCGCGGTGTACTTCCTGTTCGTCATCGGCATCGGCGTGCTGGCCAGACGCTCGGTCTCCAGCAGCCTCGACTTCTTCCTCTCGGGCCGGTCGCTGCCGGCGTGGGTCACCGGCCTGGCGTTCATCTCCGCGAACCTCGGCGCGGTCGAGATCATCGGCATGTCCGCCAACGGCGCCAACTACGGCATCCCGACGATGCACTACTTCTGGGTGGGCGCCGTACCCGCGATGCTGTTCCTCGGCGTCGTGATGATGCCCTTCTACTACGGCTCCAAGGTCCGCTCGGTGCCGGAGTTCATGAACCGCCGGTTCGGTCCCGCGGCGCACCTGGTCAACGCGATCAGCTTCGCGCTCGCGCAGCTGCTGATCGCCGGCATCAACCTGTTCCTGCTCGCCAGCATCGTCGAGGTGCTGCTCGGCTGGCCGCTGTGGGTCTCGCTGATCGTCGCCGCGGCGATCGTGCTGACCTACACCGCGCTCGGCGGCCTCTCGGCCGCGATCTACAACGAGGTCCTGCAGTTCTTCGTGATCGTGGCGGCCCTGCTGCCGCTGACGATCGTCGGTCTGAACAAGGTCGGCGGCTGGGACGGTCTCACCGACAAGGTAGCGTCCTCCAGCGGCGGCGCGGAGCAGCTGTCGTCGTGGCCCGGTACGGCGCTCTCCGGCTTCGACAACCCGGTGCTGTCGGTGATCGGCATCGTGTTCGGCCTCGGCTTCGTGCTGTCGTTCGGCTACTGGACGACGAACTTCGTCGAGGTGCAACGCGCGATGGCGTCCAGCTCGATGTCGGCCGCGCAGCGGTCGCCGATCATCGGCGCGTTCCCGAAGATGTTCGTGCCGTTCATCGTGATCATCCCGGGCATGATCGCGGCGGTCTCCGTGCAGGAGCTCGTCCAGTTCAAGGAGGACGGCTCCGGAGGCGCGACGTACAACGACGCGATCCTGTACCTGATGCGCGACCTGCTGCCCAACGGCATGCTCGGCGTCGCGATCGCCGGCCTGCTGGCGTCGTTCATGGCCGGCATGGCCGCGAACATCTCGGCGTTCAACACGGTGTTCTCGTACGACCTCTGGCAGACCTACGTCGTCCGCGACAAGGAGGATTCGTATTACACGACCGTGGGCCGGGTCGCCACGGTCGGGGCGACGGTCATCGCGATCGGCACGGCGACGTTCGCGGCCAGCTACGAGAACATCATGACCTACCTGCAGACGCTGTTCGGCTTCTTCAACGCGCCGCTGTTCGCGACGTTCATCCTCGGCATGTTCTGGAAGCGGATGACCGCGGCCGCCGGCTGGTCCGGCCTCGTCGCCGGTACGGCGGCAGCGGTCACGATCTGGGTCCTGAGCGAGGACGTGCTCGGTGTGATCGGCATCGGTGAGCAGGGCGGCGCGTTCGTCGCCGCCGGCGCCGCGTTCGTGGTCGACGTGGTCGTCTCGGTGCTGGTCAGCCTGCGGACGACAGCGAAGCCCGAGTCCGAGCTCGAGGGGCTGGTCTACTCCCGGACGAGGCGGGTCGACGAGCACGAGTCGGTCGTGGCCCTGCCGTGGTTCCAGCAGCCCACCAAGCTCGCGGGCGTCGCCCTCGTCCTGGTCATCGCCCTCAACATCCTGTTCTGGTAGGAGCCGACATGAGCGACAGCAAGTCCCACGCCCCCAAGGGCGACGCGACGCAGGGCGCGACCCACCAGGCGGGCGCCTTCGACATCCGCACGTTCATCGCGCTGCTCATCGGGCTCTACGGCGTGGTGCTCGTCGTCATGGGCCTGGTCGGGACCTCCGAGCAGGAGCTCGAACGCGCCGGCGGGATGAACATCAACCTGTGGGCCGGGCTCGGCATGGTCGTGGTGGCCGCGCTGTTCCAGGTCTGGGCCAAGGCGCGGCCGGTCCGGGTTCCCGAGGAGCCGGAGTCCACCGGGACGGACCGGGACGAAACCGGACAAGGTAAAGCCTGATCGTTGCTTGGTAAATAAACCGCGAACCACTATCGCGGTCCCGCGGAGCGGACCACAATTTGACCACCATGCGGTCCACGGCAGGGGGGAGCTTGCCGGGCCCGTTCGATCCGCTCTGAGGGGGCACATTGTGGGGGAGAAGTACGTCGACGGAATGCCGTTGGCGGCGGCGCTGCTGCGCCGCCCGGCTGTCGTCGTGAGACACCAGATCATGGCGGGCCTCGCGGCGGCGGGGTACCACGACATCCTGCCGGCGCACCTGGGGGTGTTCCAGTACCCGGGCCCTGACGGCGTCCGGCCGGGCGTCCTGGCGCAGCGCACCTACGCGTCCAAGCAGGCGATGAACCACCTGCTGCACCAGCTCGAGGAGGGCGGCTACATCCGGCGCGAGACCGCGACCGGCGACCGCCGTACCCGCATCGTGCGGCTCACCGACCGTGGGTGGGACGCGGCCAGCGTCATCCACCAGGTCACGCGCGACGTCGAGAAGGCCTGGGAGGACGCCCTGGGCGAGGAGACCTACCGCGAGCTGCGGCACGGCCTGGTGCGTCTCGAGGAGGTCCTCGACACCGTCCGCATCTGACGGCTTCGCGGGCCGGCGCGTCTTGTCCTCGGCAAGGGGCAAGTTGCGCCGACTCGGCGGGCGGGAGCGCGTCGCGGTTCGCATGAGGCGGCCGGGCCTGGCAGGCTCGGGGTGACGTCGCCCGGACGTCGTCCGGTCTCGGGGGTACGCCGTGAAGCTCCTGCTCGTCGAGGAGAGCCGCGTGATGCGGCAGGTCCTGGTGCGCGCGCTGCGCCAGGGCGGCCTCGACGCGTACGACGTGCTGCCGGCCGACCACGGGCACGGCGCTGTGCGACTGGCGCGCGAGGACGACCCGAAGGTCGTGGTCACCGGCTGGAACGTGCCGGGGCTGCGCGGACCGGACCTGGTGTCGTCGCTGCGCCTGGCCGTGCCTCGCGCCCGGATCGTGGTGGTCAGTGCCGAGGGCGCGTCACCGACCACCGAGGCCGAGGCGCTGCGGGCGGGCGCGGACCTCGTGCTCGCCAAGCCGGTCGTCGCCGAGGACCTCGCGGCCGCGGTCGACGGCACGGCGCCCGACCGAACGCCTGGGGAGCAGCAGGAGGAGAGCGGAACTGCTCACGTGCCCACGCCGTACGACGTCCGCGACGTGCTCGTCACGCTGCTCGGCCGCGACGTCACGGTCGAACCCGGCGACCCGTACTCCGGCGAGGACGGCCGCACCACCTTCGGTGTCTTCGTCGACGACCGGCTGGCGACCCGGGTGGTGACGGTCGCGGACACGGACTTCTGTGCACACGCCGGTGCCGCGGTCGGCCTGGTGCCATCGCCGCTCGCCGAGAGCGCGGCCCGGCGCGGCGTGCTGCCGGAGATGCTGGCCGAGAACCTCGACGAGGTGCTCAACGTCTGCGCCGCCGCGGTGAACGGGCCGGGCCGGCGCCGGGTGCGGCTCTGGTCGGTGCACCGCGCCGGGATCGACACGCCCCCGGACGTCGTCGCGCTGGCCGCCGTACCGGGGCGGCGGCTCGACCTCGTCGTCGGGATCCCGTCGTACGGCTCGGGCCGGCTCTCCTTCGTCGCGGTCGACTGAGCGGACGCGGGTGCCGTTGCGGTAACCTGCTGACATGCGGACGACCCTCCTGCTTACCAGGCCGCGTTGACCTGAACGACGTCGACGCGGCTGCCCCTCGTGCCTGAGGGGCTTTTTTGTGCCCGGGACCCGGGCCGGCAGGACCCACCAGCCACCAGCGGAACCGCAGAGGGAAGACGAGATGAGCGAGCAGCAGCAGGACCACAGCAGCGAGGCCACCGGCTACGACATCGTCGCGACGCAGGAGAAGTGGCGCGCGGTCTGGGAGAAGCTGGACCCGTTCAAGGCGATCGACGACGGCAGCCGCGAGCGGCGCTACGCGCTCACGATGTTCCCCTACCCGAGCGGCGACCTGCACATGGGTCACGCCGAGGTGATGGCGCTGCACGACGTGATCGCGCGCGCCTGGTGGCAGCAGGGGTACGACGTGCTGAACCCCATCGGCTGGGACTCCTTCGGCCTGCCCGCGGAGAACGCCGCGATCAAGCGCAACGAGAACCCCGCCGTCTTCACCTACGCCAACATCGAGACGCAGGCGGAGTCGTTCAAGCGCTACGCGATCTCGTTCGACTGGTCGCGCCGGCTGCATACGTCCGACCCGGAGTACTACCGCTGGACGCAGTGGCTGTTCCTGAAGTTCCGCGAGCGCGGCCTGGCTTACCGGAAGTTCTCGCCGGTCAACTGGTGCCCCAACGACCAGACCGTGCTGGCCAACGAGCAGGTCGTCAACGGCGCCTGCGAGCGGTGCGGCGCGACGGTGACCAAGCGGGAGCTGTCGCAGTGGTACTTCAAGATCACCGACTACGCCCAGCGGCTGCTGGACGACATGGAGCCGCTGGAGAAGACCTGGCCCTCCAAGGTGCTGGCGATGCAGCGCAACTGGATCGGCCGCTCCGAGGGCGCGCACGTCGACTTCGAGATCGAGCTGGCCGACGGCTCGTCGCGCACCGTCACGGTGTTCACGACGCGCCCGGACACGCTGTACGGCGCCACGTTCATGGTCGTCGCCGCCGACGCGAAGCTGGCGGAGGAGATCGTCGCGCCCGCGCAGCGCGAGGCGTACACGGCGTACCTGGAGGAGGTGCGCAAGGAGACCGACATCGACCGCCTGTCCACCGACCGGCCGAAGACCGGCGTCGACCTGGGCGTCACCGCGGTCAACCCGGTCAACGGCGAGCGGATCCCGGTGTGGGCGGCCGACTACGTGCTGGCCGACTACGGCACCGGCGCGATCATGGCCGTGCCTGCGCACGACCAGCGCGACCTGGACTTCGCCAAGGAGTTCGGCCTGCCCGTGCGCCGCGTCGTCGACACCGGTGAGCCGAACCCGGAGGAGACCTACGAGGCCACCACCGGCGACGGTGTCTACGTCAACAGCGGCCCGCTGGACGGCATCGACGACAAGGCCACCGGCATCGCCAAGATCATCGAGATCCTGGAGGAGAAGGGCGCCGGCAAGGGGACGGTCAACTTCCGGCTGCGCGACTGGCTGCTGAGCCGGCAGCGCTACTGGGGCTGCCCGATCCCCATCATCCACTGCGAGAAGTGCGGCGAGGTCGCCGTACCCGAGGACCAGCTGCCGGTCGAGCTGCCCGACCTGCGCGGTGCGGACCTGAAGCCCAAGGGCGTCTCGCCGCTGGCCGCGGCCGAGGACTGGGTCAACGTCGACTGCCCGCAGTGCGGCGGCCCGGCGAAGCGCGACAGCGACACGATGGACACGTTCGTCGACTCGTCCTGGTACTTCTTCCGCTACTGCTCGCCGAACTACACCGACGGCCCGTTCGACGTCGAGGCGGTGCGCCGGTGGATGCCCGCGCACCAGTACGTCGGCGGCGTCGAGCACGCGATCCTGCACCTGCTGTACAGCCGCTTCTTCACCAAGGTTCTGCACGACATGGGCATGGTCGACTTCGAGGAGCCGTTCGCCGCCCTGATGAACCAGGGCGAGGTCATCAACGAGGGCCGCGGCATGTCGAAGTCGCTGGGCAACGGCGTCGACCTGGGCGAGATGATCGACAAGTACGGCGTCGACGCGATCCGGCTGACCATGGTCTTCGCCGGCCCGCCCGAGGCCGACATCGACTGGGCCGACATGTCGCCCGGGGGCTCGCTGAAGTTCCTGCAGCGTGCGTGGCGGCTGAGCGGCGACGTGACCGCGCCCGTCGGGGCCGACCCGACGACCGGTGACGAGTCGCTGCGCAAGGTCACGCACAAGACCGTTCACGACGCGATCGAGCTGATCGAGAGCCACCGGTTCAACGTCATGGTCGCGCGGATCATGGAGCTGGTGAACGCCACTCGGAAGGCCATCGACTCCGGCTGCGGTCCGGCGGACCCCGCCGTACGCGAGGCCGCCGAGGCGGTCGCGATCCTGCTGAGCCTGGTCGCGCCGTACACCGCCGAGGAGATGTGGGAGCGGCTGGGCCACGAGCCGACCGTCGCCCGCGTCGGTTTCCCGGCCGTCGACGAGTCGCTGCTGGTCGAGGACTCTGTGACCGCTGTGGTGCAGGTGCAGGGCAAGGTGCGTGCGCGGCTGGAGGTCAGCCCGGACGTGTCCGAGGCCGACCTGGAGGCCGCCGCGATGGCCGACCCGCACGTGCAGAAGGCGCTGGAGGGCAAGACCATCCGCAAGGTGATCGTGCGGGCGCCGAAGCTGGTGAACGTCGTCGCCGGCTGACGCCGGCCGGCCGCTTGGCGCCCAGCTGTAACGCGGGGTTATCGACGCTCAACAGGGAAAATGCCGCGCGCAAAGCGTCCCTAACGCGTGG
>NZ_CAMPGZ010000082.1 GCF_946885725.1 uncultured Nocardioides sp.
TCCCGGGTGGCCTGCGCGCGCGCCGCTTCGACGGCGGCCTGGTCGAGGACGCCACGGTCGAGCACCGCGCGCTCGAACCGGAGGATCGGGTCACGCTCACGCCACTCGGCGATCTCCTCCTTGGTCCGGTAGAGGTTCTTGTCGGACTTGGAGTGGCCCTTCCACCGGTAGGTGAGGGACTCGACGAGCGTCGGTCCCTCGCCCTGGCGGGCACGGGCGACGGCGTTGCCGACCGCCTGGTGCACGGCCTCGACATCGTTCCCGTCGACCGTGACGCCCGGGATGCCGTAGCCGGCGGCGCGCTCGGCGATGTTCTCGATGGCGAACGACTTCTCGGTGGAGAACGACATGCCGTACTTGTTGTTCTCGCAGAGGAAGACCACCGGGAGCTTCCAGATCGCGGCGAGGTTCACCGCCTCGTGGAAGGCGCCCTCGTTGGCGGCGCCGTCACCGAAGAAGCTGACGACGACGCGGTCCAGGCCGCGCAGCCTGTAGGCGAGCCCGGCGCCGGCGGCGATCGGGATGCCGCCGGCGACGATGCCGTTGGCGCCGAGGTTGCCGGTGGCGACGTCGGCGATGTGCATCGAGCCGCCGCGGCCGCGGCAGTAGCCGGTCTCCTTGGCCAGCAGCTCGGCCATCATCCGCTCGAGGTCGGCGCCCTTCGCGATGCAGTGTCCGTGGCCACGGTGGGTGGAGGTGATCGCGTCGTCGTCACGGAGCGCGGAGCAGGTGCCGGTCGCCGAGGCCTCCTGTCCGATGGACAGGTGCATGGTGCCGTGCATCAGGCCGCGGGCGAAGAGGTCGTCGACCGCCTCCTCGAAGCGCCGGATCTGCCACATGGTCGTGAGGGTGCGGGTCGCGGTCGCCGCGTCGTCGCCGAGGCTGGTCATGCGTGCCGTTCCTATCTGCACATATGTGCATATGGTTGTCACGTATGTACGCACGCTAGGTGACGTGCGTCACCGCTGGCAAGAGCCGGTCCCGTCGTTTCACCGACGTAACACGGCCGCGACGCGCAGGACACGTCCGCTTCCTAGCGTCGCCGGCGTGGGGACCACCGCCTCGACGCCGGAGACGACCGACGACTTCTGGGTGCCGGTGTGCCCGTTCGTGCGGCTGCCGGTCGACCGCGGTGTCACGGCGCTCGTGCACGGAACGGCGGTGGCGGTGTTTCGCACCGACGACGAGCAGGTGTTCGTGCTCGGCAACCACGACCCGCTGACCCACACCGGCACGCTCGCGAAGGGGATCGTCGGCACCCGCGACGGGGTGCCGTTCGTCGCGTCGCCCGTGCACCGCAAGGCGTTCGACCTGCGCACCGGCCAGTGCCTCGACGACCCGCATGTCGCGGTGCCGAGCTACCCCGTACGTGTCGTCGACGGGACCGTGCAGGTGGGGCGGCGGAGCTGACTCGGCCGGCCGATCAGGAAGTGGGTACGACGAGTGCCGTCGCGATCGCGGCCACGCCCTCGCCGCGGCCGGTCAGGCCGAGGCCGTCCGTCGTGGTCGCCGAGACGGTGACAGAAGCGCCGACCGCCTCGGACAGCGCGCGCTCGGCCTCGGCGCGGCGGGGCCCGACCTTGGGGCGGTTGCCGATGACCTGCACGGCGACGTTGCCGATCTCGTAGCCGGCCTCGCGAACCCGCCGGGCTGTCTCGGCCAGCAGCCGCACCCCGGAGGCGCCGGCCCACTCCGGCTCCGCCGTACCGAACTGGGAGCCGAGGTCGCCGAGTCCCGCTGCTGACAGCAGCGCGTCGCAGCACGCGTGCGCGGCGACGTCGCCGTCGGAGTGCCCGGCCAGGCCCAGCGCCTCGTCGGGGAAGGCGAGCCCGGCCAGGTGCATGGGGACGCCGTCGGCCAGGCGGTGCACGTCGGTGCCGATGCCGGTGCGGGGGAGAGGCATGTGCGCATCCTGCCCGATGCGCACCCGGCCGACTTGCCGTGATGCGCGAACATAAGGGTGTGACGACCGAGGTGCGCAAGGCACGCGGGCACCTCGCGCTGGCCGGCGCCATCGCGGGCGGGGCCGGCGTCGCCGTCGCGCACGCGCTCACCAACGTGCTCAACGCACGCGCCACGCCGATCCAGTCGGTCGCCGAGGTGATCATCGCGATCACCCCCGGGCCGGTGGCGGAGTTCTTCATCGGCATCGTCGGGCGCAACGACAAACCGATCCTGGTGGCCGGGGTGACGCTGGCGGTGATCGGGCTCGGCGCGCTGGCCGGCGTGCTGACCGCCCGCAGCCGGCTGCTGCCCAACCTGATCTTCCTCGGCATGTTCGTGGTCGCCCTCGCCGCCGCGCTGGCGCGGCCGGGCTTCACCACCACCGCGGTGCTGCCGCTCGCCGCCGGGGCGGTGACCTGGGTCGTCGTCCTGGCCGTGCTGGCCGACGCGGTGCCGGAGCAGCCCGTCGAGGCGGACGCAGCCGTCGCCCGCGAGGCACAGGCGCGGTCCCGCCGCTATGTCCTTCTGGCGGGCGCCGCGTCCGTGCTGGCGATCGGGGTCGGTGTCAGCGGGCGGTTCTTCGGTCGCAGCCGCCGCGCGATCGAGACCACCCGCCGTCTGCTGCGCCTTCCGGCGACGCGCGGTGTCGTGCCGCAGGGAGCGGAGGTCGGCGTACCCGGCCTGACGCCGTGGCGCGTGCCGAACGACGAGTTCTACCGGATCGACACCGCGCTGGTGCTGCCGACCGTCGACCCCACCGAGTGGAAGCTCCGCGTGCACGGGATGGTCGACCGCGAGCTGACGCTGACCTACCAGGACCTCATCGCCAACGAGCTCACCGAGGCCTGGGTGACGCTGTGCTGCGTCTCCAACGAGGTCGGCGGCGACCTGATCGGCAACGCCTGGTGGAGCGGCGTGCGCGTCGCCGACATCCTGGCCCGGGCCGGCGTGAAGCCGGAGGCCGACGCGGTCAAGCAGACGTCGGCGGACGGCTGGACCTGCGGTACGCCGATCGAGGCGCTCACCGACGGGCGGGACGCGCTGCTCGCCGTGGCCATGAACGGGCGGCCGCTCCCGATCGACCACGGGTTCCCGGTGCGCATGGTGGTGCCGGGCCTCTACGGCTTCGTGTCGGCGACGAAGTGGGTCGTCGACCTCGAGGTGACCCGCTTCGACAAGTTCACGGCCTACTGGACCGAGCGCGGCTGGGCGCCGAAGGCGCCGGTCAAGACGCAGTCGCGCATCGAGATGCCGCGCGACGGCGCCGACGTGCCGGCCGGTCGGCTGCGCGTCGGCGGCCAGGCGTGGGCGCAGCACACCGGCATCGCCAAGGTCGAGGTGCGGCTCGACGGCAAGCAGTGGACCGAGGCGCGGCTCGGCCGCGTGCCGAGCAACGACACCTGGGTGCAGTGGGCCGTGCTGCTCGACGTCCCGCCCGGCGACCACACGCTCGCGGTGCGCGCCACCGACGAGTCCGGCTACACGCAGACGGCCACGCGCCTCGACGTGGTGCCGGACGGCGCGACCGGCTGGCACGTCGTG
This sequence comes from uncultured Nocardioides sp., assembly GCF_946885725.1. The sequence goes on from NZ_CAMPGZ010000082.1 coordinate 3,487, forward strand.
TCGTTCACTGCGTCGTGAGGACAGGCGCCGCCGCCGCGACCTCCTCGGAGACCCCCTCTGAGGCCTCCACGCGTGGCGCCTCGCCGGGCAGCGGCACGTCCGGCGGGCGGATCACGTAGACCAGGCCGCGCGAGCGCATCCAGACCCGCGCGAACGCCTCCCGCGGATACACGGTGCGCACCTCGTCGTTGCTCGGGATGCAGTGCGAGGCCGGGTCGTTGACCACGACGTCGCCGTTCTCGTCGAAGCCGACGATCACCAGCAGGTGTCCCGAGGTGCGGTAGCCCGCACTCGGCAGCTCGTCCTTCTCGAACGCGACCGACGCGATCAGCGGGATGCCGGCGGCGACGTACGCCTCCGCCTCGTCGAGATCGCGAAGCCGCGTCACCAACGCCTCGGTCCCGTGCAGCGCGGCGTAGGCGGTGTTGAACGACCAGTTGCCCGGCCCGCCGTACGCGTGGTCGAACGTGCAGCGGGCGGCGTGCGCGATCGCCGGGTCGGGGTAGCCCTCGCGTACCCAGCAGAGGTCCTCGGCCGTCGGCCCGAGCCCCCAGGCGCCGAGCACCATCGTCACCGAGGTGGGCGAGCACCAGGACTCCCCGCCGCCGGCCCACTGCGGGTACTCCCCGCGGTGCAGCTGCTGGGAGTACGTCGGTACGGCGACCTCGCACCCGCCCGAGCGCGGGGCGCAGCCGACGCCGTCGGCGACCGGCCCGCCCGAGACAACCGCGGCGACCAGCGACACGGTCGGCAGCGCGCCGCTCTCGGCGGGCCGGAGCAGCGTGACGCGCAGCTGGTAGGCCTGCCAGGTCGTGCCCTCGCGAGCGGCGAGCTCCTCGACCTGCACCTCGGCCTCGTCGTCGGCCTGACCCTCGACGGTGGTCGGATGGATCGCGGTGTCGGTCTCGGCCCAGCGGCCCAGCACCCACCAGCGCGACCAGTGCACGCCGTCCGTGCTGGTGCGCGCCTCGATCTCGAGCCACGACCCGTCGGGGGTGCGGGCGTTCCACGACGGCACCAGGTCGGTGAACGTGTGGCCGGGGCGGACCTCCGGCGACACCCACGCCGTCCACGTGTAGTCGCGTGCCGTGCCGTCGCCGAACGGGTCGGTGTAGCGACGGGTGCCCGCGTCGGCCTCCGGCGTCAGGCCTGCCGGGCCGGCGACGGTGCCGACGTGCGTGCCGGCGCGCAGGTCCTCCGCGCGCCGGACGTGCAGGGAGATCTGGCCGTTCACCACGCTCGTGACGATCCTCGGGCAGGAAGGGGATGGGCCTTGTCGCGCACGACGTACGCCACGCCGCCGGAACCGCCGGCCGGCCCCCGCTTGAGCCAGGCGTTCTCGAACTGGGCGCGGTCGTAGACGCGGCGCACGCCGGCGTTGCTCGACGCGGCCGGGTCGTTGACCACCACGTCGCCGTCGGCGGTGAAGCCGACCACGACGAGCAGGTGGCCGTTGGTGGACGAGATCGGCGCGCCCGTGAGCTGGCCGCGGCCGAACGTGATGGAGGTGACGACCGGGATGCCGGCGCGGACCAGCGACTCGACGCCGCGCAGCGACACGAACCTCGTGACGAACGCCTTGTGCGTGCGGGTCGCGGCGTAGGCGGTGTTGAACGGCCAGTTGCCGGTGCCGTCGTAGCCGTGGTCGTAGGTCATCCGGGCGACGTGGTCGACCACGCGGTCCGGGTGGTTGCTGCCGACCCACGCGGTCTTCGTCGCGGGCGGCAGCGCCTCGTAGTAGGCGAGCACCATCGCCAGCGAGGTCGGCGAGCACCAGGCCTCGCCGCCTCCGCCGTACGCCGGGAAGTGGCCGTCGTGGACCATCTGGCTGAACGACGGCACCGGGAGCTCGACGGGCGTGGCGCTGTGCGGCCGGCTGGTGGACACCGACGTCGACGAGGGGATCGCGGACACGACCGCGCCGACCGCGTCCACGCGCGGGGTGACGGTCGTCCCGGCCTTGCGGTTCAGGGTGACCCGCAGCCGCCAGGAGGTCATCGGGGTGGTGGCGACGAACGTGTCGGTGGCGACGCGGGCGAGGTCGTCGGGCTGGCTACCGCGGGAGGTACGGCGGAACTGCTCGCCGGCCTTCTCGCTGGCGGCCCAGCGGCCGAGGTCGTCCCAGCTGCTGGTGCGGCCGTCCGCCGTGCGGCCGCGGACCTGGATGCGCACGAACGTGCCCGGCGGGGTGGCGGCGTCCCATGACGGGACGAGCTCGGTGAACGCGAACCCGGGCGTGGTCCACGGCGAGGTCCAGGAGCCGCGCTCATAGGTCGTGCCGCGCACGCGGCTGGTCGCCGTCGGCGCGTCGAGCCGGACCTTGCCCTTGGCCACACGCACCGCGCGGGCGGTGCCGGTCGCGAGCGCCTTGCCGGCGTCCCAGGAGGTGTAGGCGACCTTCCGGGCCTCGGAGCGCCCGGCCTTGCCGGCCTTGGCGGTGGCGGTGGGCGCGACGCCGAGCGTCGTACCGGCACCGAGTGTCAGAGCGAGGGCGACCGGGACCACCGGTCGAAAGCGGGCAAGCACCAGCAAACTGTACGTCCCTCCGTCCCACTGGTTGACTCGAAACCCAACCACCCCGGCCGTGTTCTCAGCCTCTGACGACCCCATGCTGCCGCGACGCGCCGCAGGATGCCGCGTTGTTGCTCGTTAGTCTTGGCGCGTGACATTGCGGTTCTACGACACGGCGACCAGGCAGGTCCGCGACTTCGTCCCCCTCGAGGCGGGCAAGGCGGGCATCTACCTGTGCGGTCTGACCGTGCAGTCCGAGCCGCACGTGGGTCACGTGCGCTCCGGCGTGAACTTCGACGTGCTCCGCCGGTGGCTCGAGGCGCGCGGGTACGACGTCACGTTCATCCGCAACATCACCGACATCGACGACAAGATCCTGGTGAAGTCCGCGGAGCAGGGCCGCCCCTGGTACAACCTCGCCTACGCGATGCGCCGCGAGCTCGACGCCGCCTACGACGCGCTCAACGTCGAGCCGCCGACCTACGAGCCGGCCGCGACCGGCCACATCCCGGAGATGATCGAGCTGATCAACCGGCTGATCACCAAGGGCCACGCGTACGTCGCAGAGGACGGCTCGGGCGACGTCTACTTCGACGTCCGCTCGTGGCCGGCGTACGGCGAGCTGACCGGGCAGAAGATCGACGACATGGAGGCAGCCGAGGACGCGGACCCGCGCGGCAAGCGCGACCCGCGCGACTTCGCGCTGTGGAAGGGCTGGAAGAAGGAGACCGAGCCCGAGACCGCGGCCTGGCCGTCCCCGTGGGGGCCGGGCCGGCCGGGCTGGCACATCGAGTGCTCGGCGATGGCGCTGAAGTACCTCGGCGGCGCGTTCGACATCCACGGCGGCGGCGTCGACCTCCGCTTCCCGCACCACGAGAACGAGCAGGCGCAGTCGCGCGCCGCCGGCTTCGGCTTCGCGTCGTACTGGATGCACAACGCCTGGATCACCACCGCCGGCGAGAAGATGAGCAAGTCGCTCGGCAACTCGCTGACGATCCCGGCGGTGCTCGAGCGCACGCGCGCGATCGACCTGCGGTTCTACATGGTGGCGGCGCACTACCGGTCGCACGTGGAGTTCTCCTTCGAGGCGCTCGACGAGGCGGCCGCGGGGTTCCAGCGGATCGAGCACTTCCTCAGCCGCGCCCGCGACGTGCTCGGCGACCTCGAGCCGGGCCGCTGGAGCCCGGAGTTCGAGGCCGCGATGGACGACGACCTCGGCACGCCGGCGGCTGTCGCCGCGATCTACGAGGCGGTGCGCGAGGGCAACAAGCTGCTGACCTCCGGCCCGTCCGACGAGCTGCGCGAGACCGCCGCGTCGGTGCGCGCGATGCTCGGCGTGCTCGGCGTCGACCCGCTCGACGCGCGCTGGGCGACCACCGGGTCGTCGGCGCGCGAGGAGAAGCTCACCAGTGCCGTCGACGCGTTGGTGGCCTCGCTGCTCGAGCAGCGGCAGAAGGCCCGCGCGGCCAAGGACTTCGCGACCGCCGACGCGATCCGCGACCAGCTCAAGGGTGCCGGGATCGACCTGGAGGACACCCCCGACGGCCCGAAGTGGAGCCTCTGACTGATGGCAGGCAACTCGGCACGACGCGGCGCGATCAAGAAGACCGGCAAGGGCAACCCCACCGCCGGGTCCGGCGGTCGCCGCCGTCGCGGCCTCGAAGGCAAGGGCCCGACCCCGAAGGCGCAGGACCGCGAGGGCCACAAGGCCTTCAAGGCGTCCAAGCGCGCGCAGAAGTCCGCGAGCACACGCCCCAAGCGCACCGCGCGGTCCGACTCCGAGTGGGTCGCCGGCCGCAACGCTGTCGTCGAGGCGCTGCGGGCGGGGATGCCGGTCACCACGGTGTACGTCGCCGAGGGCGCCGAGCGCGACGGCCGGCTGCGCGAGGTGTTCCGGATCGTCGCCGACCGCGGCCTGTCGATGCTGGAGGCGCCGCGCAGCGAGCTCGACCGGCTGACCGGCGGGGCGGTGCACCAGGGTTTGGCCGCCCGCGTGCCGCCCTACGAGTACGCCCACCCCGACGACCTGCTCGCCCGCGCCGAGGAGGCCGGCGAGCCCCCGCTGATCGTCGCGCTCGACTCGGTCACCGACCCGCGCAACCTCGGCGCGATCGTCCGCTCGGCGGCCGGCTTCGGCGCGCACGGTGTGCTGATCCCGGAGCGTCGCGCGGCCGGGATGACCGCCGCGGCGTGGAAGACCTCGGCCGGAGCGGCCTCGCGCATCCCGGTCGCCCAGACGGTGAACCTGACCCGGCAGCTGAAGGCCTACCAGGAGGCCGGCTGCATGGTCGTCGGACTGGCCGCCGACGGCGACGTGTCGCTGCCCGAGCTCGACCTCGCCGACGGCCCGCTCGTGGTCGTGGTGGGCTCCGAGGGCGAGGGGCTGCACCGGCTGGTGGCCGAGACCTGCGACCAGCTGGTCTCGATCCCGATGGTCAACGCGGTCGAGTCGCTCAACGCCGGCGTGGCCGCGTCGGTGACGCTCTACGCCGTCGCGCAGGCGCGCGGCGTCGTCGCCTGAGCCTCAGCCCTGACGGGCGTTCGAGCTTGTCACCCTGACGGGTAGACCACTGATCTCGACAGGGTCGATCACCCGGAGCACAGGATCGATCAGCCGGGGCGCTTCCGGCCGGCCCGCGACCTGACCACGTCCTCCGTGATCACCTCCGGCTCCGGCTCGACGTCCGGCTCCGGCTCGTCGTCCGCGGGGACCGCCGCCATCTCCGCGGTCGTCTCCGATGCCGTGGTGATGGCCTCCTCCGGTCGCTTGGAGAGCACCTGCCGGAAGTAGTCGCGGGCGGCGTCGAAGATGTCGACCTCCTTGCCGGCCTGCTCCGAGAGGTACCACCGGTGCTCGAGGATCTCGTGGTAGACCTCGGCCGGCTCGAGGCGCCCGCGCAGGTCCTCGGGGATCATCGCGACGACCGGCTCGTAGACCTCGGTCAGCCACCGGTGCGCCACGACCGCGCGGTCCTCGCCGCCGAGACCCGAGCTCGCGGTGAACCCTGCGATGTCGTTGAGCAGTCGCCGCGCCTGGTTCTCCTCGACGTAGAGGCCGGTGAGGCTCTGCAGCTCGCGGCGGTGGTGGCCCGCCTCGACGACGCGCGGCTGCACGCGGACGGTCGAGCCGTCCCAGTCGGTGACGATGTCGACCTCCTCGACGTCGAAGCCGAGCTCGTTGAGGCGCTCGAGGCGCTGCTCGATCTTCCACATCTCGTCGACGTTGAACTCCTCGGTCCCGGTCAGCTCGTTCCAGAGCGCGTCGTACCGCTCCTGCAACCGTTCGACGATCGCGAACGCGTCCACGTCCTCGGGGATCAGGCCGCCGGCCTGCAGGTCGAGCAGCTCGCCGAAGATGTTGGTCGAGGCGATCTCGATGTCGTTGGCGCGCTGCCCGTCACTGAGCTCCTGGTGCAGCTCGCCGGTCTCGGCGTCGACGACGTACGCCGCGAACTCGCCGGCGCTGCGGCGGAACAGCACGTTGGACAGCGACACGTCGCCCCAGTAGAACCCGGCGAGGTGCAGCCGGACGAGCAGCACGACCAGGGCGTCGATCAGCGTCGGCAGGTCCTCGGACGGCAGGCCGTGGCTGAACAGCGAGCGGTACGGCAGCGAGAACCGCAGGTGCTTGGTGACCAGGCACGGCTCGAGGGGCTCGCCGTCGGGCGTCTCGCGACCCTCGACGACCCCGACCGGTTCGACCGTGGGCAGGCCGAGGCGCTGCAGGTCGCGGAGCAGGCGGTACTCGCCGAACGCCCAGCGCTCGCGGGTCTCCTTCACCGCGTAGACGTCACTGCCCAGCCGGACGAGGCGCACCACGTGGCGAGAGATGCCGCGGGGGAGGTGGACGACGACGTCCTTGTCCCACTCCTCCAGCGGCAGGTGCCAGGGGAGCCGGACCAGGGCCGGGTTCGGGCGGGTCGCGACGATCCGCAGAGCCATCCCGTCAGCCTAGTGCTGCCTCGGCCGCGCGCCCCAGTCAGCGGCGACGCTTGCCCGCCGGCTCGAGGAAGACCGCGCCCGGGCCGCGCGGGGCGACCTCGTCGTGCGGGTTGTTGAGCGCGCAGGTCTTCAGCGACAGGCAGCCGCACCCGATGCAGCCGTCGAGCTTGTCGCGCAGCCGCTCGAGCCGCTCGATCTGCTGGTCGATCCGCGGCCGCCACGACCGCGACAGCCGCGCCCAGTCGGCCTTGGTGGGGGCGTGGTCGCGGGGGAGGGTGTCGAGAGCCTCCGCGATCTCGTCGAGAGTCAACCCGACACGTTGCGCGGCGCGGATGAACGCGACCCGGCGCAGCGTCGGGCGCAGGTAGCGGCGCTGGTTGCCGGACGTGCGCTCCGACGAGATCAGCCCGACCTCCTCGTAGTAGCGCAGCGCCGACGGCGCGACGCCGGACCGCTTCGACAGCTCGCCGATCGTCAGGTGGGCAACCATGTGCCGATCCTAGACCTTGACTTCAAGTGAACTTGAACTTGCACGGTAGTCGGCATGAGCTTGCTGACCGCGCTCGAAGCGCCTCCCGACCACACCTACGACGACCTGCCTCGGCTGATGTCGCTGATGACCGGCGACGAGAAGCACTCCGCCGCGGCCACCTCGACGCTCGACGTTGTCTGGGTGCTCTACGACCGGGTGCTGCGGGTCGACCCGACGGCCGTCGACGACCCGACCCGCGACCGCTTCTACCTGTCCAAGGGACACGGCCCGATCGCCTACTACGCCGTGCTCGCCGCCAAGGGGTTCATCCCCGAGTCGTGGTTGCCCGGCTGGGCGGCGTACGACTCCCCGCTCGGCCACCACCCCGACCGGGTGCTCGTGCCGGGTGTCGAGATCAGCAGCGGCTCGCTGGGGCACGGCTTCCCGCTCGCCGTCGGTACGGCGTTGGGCCTGCGCGCCCAGGGGCTCGGGTCGCGCATCGTGGTGCTGGTCGGCGACGCCGAGCTCGACGAGGGCAGCAACCACGAGGCGGTCGAGCTCGCCGGCGCGCTGGGCCTCGACAACCTCGCCGTGGTCGTCGTCGACAACCAGTCCTCGACGCACAACCGGCCGGGAATCATCGCGGGCCGCTTCGTGCACGAGGGCTGGCACGCCGCGATCGTCGACGGCCGCGACCACGACGCCCTGGAGCGGGCGCTGACGCAACGAGTCGAAGGGCGGCCGACCGTGGTCGTCGCCGAGGTGGAGGAGAAGTGGGCATGATCGCCGTGAACTCGATCAACCGCAGGCACCACCGGTCGGCCGACCCGCGCACGCGGTTCGCCGACACCGCGGCCGCCCTGGTCGACGAGGACCTGTCGGTCGCGCTGGTCTACGCGGAGATCAGTGGGCAGTACTTCGGCGACGTCGAGCGTCGCCACCCCGACCGCGTGATCAATGTCGGCATCCGCGAGCAGCTGCTGGTCAACGTCGGTGCCGGCCTGGCGCTGACCGGGATGCGGCCGATCGTGCACACCTTCGGATCGTTCCTGGTGGAGCGGGCCTTCGAGCAGGTCAAGCTCGGCTTCGGCCACCAGGACGTCGGCGGCGTGCTCGTCGGCTCCGGCGGCTCGTTCGACATCGCGTCCGGCGGACGCACCCACCAGGCGCCCGGCGACGTGCCGCTGATGGACACGCTGCCCGGCTGGACGATCCACGTTCCCGGCCACACCGACGAGGTCGAGGACGCGCTGCGACTCGCCGTGGCGGGCGACGGCCGGGAGTACGTCCGCGTCGTCAGCCAGCAGAACGACCGCGCGTTCCCCGTGCGGCCGGGGAGCTTCCACGTCGTGCGTCGCGGCGCCGGCGCCACGGTGGTCGCGGTGGGACCGACGCTGAAGCCGGTGCTGGAGGCGTCGCGCGACCTCGACGTCTCGGTGCTCTACGCGAACGTCGTGCGGCCGTTCGACGGCCGCACCCTGCGCGCGGTGCTCGCCACACCGGAGGTCGTGCTGGTCGAGCCGTACCTCGCCGGTACGTCCAGCCGGCTCGTGGCCGACGCACTGTCCGACGTACCGCACCGGCTGCTGGCGCTCGGCGTGCGCAGCGAGGAGCTGCGCCGCTATGGCACACCCGCGCAGCACATCGCGGCGCACGGCCTCGACGCGGCGGGCATCCGTGAGTCGATGGACGAGTTCCTGGCCCTGGTCGGCCGTGAGGGCGGGTTCGCGTCGTGACCAGCGATCCCGTCCTCACGGCCGCGGGGCAGGGGTCTGCGTGAGTCCCCCGTGGGTGCGTCAGCGCTTGAAGGCGTCCTTGACCTTCTCGCCTGCGTGCTTGAGGTCGGCCTTGCTCTGCTCGGCCTTGCCCTCGTCGCGCATCGAGTCGTCCCCGGTCGCCTTGCCCAGCGCCTCCTTGGCCTTGCCGACCGCGCCTTCCGTCTTGGCGTGAGCCTTGTCGTCGGTGCCCATGTCGCTCCTCCTCGGGTCGAGCGCTGTGCTGACGCAGCCTCACTACCCCGGCCCCGGATTTACATTCCTTCCACATCTACGATGGTTGCTGCGCCGCTTTAGCTCAGCTGGTAGAGCATTCGCCTTGTAAGCGAAAGGTCGTCAGTTCGAACCTGACAAGCGGCTCGGCGAGCCTCGTGACCATGGCCGGGTTCCGGGGCGCACGGAGTGGGTACTCCTGTCTGGGGACCGTCCCGGTCCCTGGACGAGGAGGCCACCATGCTGGGACGCAAGCACGACTCCGACACGACCTCCGTGGACACCCGCGACCGGGTCCACGACGACGCGGCTCACGACACCCGGCACATGCCGGGGCAGCGGCACGACATCGACCGCACGGACGACACCCAGGTCGTGTCGCGCGATGAGACCGCCACCGTCGACCCGGAGCAGGCGCGCCGGGACCGGTTCGGCGGGATCAACTGGGGCGCCGGGTTCTTCGGCTGGCTCGTCGCCATCGCGGTCTCCGTGCTGCTCGCCGCGATCGTCGGCGCGGTCACGGCCGGGACGGGCGCCGAGGACCAGCTCATCCCCGACGCCTCCACGACCGAGCTCGGTGTGGCCGCGATGGCCACGGTCGCGATCGTGCTGGCGATCGGCTACTACGCCGGCGGGTACGTCGCCGGGCGCATGTCGCGCTTCGACGGGCTGCGTCAGGGCGTGGCGGTGTGGCTGGTCGGCGTCGTGATCACCGCCCTCGCCGTCGCGGCCGGGACGTTCCTCGGTGACCGCTACAACGTGCTGGCCGACGTCGAGCTGCCCAGTGTGCCGGTCTCGACCGACACGATGACCACGGCGGGTCTCGTCATGGCCGCGGTCGTGCTGCTGGTGACGCTGGTCGCCGCGATGCTCGGCGGCGCGGTCGGACGGCACTACCACGCGCGCGTGGACAAGGCCGCGTTCTAGGAGCCCTCAGCGCAGCCGCTCCGCCGGGAACGTCCGGGACGGAGCGGCGAGCTCGTCCTGCGTCTGCACGATGCGCATCTCGCGCTCGCCGGCGTCGGCGGTCGCCTGCACCACGGCGAACACCGACGCCGTCGTGCGCGCGAGCGCGTCCTCGAGCGGCCGGCCGTCGAGGACGTTGGCGAGGAACACCGCGGCGGTGAGGTCGCCGGCGCCCGGCGGGTTGACCGAGAGCCGCGGGAACCGGGTGCGCCACGCGCCCTCGCGCCCGACGACCACCATGTCGAGCGCGTCGTCCGGGGTGTCGTCGACGATCACGCTGGTGACGAGCACCGTCTCGGGGCCGGTCGCGCGGACGGCGTCCACGGCCGCGACCAGCTCATCGGTCGTCGAGGTCTCGGTGCCGGCGAGGAAGTCGAGCTCGAAGTGGTTCGGCGTGATCACGTCCGCGGCCGGGACGACCTGGTCGCGCATGAACTCCGGGATGCCCGGCCGCACGAACATGCCGCGGCCGACGTCGCCCATCACCGGGTCGCAGCAGTAGATCGCCGAGGCGTTGGCGGCCTTGACCTTCGCCACCGCGTCCAGGATCACCGCACCGACGTCCTCGGCGCCCTGGTAGCCGGACAGCACGGCCTCGCAGCGCTCGAGCGCACCGCGGTTGCCGACCCCCTCGATCACGTCGGCGACGTCGCCGGAGGTGAGCAGTGGGCCCTTCCAGTCGCCGTACCCGGTGTGGTTGGAGAAGTGCACGGTCATCACCGGCCAGACCACTTTGCCCAGCCGCTGCAGGGGGAACAGCGCCGCGCTGTTGCCGGCGTGGCCGTAGGCGACGAGGGACTGGATCGACAGGATGCTCACCCGGCCGATCCTGCCACTCAGCGGGAGAGCATCAGCGACGGGTGCGGGTGCACGGCGGACAGGTAGCCGTCACCGACCGGGCGCGTCTCGAAGTGCAGGTGACAACCGTCCGGAGCAGCCAGCTTCCCGGCGCGCGCGATCATCTGGCCGGCGCGGACACGTTCGCCCGGTGCGACGTACACGCGCTGCACGTGGCCGAGCACCACGTCGACGCCGCGGTCGCGGTTGCGGATCCGGAACGCCTTGGCGCCGTACGCCGAACCGAGCGAGCCCGGCGACGCGGGGTCGACCACGCGACCGCGGAAGCCGGCGTAGATCGGGGTCCCGCAGCGCATCGCGATGTCGAGCCCGTGGTGGAAGCCGCGGTCGCCCGTGCAGCGGGGAGACGGGTCGTAGTAGGGGGCGCGCGTGCAGCCGAAGTTGATCATCTTGCGGTGCGCGCCGGCGTACCACGGCGAGCTGTAGCGATGGGTGTCCTTGACCCAGAACCGCTTCGGCTCCGCGGCCTCTGCCCGGGTGGTCGAGCCTGTCGAGACCACGACCGCAACGAGCAGGCACAGCACGAGGGTGAGGACGCGCACGTCCTCACCCTCGCAGGGGCTTCCCGAAATGCAAGGCGCTCAGGCGACCTGCAGGGAGCGCTTCGACAGCCCCATCCAGTAGCCGTCGACGACCTGGTCGCCGGGCGTCTCCGGGTCGGACGCGGCACCGAGCGTGATGAACAGCGGCGTGTAGTGCTCGACGGTCGGGTGCGCGTAGGGCATACCGGGCGCGCGGTCGCGGTACGCCGCCAGCTCGTCGACGTCGCCGCGGGCCAGCGCCTCGGCGGCCCACGCGTCGAACTCCCGCGACCAGACCGGCGCCTCCGCCTCGATGCGGAACTCCTTGAGGAACGGCAGGCCGTGCGTGAGGAACCCGGAGCCGATGATCAGCACGCCCTCGTCGCGCAGCGGGCGCAGCCGGCGGCCGAGCTCGAGCAGCTTGTAGGGGTCGTGGGTCGGCAGCGACATCTGCAGGACGGGGATGTCGCCGGCCGGGTACATCAGCTTCAGCGGCACCCAGGCGCCGTGGTCGAGGCCGCGGCTGGCGTGCTGGTGCACCGGCTCGGTGTCCGGCATCAGCGCGGCGACCCGCTTCGCCAGGTCGGAGGCGTCGGGGGTCTCGTAGCGCATGTTGTAGTACTTGGGCGCGAAGCCGCCGAAGTCGTAGACCAGCGGCGTGCCCGGCGCCGTCGCCGACAGGCTGACCGGCGCGGACTCCCAGTGCGCCGAGACGATCAGGATCGCCTTCGGGCGGGGCAGGTCCGCCGCCCACGCCTTGAGCTGCCCGCCCCAGACGGGGTCGTCGAGCAGGGGAGGGGCGCCGTGCCCGATGTAGAGCGCGGGCATGCGCTCGGCGGTGCTGCTGTTCTGTGAGTTGGTGCTGCTGCTCTCGGTCACGGCTTCTCCTCGGGTAGTCGCGACCAGCGTAGCCCAGAAAAGTTGAAGCAACAACTATCTCAGGAGTACGCTACCGCCATGACCCGTTGGCTCACCGAGGACGAGCTCAACGCCTGGCTGCGATTGGCCGGCGTGATGCTCAAGCTGGGGCCTGCGCTGGACTCCCAGCTGCAGCGCGACAGCGACATGACGCACTTCGACTACCTGTGCCTCGCGATGCTCTCGGAGTCCGACGACCGCACCCGGACGATGAGCGACCTCGCCGGCAAGACCAACGCCTCGCTGTCGCGGCTCTCGCACGTCGTCACCAAGCTCGAGAAGCGCGGCTTCGTGTCGCGTTGCCCCTCGCCGGTGAGCCGCCGGGTCACGCTGGTGAAGCTCACCGACGACGGCTGGGACGTGCTGGTCAAGGCCGCGCCGGGGCATGTGGAGACCGTGCGCAGCCTGGTGTTCGACGGCCTCGGCGCCGACGACGTCGCCGCGCTGGAGAAGATCGCCGGCCACATCGTCGACCGGATCGAAGCGTCCAAGCTGGACTCGACCTGCTGACCGCCCTCCGGTACGAGCAGGACGGCGACTCGGCTTGGCGAGGCGCACCCGCTCGTCAGGGCACGCGTCGAGCCGGCACGTCGCGGGTCGCGGGCCCGGTGTACGTCGCGAGCAGGGGTCGGGGGAGCGGGCCCTTGATCCGGCTACCGGAGGTCCGCTCCTCCCAGGCGTGCGCGAGGATCCCGACGGAGCGGGACAGGCAGAACAGGCCGCGGCTGACCTCCGGGTCGAAGCCGAGCTCGCCGTAGACGATCGCGGTGGCGCCGTCGATGTTCATCGGCACCGGGCGGTCGCGGCCCTCGGCGAGCCGGCGCTCGATCTCGAGCGCGGCGGCGAGGTGCCGTCCCTCGACCGTCCCGTCCGCGACCGCGGCCTCGACCGCGGCGACGAGCGGGTCGCGGCGTGGGTCGACCGGGTGGAACCGGTGGCCGAAGCCCGGGACGTGCGCGCCCCGGGAGCGGTGGTCGGCGAGCACGTCGGTCACGGCGGCCGGGAGGTCGTCCGCGTCGGCGAGATCGTCGAGGATCGCCAGGCACTGCTGGCCCGCGCCGCCGTGCACGTCGCCGAGCAGGCCCACCCCGCTGGCGAGCGCGCTGTTGAGCCCCACCCCGCAGGTGGCCGCCATCCGCGCCGCCGCGATGGAGGGTGCCTGGGGGCCGTGGTCGACCGCAGCGACCAGGGCGTGCTCGAGCAGCGCGGTCTGCGCGGGGGTCGGCAGGTCCCCGCGGAGCAACAGCCAGATCATGTCGACGAACGACGCCGTTCCGATCAGCTGCTCGACCGGGTAGCCGCGCAGCCGGACCACGCCCGGCTCGATGTCGGAGATCCCGGTCGCCCACCAGCCGGTGACGTCGTCGACCGAGGTCGGTCCCGTGGTGGCTGCCATCAGAGCGCTCCTTCGCTGCGCAGTGCCTCGATGTCGGCATCGGTCAGGCCGGCCTCG
>NZ_CAMPGZ010000083.1 GCF_946885725.1 uncultured Nocardioides sp.
ACGAGCTCTGCCGTTGCGCGCTGGACAAGGCGCTCAACGGGTCACCGTCGGACGGCATCGCGCTGGTCGCGGTCGGCGGCTACGGCCGCGGCGAGCTCGCCCCGCGCAGCGACCTCGACGTCGTGCTCGTCCACCTCGACCCGCTCGACACCGTCGACGTCGCGACGGTCGCGGGGGAGGTCTGGTACCCGTTCTGGGACGCCGGGACCGACCTCGACCACTCCGTCCGCGCCCTGCCCGAGGTGACGCAGGCGGCCCGGGAGGACCCGCGCGTCGCCCTCGGCCTCCTCGACGCCCGGCACGTCGCCGGCGATCCCACCGTGACGCTCCGGCTTCGCGCCGAGCTGCTCGCGCACTGGCGCCGCGACGCGCGGACCAGGCTCCCCGAGCTGCACCGGATGCTCACGGCACGCAGTGCCCGCGCCGGCGAGCTCGCCCACGCCGCCGTACCCGACCTCAAGGAGTCGTTCGGCGGCCTCCGCGACGCGACCGTGCTCAAGGCGCTCGTCGCCAGCTGGCTCGTCGACGTGCCGCACACGGACCTCGAACGCTCCCGTCAGCAGCTCCTCGACGTCCGCGACGAGCTGCACGCCGTCACCGGCCGCGCCACCGACCGCGTCGGTCCCGAGGCCTGGGGCGAGCTCGCCGAGCGGCTCGGGTACGACCACGAGGACGCCGTACAACGCCACGTTCGCGGGGTCGGCGGGCGTCTCGCGCACCTGTGCCGCGTCACCTGGCACCGCGTCGAGGCCGTGCTCGAACCGCCGTCCGCGACGAGGCGGAGGGCCCCGGAGCTGGTCCCGGTCGGTCCGGGCGTCGCGGTCAGCAGGGGAGAGGTCGTGCTGTTCGGGAACGCCGACGTCGCGAACGACCCCACGCTCCTGCTGCGCGCCGCCGCCGAGGCAGCCGAGCGTTCGCTCGTGCTCGCGCCCGCCACCGCCGCCCGGCTCGCCCGGGACGGCCGGAGGCCGCCCGAGCCGTGGGACGAGGAGGCGCGCAACCTCCTGGTCCGGCTGCTCGCCGCCGGCGCCGGGCTGCTGGAGGTCTGGGAGACCCTCGACCACACCGGTGCGCTCGAGCGCGTGCTGCCCGAGTGGCCCCGGCTGCGGCTGCTCCCGCACGCGTCGCCCGTCCACCGGTTCACCGTCGACCGGCACGTCGTGGAGACCTGCATCGAGGCCAGCCGGCTGATCCGCCGCGTCGCCCGCCCCGACGTGCTGATGGTCGCCGCGCTGCTGCACGACATCGGCAAGGGCGGCCTCCAGGACCACAGCGTGGCGGGGGAGCCGCTCGCCGGCGAGGTCGCCGCCCGGATCGGCTTCGGCGGGCGCGAGCAGGAGCTGGTGCGGCGGCTCGTGCGTCGCCACCTGCTGCTCGCGGAAACCGCGACCACGCGCGACCTTGAGGACCCCGCGACCGTCGAGCTCGTCGCCGGGTACGTCGTGGACGAGGAGACGCTCGACCTGCTGGAGGCGCTCACCGAGGCCGACGCGCGCGCCACGTCCCCCCAGGCATGGACCGACTGGCGTGCGTCGCTGGTGCGCGAGCTCACCCGACGGGTCCGCGAGCGGCTCGCAGGCGTGGCCCCGGCGGGTGGCCCCGAGCCGACGCCGTCGGTGGCGGTGCCCGAGGCGGTCCGGCGCGACCCGGGCGCGGTCCACGTCGACGTCGCCCCGAGCGAGCACGGCTCCACCGTGACGTTCGTCGCCGGCGACCGCGTCGGGCTGATCGCGGCGACGTCCGGTGCGCTCGCCGTACAACGGCTGACCGTGCGCACCGCCCGCGCCTGGACGCAGGGCGATATCGCTGTCTCGGTGTGGGAGGTCGCCGAGGACGGGGTCGACCCGGCCGTGCTGCGGCAGCGGTTCGAGGCGGTGCTCGACGGCCGGCTCGACCCCCGCGAGCGGATCCGGCCGCCCGCCCCCGACGCGCTGGAGCCGACCGTGCTGGTCCGCCACGGCGCCGCCACGGACGCGACGGTCCTCGAGGTGCGCGTCGACGACCGACCGGGCGTCGTGCACGCGGTCTGCCGCGCGCTCGCGGACCGCGACGTCTCGGTGCGGTCCGCCCACGTCGGCACGCTCGGGCCGCAGGCCGTCGACGTGTTCTACGTCGCGGAGCCCGGCGCCGGCGGGCTGACCGACGAGCGCGCCGCAGAGGCGGTGCACGCGATCCGGAGCGCGCTGACCCAGCCGGTTACCCTTGACGTCTGATTGACCGGGCTGACCGGCCGCCTCGGCGGCTCGTGACCCTGGAGCCCGCCACCGCACGTCGAAGGACTGACCAGACTTGTTCGCCACACTCTCCGACCGGCTCGCCGAGACCTTCAAGAACCTCCGTGGGAAGGGCCGGCTCTCGGAGGCCGACATCGACGCGACCGCCCGGGAGATCCGGATCGCGCTGCTGGAGGCCGACGTCGCGCTGCCGGTCGTCAAGGAGTTCGTCGGCGCCGTCAAGGAGCGCGCCCGCGGCGAGGAGGTCAGCGGGGCGCTGAACCCCGCCCAGCAGGTCGTCAAGATCGTCAACGAGGAGCTCGTCAACATCCTCGGCGGCGAGACCCGCCGGCTGCGGTTCGCGAAGACCCCGCCGACCGTGATCATGCTCGCCGGCCTCCAGGGCGCCGGTAAGACCACGCTCGCCGCCAAGCTCGCGCTGTGGTTGAAGGAGCAGGGCCACAGCCCGATGCTGGTCGCCGCCGACCTCCAGCGCCCCAACGCCGTCAACCAGCTGCAGGTCAACGGCGAGCGCGCCGGCGTGACGGTGTTCGCGCCCGAGCCCGGCAACGGCGTCGGCGACCCGGTCGCGGTGGCGAAGGACGGTGTCGCGGAGGCCCGCCGTACCCTCCACGACGTCGTCATCATCGACACCGCCGGTCGCCTCGGCGTCGACGCCGAGATGATGAAGCAGGCGTCGGACATCCGCGACGCGGTCCAGCCCGACGAGATCCTCTTCGTCGTCGACGCGATGATCGGTCAGGACGCGGTCAACACCGCGCAGGCGTTCCTCGACGGTGTCGGGTACGACGGTGTCGTCCTCACCAAGCTCGACGGCGACGCGCGCGGTGGCGCCGCGCTGTCGATCCGGTCCGTCACGGGCAAGCCGGTGATGTTCGCGTCGGCCGGCGAGAAGCTCACCGACTTCGACGTCTTCCACCCCGACCGGATGGCCTCGCGCATCCTCGACATGGGTGACGTGCTCACCCTGATCGAGCAGGCGGAGAAGGCGTTCGACGCCGAGCAGGCCGCCAAGGCCGCGGCCAAGCTGACCGGGCAGGGCGGCGAGTTCACGCTCGACGACTTCCTCGAGCAGATGCAGCAGATCCGCAAGCTCGGCTCGCTGTCGAAGATCATGGGGATGCTGCCCGGGATGGCGCAGTTCCGCGACCAGCTCGAGAACTTCGACGACCGCGAGATCGACCGGATCCAGGCGATCATCCAGTCGATGACCCCGGCCGAGCGGGCCAACCCGAAGATCATCGACGGCTCCCGTCGCGCCCGTATCGCGAAGGGCTCCGGCCGCCAGGTCTCCGACGTCAACCAGCTCGTCGACCGGTTCTTCGAGGCCCGGAAGATGATGATGTCGATGGCCAAGGGCGGCGGTATGCCGGGCATGCCGGGGATGCCCGGCCTCCCGGGCATGGGTGGCAAGCGGTCGAAGGCCAAGCAGGCGCCCAAGAAGAGCAAGGCGAAGCGGGGCTCGGGCAACCCGGCCAAGCGCGCCGCCGAGGAGAAGGCCGCCAAGCAGAAGGCCGCCGGCAACGGTGCTCCGGCCAATCCGTTCGGGCTGCCGGGCGGCGCGGACCAGGACTTCGACCCGTCGTCGGTCGAGCTGCCGAAGGACCTGTCGAAGTACCTGAAGTGAGCTACCGGCACCGGTAGCGCCGGCACACCGCCGGGTCGGACCACCCGCGCGCACTCGGGACCGGCCAGGTCGGGGTCGACCCGGTGCCAGGCCTGGAAGCACGTGGGTCCATCGGTAGCTCGACCGTGGTGGACCACCGGGGCGGACGCTGGCGGGAGGCGGCGTCAGTAGGGTCGCGCACATGAGCACCGCCCTACGCTTCCGCGGACCCGTCCTCCCCGACGGCGAGAACCGCGACCTGTACGTCGTGGACGGCCGAGTCACCTCCGAGCCCGTCGCCTCCGCCGAGCTCGTGGCCGAGGGCTGGATCGTCCCGGGTCTCGTCGACGCGCACTGCCACGTCGGGCTCGACGCCAAGGGCGCCGTACCCGAGGACGAGCAGGAGCGGCAGGCGCTGGCCGATCGCGACGCCGGCGCGCTGCTGCTGCGCGACTGCGGCTCCCCGGCCGACACTCGCTGGATCCAGGAGCGCGAGGACCTGCCTCGGCTGATCCGCGCCGGCCGGCACATCGCGCGGACGAAGCGCTACATCCGCAACTACGCGCACGAGATCGAGCCGGAGGAGCTCGCGACGTACGTCGCCCACGAGGCCGAGTCCGGCGACGGCTGGGTCAAGCTGGTGGGCGACTGGATCGAGCGCGACGCGGGCGACCTGGCGCCGTCGTGGACCCGTGAGTCGGTGCAGGAGGCGATCAAGACCGCGCACGACCGCGGCGCCCGGGTCACCGCGCACGTCTTTGGCGAGGACGCGCTCCCGGACCTGATCCATGCCGGCATCGACTGCATCGAGCACGGCACCGGCCTCGGCCTGGACCTGATCGACACGATGGCGAGCAACGGCGTCGCGCTGGTGCCGACCGTCGTGAACCTCGAGAACTTCCCGAAGTTCGCCGCGGCGGGGCAGGAGAAGTTCCCGACGTACGCCGAGCACATGCTGCGGCTGCACGCCTCGCGCAAGGAGACGATCCGGGCGGCTTACGACGCCGGCGTGCAGATCTACGCCGGCACGGACGCCGGCGGCAGCCTGCCGCACGGCCTGGTCGGCGACGAGGTGGCGGGCCTGGTCGACTACGGGCTCACCCCGCACGACGCCCTCGGCGCGGCGTCGTGGCGGGCGCGAGAGTGGCTCGGCCTGGACGGCAACCTGTCCGAGGGATCCGAGGCGGACTTCGTGGTGTTCGACCGCGACCCGCGCGAGGACCTCGGCGTCCTCAAGGCTCCGTCACGCGTGGTGCTGCGGGGCCTCGTGGTCGCCTGAGCTCGCCGATTGGAGGTGAGCGCGGGGTCTCTGGCAGAATGGCCCGCTGAGTCGTGCGCGCCCGGACCCTCTCACCCGGCCGCGCCGGCACCGCGCAGCGCAGCTCCGCCTGGCCCCACCGGGCGCGAGATCGCTCACCCCATCACGAACGTCAAGGAGACACCACACCTGTGGCCGTCAAGATTCGCCTGAAGCGCATGGGCAAGATCCGCCAGCCCTACTACCGCGTCGTCGTCGTCGACTCCCGCAAGAAGCGGGACGGCCGCGTCATCGAGGAGATCGGCAAGTACCACCCCAAGGACGAGCCCTCGCTGATCGAGGTCACCTCCGACCGCGCGCAGTACTGGCTGAGCGTCGGCGCCCAGCCCACCGAGGCCGTCGAGGCCCTGCTCAAGGTCACCGGCGACTGGCAGAAGTTCAAGGGCCTGCCGGGCACCGAGGGCAGCCTCAAGGTCAAGGAGCCCAAGCGCGACAAGGCCGAGATCTTCAACGAGGCGCTGAAGGAGGCCGGCAGCGAGCCGTCCGCCGAGGCCGTCACGAAGAAGACGTCGAAGAAGGCAGACAAGCCCGCCGACGAGGCTGCCGCCGAGGTTCCCGCCGGTGAGACCCCCGAGGCCGCCGCCGCGAGCGCGGACGCCGAGGGCGAGGCGCAGCCGGCCGCGGCCGACGACGCCGAGAAGACCGAGGCCTGAGCCTCGTGCTGGCCGAAGCGCTCGAGCACCTGGTCCGCGGCATCGTCCGGCACCCGGACGACGTGGTCGTCCGCGACAAGCAGCTGCGTCGCGGCTCGATCCTCGAGGTGCGCGTGCACCCCGACGACATGGGCAAGGTCATCGGCCGCCGCGGGCGCACCGCCGAGGCGCTGCGGACCGTGATCGGCGCGCTCGCCGGCAAGGGCGGAGCGAAGGTCGACTTCGTCGACGTCGACCGCCGGCGCCGCTGAGCGCCGTCCGGCTGACGCCGAGAGCATCGGAAGCGGGAGGCTGCCTCGTGGCGGCCTCCCGCTTTCGCGTCCCCTGAGAATCAGCCCCGTGAAGGAGCCTTCGTTGAGCACCACCCAGGTCGTGGTCGGCCGGATCGGCAAGCCGCACGGCATCCGCGGCGAGCTGTCCGTCGAGCCGCGCACGGACGAGCCGGAGCGCAGGTTCGCCGTCGGGACGGTGCTGGTCACGCAGACCCCGCGCGGCACCGAGCCGCACGGCCCGGGGCGTCCGACCTCGTTGACTGTCGAGTCGGTGCGCTGGCACCAGGACCGGCTGCTGGTGCGGTTCGAGGAGATCCCGGACCGCAACGCGGCCGAGGTCGCGCGCGGCCTGGTGCTCGCCGCCGACGTACCCGTTGACGAGGCGCCGGAGGACCCCGAGGAGTTCTACGACCACCAGCTGGTGGGGCTGCGGGTCGAGACGACCGGCGGGAAGCCCGTCGGCGAGGTGGCGTCGGTCCAGCACGGCGCCGGCCAGGACCTGCTCGTCGTGCGCACCGACGACGGCGAGGTGCTGGTGCCGTTCGTGACGGCGCTGATCCCGACCGTCGACGTCGCGGGCGGCCGGGTCGTCGTCGAGGACCGGCCGGGGCTGCTGTCGCCGCTGGACGAGGAATGACCGTGCGGATCGACGTCGTCACGATCTTCCCCGAGTACCTCGCGCCGCTGCGGCTCTCCCTGCCCGGCAAGGCGCAGGAGGCGGGGCTGCTCGACCTCCGCGTCCACGACCTCCGCGACTGGACGCACGACCGGCATCGCACGGTCGACGACACGCCGTACGGCGGCGGCGCGGGCATGGTCATGAAGCCGGAGCCGTGGGGCGAGGCGCTCGACGCGATCACCGCCGAGGGCGACGCCCCGGTGGTCGTCGTACCCACGCCGGCGGGGGAGCGGTTCGACCAGGCGCTCGCTCACGAGCTCGCCGCGAAGCCGCGGCTGCTGTTCGCCTGCGGCCGCTACGAGGGCATCGACCAGCGCGTCATCGACCACGCCCGCACCCGCTGGGAGGTGCGGGAGGTGTCGATCGGCGACTACGTGCTCAACGGCGGCGAGGTCGCCGCGATGGTGGTGACGGAGGCGGTGGTGCGGCTGCTGCCCGGGTTCATGGGCAACCCCGAGTCGCTGGCGGAGGAGTCCCACGGCACGGCGGGGCTGCTGGAGTACCCCGTCTACACCAAACCGCCGTCGTGGCGCGGGTGCGACGTTCCTGACGTTCTGCGCAGCGGTGACCACGCCCGGATCGCGGCGTGGCGGCACGAGCAGTCGGTACGCCGCACGGCGGAGCGGCGGCCGGACCTGCTGCACCCGTCGACGCTCGTCGACGAGCTCGAGGTCCGCACCGTGCAGCCGTCGGACGCGGGGGAGCTGCTCACGCTGCAGCGGGCCTGCTGGGTGCAGGAGATGCAGGCCAACCCCGGCGTCGAGATCGACGCGCTCACCGAGTCGCTGGACGACGTGAAGGCGTGGATCAGCGAGGGGACCGTGCTGGTCGCGCGCTCGGCCGGCCGTCTCGTCGGCGCCGTCCGCGGCCGCGCGCACGGGACCGCGTGGGACATCGGCCGGCTGATGGTCGCGCCCGACCTGCAGGGCCGCGGCCTGGGCCGGGTGCTGCTCGCGCGCATCGAGGAGCTGGCGCCTCCGGGCACCACGACGTACGAGCTGTTCACGGGGATGGGCAGCGAGCGCAACCAGCGGATCTACCGGAAGGCGGGGTATCGCCCGATCGGCGAGGTGCGTCCCGGCGTGCTCGGGATGAGCAAGCCGGTGCGACGTCGCTGACCCGGCCCTGACGGCCCTGACCTCGGCCGACGCCGATTTCGTCGTACCCGATCAGCTGTGGCAGACTTGTCCGTCGACCCACGACGAACCATTGCGTCCCGGCGGTCCGCCCTCACGAGGAGCGGGAGCCGGCGGGCCTCCTGCCACAGGGGGCAGCCCGCGCGGCGCAGGGCAGGGTCACACGAACCGATCGATCCCCGTTCCGTGGGTGACCTGTGGCGCCTGCGAGGAGACACCATGACCAACGTCATCGACACGCTCGCCGCCTCGGTGAAGCGAGACGACATCCCCGAGTTCCGCGCCGGCGACACCCTCAAGGTGCACGTCAAGGTCGTCGAGGGCAACCGCTCCCGCGTCCAGGTGTTCCAGGGCGTCTGCATCCGCGTGCAGGGCTCCGGCGTCGGCCGCACCTTCACCGTCCGCAAGGTCTCGTTCGGCGTCGGTGTCGAGCGGACCTTCCCGCTCCACTCGCCGATCTTCGACAAGATCGAGGTCGTGACCCGCGGTGACGTCCGCCGGGCCAAGCTGTACTACCTGCGCAACCTCCGCGGCAAGGCCGCCAAGATCAAGGAGAAGCGCGAAACCAGCCCGGCCAGCTGAGCCTTCTGACCTAGGCTCGCTGCGTGACGGACCAGCAGCGCTACGAGGACCGCGGCATCGCCGGTACGTCGGCACCCGACGACACCGAGCCGGAGCCGCGGTCTTCTGCTGCGTCCCCCTCTCATTTGCGCCGGCCTGAGCATCACCCAGAGCACCGGGGGCACCGAGCGGACCGGGAGCACCACCGGCCTCCGCTGAAGATGTGGCAGGAGTCCGTGCTGCTGCTCGGGGTCGCCCTCGTGCTCGCGATCGTGATCAAGGCCTTCTTCATGCAGGCCTTCTACATCCCGTCGGGCTCGATGAACGACACTCTCGTCCTCGACGACCGGATCCTCGTGCAGAAGGTGTCCTACTGGGGCGGGGGAGAGCCGCAGCGCGGTGACGTCGTCGTCTTCGCCGACCCGGGCGGCTGGCTCGACGCGGCCGCGGGTGAGACCACTAACCCCATCGCGCGTGCGCTCGAGCTGTTCGGTCTCTACCCGACCGGTGGGCACCTGGTGAAGCGCGTCATCGGCGTCGGCGGCGACCGGGTGAAGTGCTGCGACAAGGACGGCCGGATCACCGTCAACGGCGTACCGCTGCACGAGAAGGCGTACCTCGCCCCCGGCCAGCGTCCCTCGATGATCGACTTCGACGTCGAGGTACAGGAGGGCTACCTCTGGGTCCAGGGCGACAACCGGGCCAACTCCGCCGACTCCCGGGTGCACCTCGGCGACCCTGGCGGCGGGCAGGTGCCGGTCGAGGACGTGGTCGGCAAGGTGTTCGCCGTGGTGTGGCCGGTCGGCCACGCGAAGGTCCTGCAGCGGCCGGCGACCTTCGAGTCCGTCAACTGATCCTGGTCGCCCCCGATCACCCATGGGGCGGCCCGCGAGTGTCACGATGGTGCCGACATGACTGCGCTGCCCCGAGGACTCACGATCCGGCGTGACGCCGGCCTCTACGGCTACGAGCGGGCCCTGCGGCGCGCGGGGCTCGAGCCCGTCGCGGGCGTGGACGAGGCCGGTCGGGGCGCGTGCGCGGGGCCCCTTGTCGCCGCGGCGGCGATCCTTCCCGACGGCAAGCGCGGTCAGGTCCCCGGCCTCGCGGACTCCAAGCTGCTCACCGCCAAGGCGCGCGAGCGTTGCTACGACGAAGTGCTCAAGCGCGCGCTGGCGTGGTCGGTGGTGATCGTCGAGCACGACGAGTGCGACCGCCTCGGCATGCACGTCGCGAACGTCGAGGCGCTGCGACGCTCCCTGGCCCGGCTCGACGTGCGTCCGTCGTACGTGCTCACCGACGGGTTCCCCGTCGACGGCCTTGGCGTGCCCGGGCTGGCGGTGTGGAAGGGCGACCGGGTCGCCGCCTGCATCGCCGCCGCGTCGGTGATCGCCAAGGTGACGCGGGACCGGATCATGATGGGGATGGACGAGCGCTACCCGGCGTACGACTTCAAGACCCACAAGGGCTACATCACCGCGACACACACCGCGGCGCTGGAGACGCACGGGCCGTGCGAGATCCACCGCCGGCGTTTCGTCAACGTGCGGCGCGCCGCGTACGTCGCCGCCGGTGAGCCGGTGCCGGACGAGCTGCGGTTCGTCGGCGAGAATGACGCTGACCAGGTGGCCGTGGAGCTCGAAGACGTGGAGGTGGGGCGATGAGCGCCGAGGATCTCGAGAAGTACGAGACCGAGATGGAGCTCCACCTCTACCGCGAGTACCGCGACGTGGTGAGCATCTTCAAGTACGTCGTGGAGACCGACCGGCGCTTCTACCTCTGCAACCAGGTCGACGTGAAGGCGCGGACCGAGGCCGGCGATGTGTTCTTCGAGGTCTCGATGACCGACGCGTGGGTGTGGGACATGTACCGGCCCGCGCGCTTCGCCAAGAACGTCAAGGTGCTGACGTTCAAGGACGTCAACGTCGAGGAGCTGTCCCCGGCGGAGATCGAGCTGCCGAAGACCTGACCGCGCGCCGGGTTTCGTCCACAGCGGCCGTCCCGGCGCCTCGTTCCACAGGCCCTCGTCGGCGTCGTCCTGACCGGGGCGCCCGCGGCGACGCTGTTCGCATGACAGCGACCGCCGCCCACAACCAGGCCCTCGGCAGCTACGGCGAATCCGTCGCCGCCCGTCACCTCGCGGAGCAGGGCATGGTGGTGCTCGACCGCAACTGGAGATGTGACGCCGGCGAGATCGACCTCGTGCTGAGGGACGGTCAGGTGCTGGTGGTCTGCGAGGTCAAGACGCGCCGGGGAGACGCCTACGGCGCCCCGCACGAGGCCGTCGACGCCACCAAAGCCGAGCGGCTCCAGCTTCTGGCGGCCCGGTGGGCCGAGCACCGCGGAGTCCGACCGCCCGACGTGCGGGTGGACGTCGTGGCCGTGGTCGCTCCCGCCTCGGGCGCGGCCCGGGTCGACCACGTCCGGGGCGTGGCCTGATGGCGTTCGCCACCGCCCGGACGATCGCGCTGAGCGGCGCGACGGGTCACCTCATCGACGTACAGGTCGACGTGTCGCCGGGCCTCGTCGCCACCGCGCTCGTCGGCCGGCCGGACACCTCCATCTCGGAGGGGCGCGACCGCTGCCGGGCCGCGGTCACCAACTCGCGGTTCACCTGGCCGGTCACGCGGCGCGTGACGATCCTGCTGTCCCCGGCCGACCTGCCCAAGCGCGGCCCGCACTTCGACCTCGCGATCGCCCTGGCCGTCCTCGCCGCGGCCGGCAAGCCGACGACGCTCGACGACCAGGACGACCGACCGTCACCGCCGACGCCGCGGATGCTGGAGGGTCACGTGTTCATCGGGGAGCTGTCGCTCGACGGCCGGCTGCGCTGCGTACCCGGCGTGCTGCCGATGGTGATGGCCGCCAAGGCGCAGGGCCTCTCTCGCGTCGTGGTGCCCGAGCCGCAGGCCGAGGAGGCCGCGATGGTCCCGGGCGTCGAGGTGTTCGGCCTCCGCTCACTTGCACAGGCGGTCGCGCTGCTGCGCGGCGAGGAGATCCCGGAGGCCAGACCGGTGGAGCCGCTCGCCTCCGGACCGCTGCTGTCCTGGCGCGGCGACGAGCGCATCGCCGACCTCGACCTCGCCGACGTGCTCGGCATGGCCGACGCCCGGTTCGCGCTCGAGGTCGCGGCGGCCGGCGGGCACCACCTGATGCTCAGCGGCCCGAAGGGCGCGGGCAAAACCACGCTCGCGGAGCGGATCCCGAGCATCCTGCCGGACCTGTCCCTGGAGGAGTCGCTCGAGCTCACCGCGATCCACTCGCTCGCCGGCGTGCTGCCGCCCGGCGCCTCGATGATCACGCGGCCGCCGTTCTTCGCACCGCACCACTCGGCGTCGCGCACCAGCCTGCTCGGCGGCGGCACCGGCCGGGTCCGGCCCGGCGAGCTCAGCCGCGCGCACACCGGCTGCCTGTTCCTCGACGAGTTCCCGCTGTTCCACGCCGACATCACCGAAGCCCTGCGTCAACCGCTGGAGAGCGGCGAGGTCACCATCGCCCGCGGCGAGGAGACTGCCACCTACCCGGCCCGCACGATGTTCGTGATCGCGTGCAACCCGTGCCCCTGCGGCGAGTACCACCCGACCCAGCGCGACAACCGCTGCACCTGCACCGAGGTACGCCGTCGCGACTACCGCAAGAAGCTCAGCGGCCCGATCGCCGACCGCATCGACATCACCCGTCACGTCGAGCCGGTGCGACCGCACGAGCTGCACGACCCGCTCGCCGAGCCCGAGCCGTCCGCGGCCGTGCGCGCCCGCGTTGTCGCCGCCCGTGAGCGCCAGGCCGAGCGCTACGCCGGCACACCCTGGCGGCTCAACGCCGATGTGCCCGGCCCGGCACTCACCCAGCGCTTCCCGCTCGACCCACGAGCCCAGCAGCGACTCGACACCGAGCTCTACGCCGGCGTGCTCACCCGACGCGGCGCCACCCGCGTGCACCGGCTGGCGTGGACGATCGCCGACCTGGCCGGAGTCCCGACTCCGGGCCCGGCCGAGCTCGACACGGCTCTCCGGCTGCGCACCGGCCGCCCGCTCGAGCTGCGCGCCCTTGTCCGGGCGGAGCCCGGGGCGCCGCAGGAGGCCGCGTCATGACCGGGCCCGACACCACGCGTGACGACCGGGTCGCGCGCGCCGCCCTCAGCCGACTGACCGAGCCCGGCGACCTCCGCGTGCAGCGCGTCGTCCACCAGCTCGGCGCGGCCCAGGTGCACGCGCTGCTGCGCGACGAGCGAGACCTCGACGGCGTGCTGACCGACATCGCCCAGCGACTGCGCGGTCACGACCCGGAGCGCGAGCTCGCCGACGCCGAGCGCGCCGGCATCCGCTTCGTCGTGCCCGGCGACGACGAGTGGCCGGACGCCCTGGCCGACCTCGACCGAGCCGAGCCCGTCGACCGCCAGGGCGGCACACCGCTCGGGCTCTGGCTGCGCGGTCCGCTCCACCTCGCCGAGGCCTGCGCGCAATCCGTCGCGGTGGTCGGGTCTCGCTCCGCCACGACCTACGGCGGCGACGTCGCCGGGCATCTCGCCTATGACCTCGCGCGGGCCGAGTACACCGTCGTCTCGGGTGCGGCGTTCGGCATCGACGGCGCCGCCCATCGCGGCGCGCTCGCGGGCAAGGGACCGACCGTCGCCGTGCTCGCCTGTGGTGCCGACCGGGCCTACCCGGCCGGCCACGCCGCCCTGATCGACCACGTCGCCGCCACCGGTCTGCTCGTCAGCGAGCTGCCTCCCGGCTGTGCGCCGACGCGGCTGCGGTTCCTCACCCGCAACCGGCTGATCGCCGGCCTGACCGGCGGCACCGTCGTCGTCGAGGCCGCGCTTCGCAGCGGCGCGCTCAACACCGCCAACTGGGCGGCCCGTCTCGGCCGCGTGCTGATGGGTGTCCCCGGACCCGTGACCAGCGCTCCCAGCCAAGGCGTGCACGAGATGCTGCGCACCCGCGAGGCGCACCTGGTCACCGAGGCCGCCCATGTCGTCGAGCTGCTCGGGGCGATCGGCGACGACCTGGCCCCGGTCGCGCGTGGCGCCGAGACCGCGCGCGACCGGCTTCCCGCCACGCAGCGCCGCGTGCTCGAAGCGACGCCGGTCGTCCGCGGCGCGCCGGCAGACGCGGTCGCACGCACCGCGGGGCTCTCGGTGTCCTCGACCGCGCGAGCGCTGGAGGCGCTGCTGGCCCGCGGGGCCGTCGAGCGCCAAGGCGACACCTGGCGGCTGGCTCCGCCGCAGACCGGCGACGACTCGCCAATACCGGGAGGAGCGTCCGTGCCTTCCTAGACTCGCGGCATGGACGAGCCCGAGCTGGCTGTGCTGCCGGAGCTTCCCGAGCCGATGGCAGCCGTGCTCGCCGACTACGAACGCCACCTGGTCTCCGAGCGCGACCTCACGCCGCACACGGTCCGCGCGTACACCGGCGACATCTCCGCGATGCTCGCCCACGCGGCGCGCCTCGGCCACACCGACGTGACGACGCTCGACCTGCGGTCGTTGCGCAGCTGGCTGGCCCAGCAGCAGACCCTCGGCAAGGCACGCACGACCATGGCGCGGCGCGCCACCGCCGTCCGGGTCTTCACCGCCTGGCTGCAGCGGACCGGCCGCGTCGAGAACGACCCCGGCGCCCAGCTCGGCTCCCCGAAGGCGCGCCGGACGCTCCCGCCCGCACTCCGTGCCGAGGAGGCGCGCGCCCTGCTGGAGGCGGCCGCCACCCGAGCGGACGACGGCAGCCCGGTCGGGCTGCGGGACGCCGCGGTGCTCGAGCTGCTGTACGCCACCGGCATCCGCGTCGGCGAGCTCTGCGGTCTCGACGTCGACGACCTCGACCACGAGCGGCGGGTGGTCCGTGTGCTCGGCAAGGGGCGCAAGGAGCGCACCGTGCCGTACGGCGCCCCCGCGGCGCGTGCCCTCGACGCGTGGCTCCACCGGGGGCGAGCGGCCCTGGCCAGGTCGGGCTCCGGGCCGGCGCTGTTCCTCGGCGCCCGTGGCGGGCGGCTGGACCAGCGCGCGGTGCGTTCGCTGGTGCATGCCCGGCTCGCGGACGTGCCCGGCGCACCCGATCTCGGCCCGCACGGTCTGCGGCACACCGCGGCGACCCACCTGCTGGAGGGCGGGGCCGACCTGCGCTCGGTGCAGGAGCTGCTCGGGCACGCGTCGCTGGCGACGACGCAGATCTACACGCACGTGACGACCGACCGGCTGCGGCAGGCGTTCAAGCAGGCCCATCCCCGCGCCTAACTCACTCGCTCGCGGAAGAGGGGTCCGCTGCCCGCTCCGTCCGACGGTCGAGGCGACGGCGTGGTGGACGACCGGACCGCCCAGGTCGGCAGCCGTGCCGCTGAGTGGCGGAGCGTTGCCTGGCCCGTGTCGTCCCTGCCGAGCGGCAGCAGCCGGACCGGGCCGGCACCCACGAGCGTGAGCGGGTCGAGGTAGGTGTCACCGTCGCGCCAGCCCCAGTGCAGGCACGCTGCCGGGTAGCAGTGCGACCCGCCGAGCTGTAGGCGGCCGATCCGGTCGCCGGCGGCGACGGTGTCACCGACGGAGACCGTGGCATCGACCGGCTCGTAGGTCGTGCGCGTCCCGCCGTGGTCCACGACCACCACGCCGCGGCCGGCGAGCGAGCCCGCGAACGTGATGCGGCCGCCCATCGCGGCCCGGACCGGTTGCCCCGGGGAGCCACGCAGGTCGACGCCGCGGTGGCCGGCTCCCCAGCGGGTGTCGGGCGGGTCGAACCGCTCGCCCACATCGGGAGCGGGGGAGAG
This sequence comes from uncultured Nocardioides sp., assembly GCF_946885725.1. Next base: position 15,210 of record NZ_CAMPGZ010000083.1, read on the forward strand.
CGGCCAGACGGCGGCACCGGCGGGAACAGGACTCCGCTCGGCGTCGGTCGCCCCCGCCGCCGGCGCAGGAGTGAACAGAAGGCTCGTGAGCACCACCAGGCCGAGGACGGTGACAGCACCAGGTCGCGAGAACATGAAGCCAGCGTCGTGGCCGACGACGACGTACGAACGCCCAGGTCAGCCGCCCTGTGGACCGCGGGCGTGGCGGCCGGGCTGGGGACGGAACCCGGCCCGCTCCGCCGATTGGCGGCCACCTACCGCCGCGGGATAGACTCGCCGGAGCAACCCGTGCAAGCGGGTTGACTTCGCGCGCTCGTTCCGCACCGAGCCGCCGGCCAGCAGCACCGGTCGCCGGGTCTTCGCGGGCGTCCGTCACTCAGTCCCTCATCGAAGCGATTCGGCGTGGGTCCTGACGGCGCCGGGCGCCAGGGCAGGGGACACCCGTCCACCTGCGACAACTGAGAGCCGACCCGGCGGGTCGGCAGCGGGCTCGCGCCGGCTGCCGGACGCCTCTGGGTCATGAACACGGAAGAGGGACCGACAGCCATGGCCGTCGTCACCATGCGCCAGCTCCTCGAGAGCGGCGTCCACTTCGGGCACCAGACCCGTCGCTGGAACCCCAAGATGAAGCGCTTCATCATGACCGAGCGCAACGGCATCTACATCATCGACCTGCAGCAGTCGCTGGCCTACATCGACCGCAGCTACGCCTTCATCAAGGACACGGTCGCCAAGGGCGGCACGATCATGTTCGTGGGCACCAAGAAGCAGGCCCAGGAGGCGATCGCCGAGCAGGCGACCCGCGTCGGCATGCCCTACGTCAACCAGCGCTGGCTGGGCGGCATGCTCACCAACTTCCAGACCGTGCACCAGCGGATCAACCGCCTCAAGGAGCTCGACGAGATCGACTTCGACAACGTGGCCGGCTCCGGCCGCACGAAGAAGGAGCTCCTCCAGATGAAGCGCGAGCGCGACAAGCTGGAGAAGACGCTCGGCGGTATCCGCGAGATGACCCGTACGCCGTCCGCGGTGTGGATCGTCGACACGAAGAAGGAGCACCTCGCCGTCGAGGAGGCGCGCAAGCTCCGGATCCCGATCATCGGCATCCTGGACACCAACTGCGACCCCGACGAGGTCGACTTCCCGATCCCGGGCAACGACGACGCCATCCGCGCCGTCAGCCTGCTGACCCGCGTCGTCGCCGACGCCGTCGCCGACGGCCTGATCGCCCGCTCGGGCGCCAAGGCCGAGGGCGAGACCGCGCCGGGCGCCGAGGAGCCGCTGGCCGAGTGGGAGCGCGAGCTGCTCCAGGGCGACGCCGACCAGGCCGCGACCGCCGCCACCGGTGGCGACGCCGCGGAGGCCCCGGTGGCTCCGGCCGCCGAGGCGACCGGTGCGTCGACCGAGGCCGCCGAGGCCCCGGCTGCCGAGGCGCCCGCTGCCGAGTCCACCGAGGCTCCGGCCGAGACGCCGGCCGTCGAGGGCGAGACGCCGGCCGCCGAGGGCGAGACGCCGGCCGCCGAGGGCGAGAGCCCGGCCGCTGAGTCCGCCGAGGGCGACAAGGCCTGAGTCCGGCGCCGGCCGGATCGGCCGGTCCTACGGACGACCGGAGCGCGCGGGCGACTCGCTGAGTTTCAGTGGCGTCGCCCGCGCCTCCCGCAGCACCCCACCCAC
>NZ_CAMPGZ010000084.1 GCF_946885725.1 uncultured Nocardioides sp.
CCGCGACCCGCTGACGCGGACAAGCGCGCCACTCGCGGACGGGACTTTCGCAGACAAGTTGGCAAAGTCTCGTGAAATCTGCTCGCAAAATGCGGCGAGGCCTTGCCAGACGCGTCGGGAGCGGCCTAGTTTGTGGCTCGCTCGAACAAACACGTGGTGGCTGTCACACGACTGCGACCCACCACGCGCCCGAGGCGAGGAGGGGTGCCCGTGCCGGACCGCGACACGCCGCTGGTCGCCGCCTCCGCCGCCGACCAGACGACGCTCCGGCGGATCAACCTGGCGCTGGTGCTCCGCAGCCTCCGCGACGGGGGCGCGCGCTCGCGGGCCCGGCTGGCCGCCGACCTCGGGCTGCCCAAGGCCACCGTCTCCAGCCTCGTCGCCGAGCTCGCCGAGCGCGGGCTGGTCCGTGAGGGCAACGTCGCGCGCGGCGGCGTCGGCCGACCGGGCCTGATGGTGCAGCTCGACGGGCAGACCGTGTGCGGCATCGGCGCCGAGGTCAACGTCCACCACGTCGGCACCGTCGCCCTCGACCTGTCCGGTGCGACGATCGCGGAGCACCGGCTGTCGCTCGACGCCCTCGGTCACGCCCCCGAGGAGGTCCTCGACCAGCTCACCGTCCTGCTCCGCCGCACGTTCGACGACATCGCCGCCCGCGGCGCGCAGCCCGTCGCACTGACGGTCGGGGTCGCCGGTCTCGTCGACGCGACTCGCGAGGTGCTCACCGTCGGACCCAACCTCGGCTGGCACGACGTACCGGTCGCAGCCCTGCTCCGCGAGCGGCTGGCCACTCTCGGCGCCGGCGACCTGCCGGTCGTCGTCGACAACGAGGCCAACCTGGCCGCGATCGCCGAGGCGGTTCCCGGCGAGACGTCGCGGCGGGACATGCTCGTGATCTTCGGGGAGGTCGGCGTCGGCGGCGGGATCGTCGCCGACGGTCGACTGCTGCGTGGGCACGCCGGTTTCGCCGGCGAGTTCGGACACATGATCGTCGACCCGAACGGCCACCGCTGCGGCTGCGGTCGCACCGGCTGCTGGGAGACCGTCGTCGGTCTGCGCGCCCTGCTCGACGCGGCCGCCGACCCCGACGATCCGGTCCGTGACCCGGCCCTCGGGCTCGAGGAGCGGCTGGCCGAGCTCAACCGGCGGGCGTCCCTCGGCGACACCCGCACCCTCGCGGCGCTCGATCGCATCGGCGACTGGGTAGGGGTCGGCGCGGGGGTGCTGACCAACGCCCTGAACCCCGCCGTGATCGTGCTCTCCGGCTACTTCGCCGAGGTCGGCCGCTGGATGCGCGACGCGGTCGAGCGCCGGCTGGCCGAGGCGGTGCTCGCCCCCGAGGCCGGCGGCACCCGCGTCGTGCTGTCCACCCAGGGCTTCACCGCCGCCGTCCGCGGCGCCGCGACCGTGGCGCTCGAGACGGTGTTCTCGGACCCGACCCGGCTCGAGCGCCGGGTCGCCTCGTCGATCGGAGGCTCCGCGTGACGACCGCGTCCGGCTCCCACACGCCCCTGCTGCAGATGTCCGGCATCGTCAAGCAGTTCCCCGGCGTCCTGGCCCTCGGCGGCGTCGACCTCGACGTCCGGCCCGGCGAGGTGCACTGCCTGCTCGGCCAGAACGGCGCCGGCAAGTCCACCCTGATCAAGGTGCTGTCGGCGTCGTACCAGCCCGACGGCGGCACGATCACCTGGCAGGGCGAGGAGGTCCGGCTGACCACGCCGGTCGCGGCGATGGCGCTCGGCATCTCGACGATCTACCAGGAGCTCGACCTCGTCCCCGACCTGACCGTCACGGAGAACATCTTCCTCGGCCATGAGATGAGCACCGGAGGATTCCTCAAGCGGTCGGTCGCGAACAAGAAGGCCCGCGAGCTGCTCGAGCGGCTGGGCCACAGCGAGATCAGCGTGACCCGCACCGTCGGGACGCTGTCGCCGGCCGGACAGCAGATCGTCTCGATGGCGCGCGCTCTGTCGCACGACACCAAGCTGCTGATCCTCGACGAGCCGTCCGCGGTGCTCGACCAGGAGGAGGTGCGCAACCTCTTCCGGGTCGTGAAGAACCTGACCACGCAGGGCGTCGCCGTCATCTACATCTCCCACCGCCTCGAGGAGATCCGCGAGATCGGCGACCGGATCACCGTGCTCAAGGACGGCAGGACCGTGGCCACCGGGCTCGACGCCCGGACGACGCCGACCAAGGAGCTGATCCAGCTCATGACCGGCCGGTCGATCGAGTACGTCTTCCCGCCGCGTCCCGAGACACCGCGCGACCGCGGCGACGTGGTGCTCGAGGTGCGCGACCTCGCCGTCGCCGGCGTCTTCAGCGGCGTGAACCTCACGGTGCACGCCGGCGAGATCGTCGGCCTGGCCGGCCTCGTCGGCGCCGGTCGCTCCGAGATCATCGAGACGGTGTACGGCGCCCGCCGAGCGACCAACGGGACGGTGACCGTCGACGGCAAGAAGCTGCCGCGCGGCTCGGTCGTCGCGGCCGTCAAGGCCGGGGTCGGGCTCGCGCCCGAGGAGCGCAAGAGCCAGGGCCTGCTGCTCGACCAGGCGGTCTACCGCAACATCACCATCTCGTCGCTGTCGCGCTTCTCGCGCTCGGGCTTCCTCGACAGCGCCGAGGAGCGACGGCAGGCCGAGGAGCTCGTCACCTCTCTCGACGTACGACCCAAGGGCGTGACGCGCGAGGTCCGCACGCTGTCCGGCGGCAACCAGCAGAAGGTCGTCCTGGCGCGGTGGCTGCTGCGCGACTGCCGGGTGCTGCTGCTCGACGAGCCGACCCGCGGCGTCGACGTGGGAGCCCGCACCGAGATCTACAACCTGATCCGCCGGCTGGCCGACAGCGGTGTCGCCGTGGTCGTGGTGTCCAGCGAGGTCGAGGAGGTGCTCGGCCTCTCCGACCGGGTCCTGGTCGTCCGCGACGGCGCCGTGGTGCACGAGGCCCCGGCCACCGAGCTCGATGAGTCCAGGGTGCTGGACCTCGTGATGGAAGGAAGAGTGGCATGACCGACACCGCCGGTGTGTCCCCGTCGGCACCGTCGCCCGGACCGACGAGCGACAGCAAGCGCGTCGAGGAGGCCGCCGTACGCACGGCCGAGCAGGAGCGCGGAGGCCTTGCGCTGCTGCGCACGAGCGCGGGTCGGAACCTCGGCCTGGTGCTCGCGCTGGTCCTCGTCTGCATCGCCGGGTTCGCGACGAGCGGCAGCCAGTTCGCCAACCTCGACAACGCCCTCACGATCCTGCGTCTGGCGTCAGTGATCGGCGTGGTCAGCATCGGCATGACCTTCGTGATCACCGGCGGCGGCATCGACCTGTCGGTGGGCGCCATCGTCGCGCTGGCCTCGGTCTGGTGCACGACGCTCGCCACGCAGCGGATGGCCGAGGACACGCACTGGACGATCATGGTGTTCAGCGCTCTCGCGGTCGGCCTCGGCTGCGGCCTGGTCAACGGCCTGCTCATCGCCTACGGCAACGTCGTGCCGTTCATCGCGACGCTCGCGATGCTCGCGGCGGCCCGCGGCTACGCCGAGATCCTGGCCCAGCGCCGGACCCAGCTCGTCACGGTCTCGGAGTTCACGGACTTCTTCCGCATCGACGTCGTGGGCATCCCGATGCTGGTGCTCATCTTCGTCGTGGTCGCGGCGATCGGCTGGGTCCTGCTCAACCGGACCACGTTCGGCCGGCGCACCCTCGCGGTCGGCGGCAACCCCGAGGCGGCCCGTCTCGCGGGCATCAACGTCAAGCGCCACACGCTCACCCTGTACGCCCTGCTGGGCCTGTGCTGCGGCATCGCCGCGCTGATGATCACCGCCCGCACCACGACAGGGTCGTCCACGCACGGCCTGCTCTACGAGCTCGACGCCATCGCCGCGGTGGTCATCGGCGGCACGCTGCTGTCCGGCGGCCGCGGCACGATCGTCGGCACCGTGCTCGGCGTGCTGATCTTCGGCACGCTCAACAACGTCTTCGTCCAGAACGACCTGTCCAGCTCCGCCCAGGCGGTCGCCAAGGGCGCCATCATCGTGGCCGCTGTCCTGCTGCAGCAGCGGTTCTCCCGGCAGTCCAGCAGCTCCCCGTGATCCGGCACGCGCCCGGGCACGTCTCGGACCCTTCCACACCAACGAGGAGAAGAACCATGTCCGTTTCCACCCTGCCGCGCCGGCGCCGGCTGCTCTCCGGCGTCGCCGCCCTCGCGGTGTCGGCGGTCGTCCTGACCGGCTGCACCAGCAACGACCCCGAGCCGACCTCCGGCGAGTCCAGCGGCGGCTCGGACAACGCGGCCAGCTCCAACGACGACACCGGCGAGACCGTGACGATCGGGTTCTCCGGTCCCGCGGCCGACCACGGCTGGCTCGCGGCGATCAACAGCAGCGCGAAGGCCGAGGCCGAGAAGTACGACGACATCGACTTCCAGACCGCCGAGGGCACCAACGACGCCAGCGCCCAGATCGCGCAGGTCGAGACCTTCATCAACAACGAGGTGGACGCGATCGTCCTGCTGCCGACCGACGGGGCCGCCCTCACCGACGTGGCCATCAAGGCGATGGAGGCCGGCATCCCGGTCATCAACGTCGACCGCGAGTTCTCCTCGCCGTTCGCCGCCCGCACCACGATCCTCGGCGACAACTACGGCATGGGTGTCTCCGCCGGCACCTACGCGTGTGACCTCATCGAGCAGAACGACATCAAGGACCCGGTGATCGCCGAGATCGCCGGCATCGACTCGCTGCCGCTGACGCAGGACCGGTCCAAGGGCTTCAAGGACGCCCTCGAGGCCTGCGACCAGGAGGTCGACAACCGGGTCGCTGCGGAGTTCACCGTCGAGTCCGGCAACGAGGCCGCGTCCAACCTGCTCCAGGCCGAGGACCACATCGACATCATCTGGAACCACGACGACGACCAGGGTGTCGGCGTGAAGGCGGCGTTCGACGACGCCGGCCGTGACGAGTTCTTCTTCATCGGTGGCGCGGGCTCCAAGAACGCCATGCAGTGGATCAAGGACGGCGAGATGGAGGCCACGGTCCTCTACCCGCCGACCCAGGCCGCCGACGGCATCCGCCTCGCCCGGCTGATCGCGCAGGGCAAGGGCATGTCCGACCTGGTCCAGGTCGAGGTCCCGAAGCGCATCGTGCTCAACGCTCCGGTGGTCAACAAGGACAACGTCGACCAGTACTTCGACCTCGGCTTCGAGTCCTGACCGACCTCGCACCCCGGTCCGCACATCGCGTGCCCGCCCCGGTTCCGGTCCTGCTCGGACCGGGGCGGGCGCGCCGACCCACAGGAGCCACACCGCATGAACGACACGCCCTCAAGGGGGACCCTCGCGGTCGCGATGGTCGGTCACGCCTTCATGGGCGCCGCCCACTCACAGGCCTGGCGCACCGCCCCGCGCTTCTTCGACCTCCCGCTCCACCCGACCATGTCCGTCGTCTGCGGCCGTGACACCGGCCGGGCCGCCGAGGCGGCCCAGCGGCTGGGCTGGGACCAGAGCGCCGACGACTGGCACGCGGTCGTCAGCCGCGACGACATCGACCTCGTCGACATCTGCACCCCCGGCGACAGCCACGCCGAGATCGCGGTCGCCGCGCTCGACGCCGGCAAGCACGTGCTGTGCGAGAAGCCGCTGGCCAACACGGTCGCCGAGGCCGAGGAGATGGCCGCCGCCGCCGAACGCGCCCGTCGGTCCGGCGTCCGCGCCATGGTCGGCTTCACCTACCGCCGCGTCCCCGCGATCGCGTTCGCGCGCAAGCTGGTCGCCGAAGGCCGCATCGGCGAGGTGCGTCACGTCCGCGCGCAGTACCTCCAGGACTGGATCGCCGACCCGCAGGCGCCACACTCCTGGCGCCTCGACAAGCAGAAGGCCGGCTCGGGCGCGCTCGGCGACATCGGCGCGCACATCATCGACCTCACCCAGTTCATCACCCAGGACCGGATCACCGAGGTGTCCGGCCAGCTCGCCACCTTCGTCAAGGAACGCCCGGTCGCCGCCGAGCACTCCGGCCTCTCCGGCACCGCCGGCGGCGCGGGCGAGATGGCTCCGGTCACCGTCGACGACGCCGCAGTGTTCCTGGCGAAGTTCACCGGTGGAGCGGTCGGCGTCTTCGAGGCGACCCGGTTCGCCAGCGGTCGCAAGAACGCCATCCGCATCGAGATCAACGGAAGCCTTGGCAGCCTCGCGTTCGACTTCGAGGACATGAACGTCCTGCACCTCTACGACGCGACCGAACCCGACGAGACCGCCGGCTTCAAGCGGATCCTCGTCACCGAGCCCGGGCACCCGTACGTCGCCGCGTGGTGGCCGCCCGGTCACGGGCTCGGCTACGAGCACGGGTTCACCCACCAGGTCGTCGACCTGGTCACCGCGATCGCCGAGGGCACCGACCCGACCCCGACGTTCGCCGACGGCCTGCAGGTGCAGCGCGTGCTCGCCGCCGTCGAGACCAGCTCGGACACCCGGCAGTGGCAGGAGGTCCCGGCGTGAGCGACTACTCTCCCCGCCCCGAGGACAAGTTCTCCTTCGGGCTCTGGACCGTCGGCTGGCAGGGCGTCGACGTGTTCGGCCCGGCCAGCCGCCCGTTGCTCGACCCCGTCGAGACGACGTACAAGCTCGCCGAGATCGGCGCCGCCGCGGTCACCTTCCACGACGACGACCTGGTGCCCGACGACAGCACCCGCGACGAGACGCTGGAGCGGTTCGCCAAGGCGCTCGCGGAAACCGGGCTCGGCGTCGAGATGGTGACCACCAACCTGTTCAGCCACCCGGTGTTCAAGGAGGGCGCGCTCACCGCGAACAACCGGGAGGTGCGCCGCTACGCCGTCGCCAAGGTGCTGCGCAACATCGACCTGGCCGCGAACCTCGGCGCGAGGACGTTCGTGCTGTGGGGCGGCCGCGAAGGCGCCGAGCACGGCGCGGGCAAGAACGTGCGTGCCGCGCTCGACCGCTACGCCGAGTCGCTCAACCTGCTGTGCGGGTACGTCAAGGAGCAGGGCTACGACATCCGGTTCGCGCTCGAGCCGAAGCCCAACGAGCCCCGCGGCGACATCCTGTTGCCGACGATCGGCCACGCGCTCGCGCTGATCTCGGAGCTCGACGACCCGTCGATGGTGGGGCTCAACCCCGAGGTCGGGCACGAGGAGATGGCCGGCCTCAACTTCGCGCAGGGCATCGCGCAGGCGCTCTGGCACGGCAAGCTCTTCCACATCGACCTCAACGGTCAGCACGGCCCGCGCTTCGACCAGGACCTGCGTTTCGGCGCCGGCAACCTGCGCGGCGCGTTCTGGACCGTCGACGCGCTGGAGGGCAGCGGCACCGGCCACCGCTACGACGGCTACCTGCACTTCGACTTCAAGCCGCCGCGCGCCGAGGCGGCCGACGGCGTCTGGGAGTCGGCGCGGGCCTGCATGCGCAACTACCTGATCCTGCGCGAGCGGGTGCGGGCGTTCCGTGCCGATCCGGACGTCGCCGCCGCTCTCGAGGCCGCCGAGGTCGAGGCGCTCGACCAACCGACCCTGGGCGACGGCGAGTCGCTCGCCGACCTGCGCGCCGAGGCGCACGACATCGAGGCGCTGGCCACACGCAGCGTCGGCATGGAGGCCCTGGACCAGCTCGCGATGGAGCACCTCCTCGGCGTCCGCTGACCGCCGCCCACCCCGCCGTACCGAGAGGACCGAGATGACACGACCGATCACCCTGTTCACCGGCCAGTGGGCCGACCTGCCGTTCGAGGAGATGTGCAAGCTCGCGTCGGGCTGGGGCTACGACGGGCTCGAGATCGCCTGCTGGGGCGACCACCTCGACCCGTGGCAGGCCGCCGAGGACGACGCCTACGTCAAGGCCAAGCTCGACACGCTGGAGAAGTACGGCCTGAAGGTCTACGCGATCTCCAACCATCTCAAGGGCCAGGCGGTCTGCGACGACCCGATCGACCAGCGCCACAAGGACATCCTGTCCTCGCGGATCTGGGGCGACGGCGACCCGGAGGGCGTGCGGCAGCGCGCGGCCGAGGAGATGAAGATGACCGCCCGCGCCGCGAAGAACCTCGGCGTCGACGTGGTCGTCGGCTTCACCGGCTCGTCGATCTGGAAGTACGTCGCGATGTTCCCGCCGGCCTCCGCCGAGATGGTCGCCGCCGGCTACCGCGACTTCGCCGACCGGTGGAACCCGATCCTCGACGTGTTCGACGAGTGCGGCGTGAAGTTCGCGCACGAGGTGCACCCGTCCGAGATCGCCTACGACTACTGGACGACGGTCGCGGCGATGGAGGCGATCGGCCACCGCGAGGCGTTCGGCCTCAACTGGGACCCGAGCCACTTCGTCTGGCAGGACCTCGACCCGGTCGGCTTCCTCTGGGACTTCAAGGACCGGATCTACCACGTCGACTGCAAGGACGCGAAGCGCCTGACCGGCAACGGCCGCAACGGCCGCCTCGGCTCGCACCTGCCCTGGGCCGACCCCCGCCGCGGCTGGGACTTCGTCTCCACCGGCCACGGCGACGTCCCCTGGGAGCAGTGCTTCCGGATGCTCAACACCATCGGCTACGGCGGCCCGATCTCCATCGAGTGGGAGGACGCCGGCATGGACCGCCTCGTCGGCGCCCCCGAGGCCCTCGAGTTCGTCCGCAAGCTCGCCTTCGACGCACCGGAGGCCGCCTTCGACGCGGCCTTCTCCAGTAGTGACTGACGCATGACAACGATTCGTCTGCGGTTTACGGGGTGAATCACACCGTCCGGTCGCAGACGAATCGACCAACCTTGCTCGGGAAAGGGGCACAGCATGTGTTTCGGGTACGACGGACACGCGGCTCTTCGTGAGTCGCTCGAAGGACGTGGGACGAGCCGCCGCTCGTTCCTCAAGGGCGCGGCGGCCACCGTGGCCGGCGCGACCGTGGCTGGGGGAGCCGCGGCGCCCGCCCTGGCGGCCGGCAACCCCGGCCGCCGGCGGGTGCCGCGGGGCAAGATCAGCATCCAGCTCTACACGCTGCGCTCGATCATGAACGGCGACGGTGTCGACAGCACGCTGAGCGCGCTGGCCGACATGGGCTACCCGCGGGTGGAGCTCGCCGGCCTCTACGGCCGCACCCCGGCGCAGATGCGGTCCACCCTCGACGGCTTCGGGATCAAGGCGTCGTCGAGCCACGACGGCATCAGCGGCGGCACCGGCGCTCTGCACACCAAGCTGCAGAACGCCGTGACGCTGGGGCAGAAGTACGTCGTGGTGCCGTACCTCAACTCCTCCAGCCTGTCCGACTGGCAGCAGTGGGCCGACCAGATGAACGCCGAGGCGGCCGTCGCCAAGGGCTACGGGCTGCGCTACGGCTACCACAACCACGCCCACGAGTTCACGATCAACCTCGGCAACGGCGTGACGCCGTGGCAGGTGCTCACCGACCGGCTCGACCCGTCGCTGGTGCACCTCGAGGCCGACCTCTACTGGGTGGTGACCGGCGGGCTCAACAGCGGCGACGGCCTCGACGACCCGGAGCAGTTCGCCATCGACACGATCAAGGCGGCACCGCAGAAGGTCCGGCAGTACCACGTGAAGGACAAGGAGTTCGCGCGGCCGAACACCGACGGCGACCACGTCGACCTCGGCACCGGCTTCATCGAGTTCGACCGGATCTTCGCGGCCCACCAGGTCGAGGAGTACATCGTCGAGAACGACTCCCCCGACGTCACACCGCTGCAGACCGCCGACGTCGGCTACGGCTACCTGCGGGACCTGCGCTTCTGACAACGATTCGTCTGCGATCCGCCCGCGTGGATCACCCCGTAGATCGCAGACGAATCGTTGTGCGCCGCGCAGGCGTCGGCGACCAGGACCACGCGGTAGCCGAGGGTGCTCGCGTCGCGCACGGTGGACTCGCAGCACACGTTCGTCACCGTGCCGGTGACCAGCACCGTGTCGATGCCGCGCCCGGACAGCAGCTCCGGCAGCGGCGAACGGCCCGGGAAGAACGCGCTCCAGGCCGCTTTCTCCACCAGCAGGTCCGTGTCGTCGTGCACGTCGAGCTCGTGCCACAGCCGGTCGCGGACCGGGCCGCTCCCGCCGGACGCGGCGTAGGTCGTCGCGACCTCGTCGCCGTAGAACTCCGTGTCCACCGCCGTACGACGGGAGGGGGCGGGCACCACCCAGGCGACCGTCCCGCCGGCGTCCCGCAACGCCGCCGCAAGGGTGTTGACGTGCGGCACGACGCCTAACGCGTACTCGTTCTGCTCGACGAAGAACGGCACGAGGTCCACCACGACGAGCGCCGTACGACGCGGGTCGAGCTGCTCGTAGGCGTGGCTGCGGACATTGATTCGTCTGCGACTCGCCCGCGTGATTCACCCCGTAGATCGCAGACGAATCGTTGTCTTGCTTCAGCCCAGGCCGAGCACCCGCACCGCGCGCTTGGCCATGCGCGCCTCGCCGAGTGCGTTGGGGTGCACGACGACGGGGTTGGTGCCTTGCAGCACCGGCTCGACCCAGCGCACGCCGATCGGCTGGCAGGCGTCGTGGCCCTCGGAGACCTTGTTCATGTTGACGTACGTCGTACCGGTGGCGCGTGCTGCGCGGCGGACCGCGTCGTTGAGCACCCACTGGATGTGCCGGACGTAGGGCACGTCGCCCTCGGCGACCGGCATCCTGTCGAAGCAGCCGACCGCCTTCGGCATGATCCACGGGTAGCCGAGGATCGCGACCTCGGCCTTCGGCGCGCGGCGGTGCACGGCCCGAAGCGCCTTGACCAGCGCCGGGTAGGTCTTCTTCCGGATGGTGTCGGCGAAGGACGCGCCGTAGCGGTCCTTGCAGGGGCTGCCCTTGCCCAGCGTGCCGGCTCCGGCGACGCCGCACGACTGGATCGTGTTGATGAAGACGCTGCTGTCGTTGCCGCCGATAGTCATCGTGACCAGGTCCGTCCGCTTGGAGAGCGCCTCGAGCTGCGGCGGGACGCCGGGATACTGCGCGGCGAAGAAGTCGCCGGTGTCCGCGCCGCCGCAGGTGACGTCGGTGAGTCGGGCGCCCGTGCGCTGCGCGATCCGGTGCGGGTAGTTCGCGGTCGAGCGGGCGCACTGCGGGGCGGCCGTCGGGTCGGGCGGCAGCACACCGGAGGCGGCACTGTAGGAGTCGCCCAGCGCCACGTAGTCGAGCGGCTTCTTCGCCGCCGCCTGCGTCGGGGCCGTGAGCGTGGCCGCCGCGAGCAGCGCGGCGAGGACGGGGACGGTCAGTCGGGTACGCACGGAAGGGTCAACGCGCTAGACCGCCCGAGGTCACGCCACCGTCCGCGATGACTTCCCGGCGACGGGGCGGTCCACTCGGCAAGACCCCGAGGAGGACCCATGCCCGAGCCCATCACCCACCAGCTCTCCCGTCCCGGCGTCACGCTGACGTACGACGTCCGCGGCGACGTGGCCGACGCGACCCCGGACCGCCCGGTGCTCGTGCTCGTCGGGTCGCCGATGGGCGCTGCCGGCTTCACGACGCTGGCGTCACACTTCACCGACCGTCCCGTCGTCACCTACGACCCGCGCGGCGTGGAGCGCAGCGTCAAGGACGAGCCGACCTCGGAGTCGACGCCCGAGGAGCACGCCGACGACATCGCCGCGGTCATCGACGCGCTCGGCGTCGAGCGGGTCGACCTCGTCGGCAGCAGCGGCGGCGCGGTCAACAGCCTGGCGCTGGTCGCGCGGCACCCGGGCAGGGTCCGGACGCTCGTCGCGCACGAGCCGCCGGCCGTCATCAACCTCCCCGACGCCGAGTGGGCACTCGCGGCCAACGACGACATCGGCGCGACGTACCAGAAGGAGGGCATGGGCCCGGCGATGGCGAAGTTCATCACCCTGGTCATGCAGCAGGGCCAGATCACCGCGGAGTACCTGGAGCGGCCGGCACCCGACCCGGCGGCGTTCGGCCTGCCGACCGAGGACAGCGGCGACCGCACGGACGCGCTGCTCGGCCAGAACAACCGCACCTGCGTGCGTCACGTGCCCGACGTCGAGGCGATTCGCGCGAGCGGGACCCGCGTGGTCGTCGCCCGCGGCATCGAGTCGGGCGAGGAGCTCGCGGCTCGGTCGGCGAGCGCTGTCGCGGCGCTGCTCGGCCAGGACGCGGTGATGTTCCCGAGCAACCACGCCGGCTTCCTGGGCGGGGAGTACGGCCAGCAGGGCGACCCCGACGCGTTCGCGGCCAAGCTGCGCGAGGTGCTCGACGGCGCGTGAGTCAGCCCGCGCGGCGCCGGCCCTTCCGGATACGCAGGTAGTCGGCGACGACGTACTCGCCGAGCCGGGACACGTCGGGGGTGAACACCCGGCCGCCGGCTCGGCGGGCCATCGCGTCGACGAACCGCTCCAGGCCCGGGTCGTTGCCGAGCATGAAGAAGTTGATGCCGGCGCCGTAGCGGGCCAGCTCGTCCACCTGCTGCACGGTCGCCCGGACGGTCTCGTGCGTGGGCGGCCAGTTGAACACCGGGAAGCCGTCGGCGGCGACGTGCGCGGTCGGCTCGCCGTCGGTGACGACCAGCACGACCGGCTCGGCGTCGGGGTGCCGGCGCAGGTGCCGCCCGGCGATCATCAGCGCGTGCTGCAGGTTGGTGCCCTGCACCCACTCCGGCTCGACGTCGGCCAGCTGCACCGGGTCGAGCCGCCGGGCGGTGCGGTCGAAGCCGATGATCTCCAGCGCGTCCTGCCGGAACCGGGTCGCGACGAGGTGCGACAGCGCGAGCGCGGTCTGCTTCATCGGCCCCCAGCGGCCCTCCTGGACCATCGAGAACGAGAGGTCGACGCAGAGCGCGACGGCGGCGGCGGTGCGGCGTTCGGTCTCGACGACCTCGAAGTCGTCGACGTGCAGCCGGGCCGGGATGCCGCTGCCGCGGCGGAGCGCGTTGCCGACGGTACGCACGGCGTCGATCGGCAGCTCGTCGCCGAACTGCCAGGCGCGTGACGAGCCGGTGAGCTCGTCGGCGGACCCGGTGCGGTGGTCGGCGTGGTCGCCCGCGCCCGCGGCGTCGATCTGCGCGAACACCCGCTTGAGCGCGGTCTCCCCCAGCCGCCGTACGGCGCGAGGGGTGAGCTTGATGCCATCGTCGCCGCGCGTCAGGTAGCCCTGCCGCTCCAGCTCCCGCTCGAGCTCGCGCAGCGCCTGGAAGTCCGCGGCGGCGCCCGACCCGAGCTGCTGCTCGAGCACCTCGACGTCGACGTCGTCGAGGGTGCCACCGGGGTGCTCCATCGCGAGCGCCTGCTCCAGCGCCTCCAGGTCCGCCAGCTCGGCGACGGCCTGCACGGCGTCGCTGTAGCCGAGCGACTCGCCGCCCTCGCGCATCTGCACCGGCCCACGGTCCATGCCTGGCCGCAGCGCGCGCAGGTTGTCGGAGAGCTGCGCCATCTGCGAGGCGAGGTCGGCGTCGGACAGCGCGTCGCTCATCAGCTGGGCGAGCTGCTCGCGCTGCTCAGGCGACAGCGAAGCCATCATCCGGTCGGCCGCGGCCTGCCGGCGGGCGAGCGCGTCGATCAGCTCGTCGACGTTCTCCGGGTTCTCCGGGAACAGGTCGCCGTGCTTGTCCATGAACTCGCGGAACTTGTCCTCGGTGTCCTCCCCGCGCGCGTGCGCCGCGAGCAGGTCGTTGAGGTCGGCGAGCATGTCCTTGATCGCCTGCATCGTCGCGGGATCGGGGTCCTGCAGCGCCTGCGTCAGTCCGGCGAACTGCGCGTCGAGCACCTCGCGCCGCAGCATGTCCTGGATCGCGTCGTAGGTCTGCTTCGCGGTCGGCGAGTGCCACTGGTAGTCGGCGAGAGCGCGTACGGCGCCGGCGGTGTCGTCGGGGATCGTCGCGAGCTCCATCTCGGCCCAGCGGGCGTCGTCGCCCTCGTCGCCGGCCAGGGTGTCGCGCTCGTCGGCGAGGGCCTGGTCGAGGGCAGCGCGCACCTGGTCGAGCGTGCCGCCGAGGTCGCCGCGCCGGCGGGCGGCGTTGCGCATCCGGCGGGCACGGGCGGCGAGCTCGTCGAGACCGCGCCGACCGTCGAAGCCGCGGCGCAGCAGGTCCGCGAGCGCCTCGCGCATCGAGCCGCCGGCGAGGACGTCGCGACCGACCTCGTCGAGCGCCGCGCGTACGTCGTACGGCGGGGCGAGCGGGTCCGGCCCGCCGTGCCAGGGCCCGTAGCGGTAGCGGCCGTGACCGCCGTGGCGGGGCATCGTCAGACTCCGTAGACGGACCGGCCCGAGCCGTCGCGGGACGGGGTCTTGTCGATGCGGCGGGTCAGGTGCAGGCCCTCGAGGACGAGCTCGACGGCGGCCGCGACCTGGCCGGGGCCGGGCGGGCCGTCGCCGTACCCGAGCCGGTCGAGCACCTTGGCCAGCCCCGGCACGGTGCCGACCTGGTGCAGCAGCTCGTCGCTGGTGACCAGCTCGCCGGTCTCGACGGTGGCGCCCTCGGCGAACAGGTCGGTGAAGCCGGACAGGTCGAGGCCGTGCAGCCGCTCGCGGAAGGTCTCCGCGACCGCGACGCGCATCAGGTGGCCGACGACCTCCTCCTCGCGGCCCTCCTCCCCCATCTCGAACTCGACCTTGCCGAGCAGCGTCGGCAGCACGCCGGGCAGGTCGCACACGCGCGCGACCGCGACGTCCTCGCCGGTGCGCGCGCTGCGGCGCAGCGCCGAGGCGGAGATCGCCTCCACAGCGGCGATCGCGAACCGCGCGCTCACCCCGGAGCGCTGGTCGACCGACGGCGACTCGCGCAGACCGCGGGTCAGCCGGGCGACGGCCTCGATCAGGTGCACCGGGACGTCGGCGACGAGCCGGGCCTCCTGCGCGACCAGCACGATCTCCTCCTCGACCTCGTCGGGGTAGTGCGTGCGGATCTCGGCGCCGAAGCGGTCCTTGAGCGGGGTGATGATGCGGCCGCGGTTGGTGTAGTCCTCGGGGTTCGCGCTGGCCACCAGCAGCACGTCGACCGGCAGCCGCAGGCTGTAGCCGCGGACCTGGATGTCGCGCTCCTCCAGCACGTTGAACATCGCGACCTGGATGCGCTCGGCGAGGTCGGGCAGCTCGTTGATGCCGAAGACGCCGCGGTTGGTGCGCGGCAGCAGGCCGTAGTGCACGGTCTCCGGGTCACCCAGCGTGCGGCCCTCGGCGACCTTGACCGGGTCGACGTCGCCGACCAGGTCGCCGACGCTCGTGTCGGGGGTGGCGAGCTTCTCGACGTACCGCTCGTCGCGGTGCCGCCACGCGACCTTCAGG
This sequence comes from uncultured Nocardioides sp., assembly GCF_946885725.1. The sequence continues at coordinate 15,211 of NZ_CAMPGZ010000084.1, forward strand.
TCGTCACCCTGCTCCGCCGCCAACCGCCGGCAGCGCGAGCAGACCGGGGCGAGCGGGTCGTCGTTGATCTCGCAGCCTTCGACGTACGGCGTCCACTCGTCGAGCAAGGACGCGAGGGTGCGCATCAGGCGGGTCTTGCCCTGACCGCGCTCGCCGAGGAGCACGAGGTCGTGCCCGGCGAGGAGCGCGCTCTCGAGCTGCGGCAGCACGGTGTCGTCGAAGCCGACGATGCCCGGGAACGCGGGCTCCCCGGCGCGCAGCTTGGTCAGCAGGTTGTCGCGGATCTCGGCCTTGACGGAGCGGGACTGGTAGCCGGTGTCGCGGAGGGCACCCAGCGTCGTGGGTCGGCTCATGGAGACGAACCTACGCCCGCCCCACAACGGTCCGTCCACAACGATTCGTCTGCGATGCGCCTTCGCAAATCACCCCGAAATTCGCAGACGAATCGTTGTCACCCGCCGTTACGCGGCCGCCGGAGCACGACGATCGAGCGCTCGGCGACCTGGAGCTCGAGGCCGGGGAGCAGCGTGGTGGCGTCGTCGAATATCGAGACGCTTCCTGCGGTGTCGTCGGAGGTGTCCAGCGCGACCAGCCAGCCGTCGCCGTACACCTCCTCCGGCAGCGTGAAGGTGAGCGGCTCGTAGTGGCCGTTGAAGGCGACGAGGAAGGAGTCGCCGACGACGCGCTCACCGCGCTGGTCGGGCTCGGGGATCGCCTCCCCGTTGAGGAACACCAGCATCGACCGGGCCTCGTGGTTGGCCCAGTCGTCCGGGCCCATGGTGCGGCCGTCGGGTGCGAACCAGGCGATGTCGGCGGGGGTGCCCTCGTCGCGCGAGACGCCGGCGAAGAACCGGCGACGGCGGAACACCGGGTGCTCGCGGCGCAGCGCGACCGCGCGGCGGGTGAACGCGAGCAGCTCCTCCTGCCAGGGCTCGAGGTCCCAGTCGACCCAGGAGATCTCGTTGTCCTGGCAGTAGACGTTGTTGTTGCCGCCCTGGCTGCGACCGAGCTCGTCGCCGTGCAGCACCATCGGCACGCCCTGCGACAGCATCAGCGTGAGCAGGAAGTTGCGCTGCTGGCGGGCGCGCAGCGCGTTGATCTCCGGGTCGTCGGTCTCACCCTCGGCGCCGCAGTTCCAGGAGCGGTTGTGGCTCTCGCCGTCGTTGCCGTCCTCGCCGTTGGCCTCGTTGTGCTTCTCGTTGTAGGAGACCAGGTCGCGCATGGTGAAGCCGTCGTGGGCGGTCACGAAGTTGATCGAGGCGATCGGCTTGCGGCCGGAGTGCTCGTAGAGGTCGGACGACCCGGTGATCCGGGAAGCGAAGTCGGCCAGCGTCGAGCCCTCGCCGCGCCAGTAGTCGCGGACGGTGTCGCGGTACTTGCCGTTCCACTCGGTCCACAGCGGCGGGAAGTTGCCGACCTGGTAGCCGCCCTCGCCGATGTCCCACGGCTCGGCGATCAGCTTGACCTGGCTGACGACCGGGTCCTGCTGGACCAGGTCGAAGAACGCCGACAGCCGGTCGACCTCGTGGAACTGGCGGGCAAGGGACGACGCGAGGTCGAACCGGAACCCGTCGACGTGCATCTCGGTGACCCAGTAGCGCAGCGAGTCCATGATCAGCTGCA
>NZ_CAMPGZ010000085.1 GCF_946885725.1 uncultured Nocardioides sp.
CGATGGTCGGGATCAACGTCGAGGAGATCCCGCAGCCGCACCGCCTCGCCGAGCGCGGCTGGTAGCCGCTCGCTCCGCTCTCCGCCGACTCGGCGCGTCTTGCCCCGTCAGGACCCGCCGAGTCGGCGCGCCTTGCCCTTCTGGGCTGCCTCATGACGCGCCAGCGCACGCGGTCGTCACCGGGCTAGCGTCGCTCCGTCACGGGTTCTCGCACGAGGGGCCAACGGCGGGGTTCACGCACGTGTCCGTGCCGCGGCCGCCGTCGAGCCGGTTGCGTCCTGGGCCGCCGTCGAGCCGGTCGTCCCCACCGCCGCCGAGGAGCCGGTCTGCGCCGCCGCCTCCGCGGAGGTCGTCGTCGTCACCGGAGCCGATGAGGACGTCGTCGCCGCCTCGTCCGACCAGCAGGTCGTCGCCGTCGCCGAAGTTGCCGCGGTCGAAGGTGCCGCCGATCAACCTGTTGGGGCCGTCGTCGCCGCGGAGCACGTCGTCCTCGCCGCTGCCCTGGACGTCCTCGACGTTCCGCACGCGGAGACGGGTCCGCCCGCCGTACGGCGAGTCCGCGTAACCCATGCCGGAGCGAAGGTCCAGCCGCACCCAGTTGCAGCAGGACCCGTCGATGTTCTCCGAGTCGAAGGTGAGCAGGTCCCGTCCGCCGCGGCCGTCGACGACAGTGCGATCGCCGTAGCCGCCGTAGAAGACGTTGCGACGTGCGTTGCCGGTGAGTCTGTCGTTGCCGTCGCCGGTATAGGCGCCTTCGACGTCACGAGCGATGTGGTCCGTGCCGAATCGCTTGCCGGAGGCCACGCCCTTCGTCAGGTTCACGGTCACCGCGGTGGTGTGCGAGGCGGACGAACCGAACTCGATGATCCGGGTGTAGTCGACCACGTCGTGACCCGGGCCACCCGACACGCGGTCGTTGCCGGCATCCGGGGCGAGGCTGTCGTTGCCCTCGTCGCCGAACAGCTGGTCGGCACGGTCGTCGCCCTCGAGCACGTCGTCTCCCGGACCGCCGTGCAGGACGGCTCGGCTGGTGGACGCCATGAGGGTGTCGTCTCCGGCGTCCCCGAAGAGGCGGTCGAACCCTCCGCGGTTCTGCTCGCCGTCCCGGTTGACCCCGACCACCCAGTCCGGGCCGGCTCCGCCGTGCAGGACGTCGTCGCCGAGGCTGCTGGCGAGCGTGTCCCGGCCCGGCCCGCCGTACAACCGGTCGTCGCCGGGACCGCCGTCGATGTACTCGTCGATCGGGTAGCCGTCTTCGTCGAGGAGCTCCGGGTTCGCGCCCCCGCAGATGATGTCGTCGCCACCCAGACCGGAGATCACGTCTCGTCCGTCGAGCCCGACGATGACATCGGCGCCGGACGTTCCGTTGATGACGTCGTCGCCCGGTGTGCCCACCATGGTCGCGGGGCTGCCTCCGCATCGCGGAACCGTGCCTGGTCCCGCCCCCGCCGCGGTCGGCACCGCGAACCACAGCAACAGGGCACCGACCAGGACGCCTGCCAACCGGCGGGGCGTGAACAGCTTCGTGGCCATGACGCTCCTCCAGGACCGGGCGCGAGGCGGGCGCTTACCCGCTCACCCAGTTGACGCCTCGACGGCCGGGTCCGTGACAGCATCCGCAGCGGGCCCCACTCCCCACGAGATATGGACGCTCACCACGCGGCGTTTCCCTTGTTGAGCGGCCTTCTGGCCGCGGCAGTCCGTCCCCGGCCTCCTGCGCGTCGCCCGGTACGGGCGCTGGCTGCCTTGTCGTCAGTGGCCGGGGCGTCTGCCCCGCCTTCCTCCTCCGCCACGCCACCACCACAACGCATCGTTCCGCAGGCTCCGCGACTCGCCGGGACTCCGGTGAATCGATCGCACGCACCGCTCGCTACGGCCCTGGCCGGGCCGCCGCGGCCTACCCCGCCTTACGGCTCCTCAGGAAGCCTGCTCGCGGTGCGCCTCGAGCAGGGGCTGCCGTGGGCGTTCCAGGGTGGCCAGCGGGACCTGCTCGCTACGGGACGGGCCGAGCAGCCACTCGAGTACCACCATCAGGCGGCGACGGCCGCAGGGCAGCCGGCTGCCGTGGTAGACGCGGTGCACGAGCCAGGCGAGGTAGCCGCGCAGCGGTACGCCGTACAGCTCGGCGACGCCCTGGCCGAGGCCGAGCGAGGCCACGGCGCCGGCGTCGCGGTGCTTGTATGCCCGCGGCCGTCGGCCGGCGAGGTGTCGCGCGAGGTTGTCGGCCAGTCGTACCGCCTGGCGCACGGCGTGCTGCGCAGTGGGCGGGCAGAAGCCGCTGCTGTAGGTGTCCGGGACCGCGGCACAGTCGCCGAGTGCCCAGACGCCGTCGGTCACGCGCAGCGTGTCGTCGGTGACCACGCGACCGAGCCGGTCCACCTCGAGCCCGAGGCGGCGCAGCATTGGTGACGCCACCACGCCTGCCGTCCACACGACGGTGTCGCTCGCGAGCGTCGTGCCGTCGCTGAGGTGTACGGCGCCGTCCTCGATCGACGACAGGACGGTGCTCGTGCGCACGTCGATCCCGCGGTCGCGCAGTCGTCCGGTGACGTACGACGCCAGCCGCTCGGGCAGCTGGCCGAGGATCCGATCGGCACCCTCCACGAGCACCCACCGGGTCTCCTCGTGCGCCACGATAGCGCTGTTCCGGAGGACACGGCGGACCATGTCCTCGACCTCGGCGATCGCCTCGACGCCGGCGTATCCGGCCCCGACGAACACGAAGGTGAGCGCCCGTCGTCGCAGCTCGGGGTCGGTCGTCGTGGCCGCGAGGTCCAGGCGGGACAGCACGCGGTGCCGCAGGTGCACGGCCTCCTCGACCGTGCGGAACCCGATCGCGTGCTCGACCAGCCCGGGCACCGGGAGCGTCCGGGTGAGCGAGCCGGTGGCGAGCACCAGCTCGTCGTAGTGCACCTCGTGCACGCTCCCGTCCGCGGCCGTCGTCGTGACGAGCCGGCGCCGCGTATCGAGGCCGGTCATCGACGCGACGAGGAGGTCGGCGCCCGGCACAGCGGTGCGCAGCGGCACCACCACGTGGTGCGGCGCCACGGTGCCGCCCGCGGTCTCCGGCAGCAGCGGCTGGTAGGTCATGTACGGGTGGGGGTTCACGACGGTCAGCCGTGCGTCGCGCGGGAGCTTCCGGCGCAGCCGCCGGGCCGCGGTCAGGCCGGCGTAGCCGCCGCCGACGAGGACGACGTGTCTGCTCATGGCGCGCTCCAGTCCACGGAGAAGTACTGCGTCTCGGTGAAGGCGCGGATGCCCTCGCGGGCGCCCTCGCGGCCGATCCCGGACTGCTTGACACCGCCGAAAGGCGCGGCCGGGTCGGAGACGACGCCGCGGTTGACGCCCACCATGCCGGCGTCGATCCGCTCGGCGAGCCGGAGCGCCCAGCCCAGGTCGCGCGAGTAGACGTAGGCGGCCAGTCCGAGCTCGGTGCCGTTGACGGCCGCGAGCATCTCGTCCTCGTCGCGCCACGTGACGATGGGTGCCACGGGTCCGAAGATCTCCTCGTCGAGGACGTCGGCGTTCGCCGGTACGTCGACGAGCACGGTCGGTGCGAAGAACGCGCCGTCCAGGTCCGTGGGAGCGATGGCCTGGTGGCTGATCCGGGCACCAGCCGCGAGGGCGCGGTCGACCCAGGAGCGGACGCCGGCGACGGCGCGCTCGCTGACCAGCGGGCCGATCTCCGTGCCGGGCGTGAACGCGTGCCCCACCTTCAGCGCCTCGACCGCGGCGCCGAACCGGGACACGAACTCGGGTGCGACGTCCTCGTGCACGAAGAACCGGTTGGCCGCGGTGCAGGCCTGGCCGCCGTTGCGGAACTTCGCGACCATGGCGCCGGTGACGGCCGCGTCGACGTCGGCGTCGGCGGCGACCACGAACGGCGCGTTGCCGCCGAGCTCCATCGACGACGACACGACCCGCTCGGCCGCCTGGGCGAGCAGCGTGCGGCCGACCCCGGTGGAGCCGGTGAAGGAGACCTTGCGGACGCGCGGGTCGGACAGCCAGGCCCTGACGACGTCGGCGGCCCGTGTCGTCGGTACGACGTTGACCACGCCGTTCGGCGCCCCGGCGGCACGCAGCACGTTCGCGACCGCAAGCGCGGTCAGTGGCGTCTCGGCCGCGGGCTTGAGCACCACTGTGCACCCGGCCGCCAGGGCAGGACCGATCTTGCGCGTCGCCATCGCCGCCGGGAAGTTCCACGGGGTGACGAGGGCCGCGACCCCGACCGGCTTGCTGGTGACGATCGTGCGGGTGCCGCCCGCCGGCGACTCGCCGTACGAGCCGTCGGGCCGCACCGCCTCCTCGGCGAACCAGCGGAAGAACTCCGCGGCGTAGCCGACCTCGGCGCGGGCGTCAGCCAGCGACTTGCCGTTCTCCCGCGCGATCAGCCCGGCCAGCCGATCGGCGTCGTCGAGCATCAGCTCGTAGGCGCGACGCAGCACGTCCGAGCGGCGGCGCGGCGGCGTCGCCGACCAGGACGGGAAGGCGTCGGCCGCGGCGTCGACGGCCGCGGTCGCGTCGTCGACGGTGCCGTCCGCGAGCTCGGCGACCCGCTCTCCCGTGGCCGGGTCGAGCACCGTGAACGTGCCGCCCGGGGCGTCGCTGACGTCGTACGACGCGGCGAGCGCGCGGACGTCCGCGGGAACGGTGTCGGTGCGGGTCTCGGTGACGGTCATGGGTTCCTCCTGCGCGAGTGGCCCACGGCTGTGAGCCTGGCGACGACGCTAGGTCGACAGGCAGGTCCTCGACATGGCCGAAGTGCACAATCACGACCAGTCATGGTGTGCGATCCTGTCGCGCATGGTTTCCGTGCGCGACGTCCTGGACGTGGCGGAGCTGTCGTTGGTCCCGGTCCACCTGGCCGACGCGCTGCGCGACGTGCGCTGGGTGGCGACCAGCGAGCTCGTCGACCCCACGCCGTACCTCGAGGGCGGCGAGCTGCTGCTCACCACGGGGTTGGAGACGGTCGGCTGGCGCAGTGAATGGAGCGAGTACGTCGAGCGGTTGGTCGCCGCGGGCGTCGCGGCGCTCGGGTTGGGTGTCGGGCTCACCCACAGGCGGCCCCCTGCCTCGCTGGTCCGGGTCTGCGAGCGGGCAGGGCTGAACCTGGTGCAGGTGCCGCGGCCGACGAGCTTCGTGGCGGTCAGCAGGGCGACCGTGCGGCTGCTGGACGCGGAGCAGCAGGCCTCCGCCCGCGACGCTCTAGAGGCCCAACGGCTGCTGACGCAGGCGGCTTTGCGTGAGGACGACACCGAGGCGCTGCTGGCGCGGCTCTCGGAGGTGCTGGCTGGCGAGGCCTGCCTGGTCGCCCCGGACGGGACGCTGCTGGCCGGCCGCCCGGTGCTCGACGCGGACGCCCTGCTCGAGGAGCTCGATCGCCTGCGGCCCCAGGGACTGCGGGCCGCAACGAGCGCCGGCCGCGGCTCCGGGACGACGGTCGTGCAGCCGGTCGGGCTGCGCGGTCGGCCGTCGTCGTATCTCGTCGCTCGGTCGCCGGGCCGGCTCACGGAAGGTCGACGCAGTGCTCTCGGCACCACCGTGGCCCTGCTCAGCCTCGCCGCCGAGCGGGCCAACGACCGGCGCGCGACCGCGCGGCGGCTCCGGGGTCGGGCCCTGGAGCTGCTCATCGCCGGCGAGACCCGCGCGGCCGGGCTGATCCTCGGGGCGCAGGCCGGCCAGGACGCGCCGCGGCTGCCGCGGACCGTGCGGTTCGTCCGGGCGGCCGGAGACGAGGACGCGCTGGCCGACGCGCTGGAGCAGCTCGAACGGACCCGGGCGCTCGCCGCCGTCGTGGACGGCGAGCTCTGGGCGCTGCACGCCCCCGGGTCGACGGGAGGAGCGCTGCCCGAGATGCTCCTCGAGCTCGGCCTCCGGGTCGGCGTGGGCGCGGCGACAGAACTCGACGAGGCCGGGCGGGCCTTCAGCACCGCCGGGCATGCGCTGGGCCAGACGACCGAGCAGAGCCGGTTGGGCGAGTGGGACCGGGTGATGACGGAGGGCGCGTTGTCGTTCATCGGCCGCGCCCAGGCCTCCGACTTCGCCGAGACGTTCCTGTCCGGCCTGGCCGGGCCGGACGAGGAGGTGCTGATGGAGACACTCGGCTCGTTCCTCCGGCACCTCGGGTCGCGCCAGCACGTCGCCGAGGAGCTCGGCGTGCACCGCAACACTGTGCGCAACCGGCTCGCTCAGGTCGAGCGGGCGATCGGCGGCTCGCTCGACGACGCGCAGGTGCGCGCGGACGCGTGGATCGCGCTGCAGGCCCGCCGCCTCACGAGCGGCGGTGCACCACCCGGCCGGCGAGCACGGTGAGGTCGACGGCGAGCTCGGGGATCCGCTCGACGGGCGTGGTGAACAGCTCGCCGGAGAGCAGCACGAGGTCGGCGTGCTTGCCGACGGTGATGCTGCCGCGGTCGTGGTCGCAGAAGTTCGCGTAGGCGCTGCCCATCGTGTATGCGTGCACCGCCGCCGTCAGGTCGACGGCCTCCTCCGGCACCCACGCCGGCCCTCCCGAAAGGCCCTTGCGGGTCACCGCGGAGTAGATGCCGAGCAGCGGGTCCATCTCCGCCACGTTCCAGTCGCTCGAGAAGGCCAGGCAGGCGCCCGCGTCGTGCAGGCTGCGCATCGGCCAGGCATTGGCCCACCGCCGTACGCCGACGGCCTCGGCCCAGTCGTGCCCGGGCCCGGCGATGTCCGGGCTGCAGTGCCGCGGCTGCATGCAGGCGACGACGCCGAGCTCGGCGAACCGGCGCACGTCGGCCGGGTCGAGGCACTCCACGTGCACGACCTGGTGGCGGGCGTCGCGCGGTCCGTTGGTACGGCGAGCCGCCTCGACCGCGTCGAGCACGGTGCGGATGCCGCGGTCGCCGGTGGCGTGCACGAAGAGCTGGAAACCTGCGGCGTCGAGGCTGGTGACGACGTCGGCGAACTCGCCCGGTTCGTAGTAGGTGCGCCCGCGGTTGTCGGGCTGCCCCTCGTAGGGCTCCAGCATCGCCGCGGTGCGCGGCTCCACGACGTCGTCGATGTACAGCTTGAGCGGGCCGATCCGGAAGGTGTCGTCGTCGTACTTCACGGCGAGCTGGGCGAAGTCCTCGAGGTCGGCGGCGCTCGTGCCGCGCGGGTGGAAGAGCGCCGCGACCAATCGCGACCGCAGCCGCCCCTCGTCGCGGGCGCGGAGAAAGAGGTCGAGGTCGTCGACGGAGTTCTGTGGCTCGACCACGGTGGTGATGCCGAACCGGGCGGCGAGGTCGAGGCTGTCGAGGAGGCGGGCGTACTGCCGGTCGGGGTCGGCCCACGGCAGGCCGAGGCGGCCCAGCCCGGCCAGGCCGTCGCGGGACAGGCCGCGCACCGCGAAGTCGTGCACGAAGCCGGTCGGCTCACCGGTGTGGTCGGTCGCGGCGACGCCGAACGGCAGCGACGTGTGGTCGCGGTCGATCCCGAGCTGGGCCAGGGCGGCGGTGTTCAGCCACATCGTGTGCACGTCGTAGCCGAGCACCGCCGCCGGCCGGCCATCGGTGAGCCGGTCGAGCAGCTCCGCGGTGCCGGTGTGCCCGGGCAGCGCCGTGTAGTCGAGACCCTCGGCCTCGACCCATTGCGCATCCGGGTGTGCTTCGCTCCACTCTCCGATCCGGCGGCCGACCTCGTCGAGCGTCGCGGCTCCGGCGAGCTGCACACTGGCGGCGTCGGAGCCGAGGCGCACGTGGTTGTGCGCGTCGACGAAGCCGGGCAGCACCGTTGCTCCGCCGGCGTCGATGACCTCGCCGGCCGCGGGGGCGTCCGCGTCGTCGCCCACCCAGACGATGCGGCCGTCCTCGACCGCGACCGCCTCGGCCTCCGGCCGCGCCGGGTCGACGGTGTGGACGCGGGCGTTGCGGATGACGAGGTCCATGGTCACTCCTCGACCGGTGCCTGGACGACGAACCGGTCGCCCCGTCGCGGCGCGAGGTAGCCGGCGTAGTAGACGAGTGCGACGACCACGATGCCGGCGGTGATCCAGAGATCGACCGGGGCGGAACCGAGCAGCGCATAGCCGATCGCGCCGATCACCAGCAGCGGAGGCAGTGGCCACAGCGGCATCCGCCACCCGGGCATCGACCCCTGCCGCCGTACGGCGAGAGCACCGACGGCGAGCGCGACGTAGATGACCGACACGATCACCGACGTGATGCCGAGCAGCGACTCGATGTCGACCGTCCAGGCCATCACCGCGCCCGGGATGCTCACCACGAGCGTGGAGACCCATGGCGAGCGGAAACGCGGGTGGATGTGGGTGAGCGCGCGGTTGACCGGGTCCGGCCAGGCGCGGTCGCGGGCGGACGCGTAGATGACGCGACCGTTCTGCAGCACCATCACGATGACCGCGTTGAGGATCGCGACCGCGATACCGACGTTGACCGCCACGGCCACGCCGTCGCCGCCCCACTCGCGGACGAAGCCCGAGAAGTTGCCGGTGGCCAGCGTGTGCACGTCGGCGACCCCGAGCACGGTCGCGATGGTCGGGACCACGATCACGACGGCCGCGAGGCCCAGCGACCAGAAGACCGCCTTCGCCACGTTGCGGCGCGGGTCGTGGATCTCCTCTGCGAGGTAGCTGGCCGTGCCGAACCCGTTGACGACGAACATCGCCACGGCCAGACCCGAGACGAGGATCGCCAGCGTGAACGGCGCGGTGCCGCCGTCGCCGGCTGCCACGTGCGGCACCACGAGCTCGACGGGGTTGCGCTGCGCGTGGGCGAAGCCGAGGCCGGCCACCACGGCGGCCGCGACGACCTCCAGGGCGAGGAAGACGCTGGTCACGACCGCGTTGGACTTGATGTCGAGGATCGCGGTGGCCGTGGCGAGCAGCATCACGCCGGCGCCGGCCGTCGCCCGGTCGAGGGTGAGCAGGTCGGCCAGGTAGTCCGCCGTACCGAGCGCGATGATCGGCGGGATCACCACGAGCAGCGCGATGCACAGCACGAACGTCAGCCAACCGGTGAGGCGGCCGAGGGTGTGCGTGACCATGGCGTACTCGCCGCCCGAGCTCGGCGTCCTGGTCCCCAGCTCCGCGTAGCAGCAGCCGACCGCGGCCGACACGATCACGCCGGCGACGAGGGCGAGGACGACGCCCGTCCCCTGCTGGGGGAGCAGCTCCGGAACGATGATGAACAGGCTCGAGGCCGGCGTGATGCACGACAGCGTGAGCAGTGTGGCGGCGCCGGGGCCGAGGACCCGGGCGAGGCGGGAGGCGCGGGCCGTCTGGGTCGTGCGTGCCGCGGTCGGCTCGGGCCGCTCGGCGAGGTGGTCGGTCACGAGAGGACCTCCTGGGACGGGGCTGGGACGGAGTTTGAACGACGTACAAAGAGTTCGAACGACGTTCAAAGTGCCCCATGTCACAGGTAAGGTCAACCCCTGCTTGAGAAAAACGTGGAGCTGGCCTGGTCCGCGCCGATCTCCGGCGAAGAAGTCGCTGAGGAGTCGCTGAGGAGAGGGGAAGTACGTCGAGGTGAGCAGCACGCGGGTCAACCGCCGACTCGAGCAGCCGCGCGAGCGCGTGCTCGCCGCGACGCTCGAGATGATCGCCGAGGGCGGTCTCTCCGCGCTGACCATGGCCGCGCTCGGCAAGCGGCTGGGGACCTCCGGCGGCCACTTGCTGTACTACTTCGGCACCAAGGACAAGCTGCTGCTCGAGACGCTGCGCTGGAGCGAGGACAGCTACACCGAGCAGCGGGGGGCGATCGCCGCGGGCACGGCCGATCTCGCCGAGAGCCTCGACGCGTTCTTCGACCTGTACCTGCCCCAGCACCCGGCCGACCCGCGCTGGCTGCTCTGGCTGGAGCTGTGGGCGCGTGCGCCGTACGACGCCGAGCTCGCCGCCGGCGAGTGGGAGCTCGAGCAGCCGTGGCGCGCCGACCTGCACCGGATCCTGACGCGCTGCCTCGGCGAGGAGAGGGCGCGCGAGATCACGGAGTCCACCTGGGTGGACGGCACGATCGCGATGCTCGACGGGTTCGCCATCGCGGTGGTGACGGGTGCGCCGATCGAGCGGAAGTACGCGCAGCAGGTGCTGCACGAGCGGGCCTTGCAGCTCACGTGAGTGGGCGCCCTCCCTGCTGGAAGGGCGCCCGCCATGATTACGCCGCTCGGTCGTGGGCCTTGCGGCGTGCGCGGGCCTGCTGCGTGCCCGGGACCGGGGCGTCGAAGTCGACGACGTACCCGTACTTCTCCCGGGTCTCCGACGCACCCGCCTTGAGGAAGTGCGGGAGCGTCAGGTCGCGGAACCACGCACCCAGCCGCGACGGGGCCTTCGACTTCCCCAGCCGGCGGCTGAGCCGGACGATCTTCTCCGCTCGGTCCTTCCGCAGCCGCTCGAACGCCGCGAACGCCGCGGCGGGCTCACGGAGGTCGCGCAGGCAACGGGCCAGCTCGGCCGCGTCCTCGAAGGCGAGGCTGGCGCCCTGCCCGGCGTTCGGGCTCGTCGCGTGCGCGGCGTCGCCGAGCAGGCAGACCCGACCGGTGTGCCAGGTGCGCAGCGCCGCCACGTCGTACACCGGCCAGACGCCTGCCACGCCGGTCGCGGCGGACAGGATGCGACCGACCGGCTCGGGGTCGTCGGCGTGCACCTGGCGGATCCGGCCGAGCCACGCGTCGGTGTCGATCGCGAGACCCTGACCGGCGGAGGGGTCCTCGCGGTGCGCGACGTTGCTGAACCAGTACGCGAGGCCGTCGTGCACGACGTACCCGAAGAACCCGCGGCGACCGAACACCAGCTGCTGGTCGGGGGTGTCCGGCAGGTCGACCGCGGTCCAGCCGCCGCAGTTGAGGATGCCGGTGTAGTGCGGCCGCTCGGCGTCCGGGAACACCTGGCGCCGGACGGTCGAGTGCACGCCGTCGGCGCCGAGGAGTACGTCGCCCTCGACGACGCCGTGCGTGCCGGTGGTCCTGACCCGGACCCCGTCGCGCCGCTCGTCGACCTCGGTCACGCGCGCGCCCCGCACGACCGTCACGCCCGCGGCCTCGGCGGCCTCGTGCAGCCGCTCGTGCAGCAGGTCGCGCCGGATCAGGTGGTTCTGCGCGCCGTACCGGGCGAGCTCGTCGCGGCCGTCGAGGTGCCCGACCTCCCGGCCCGCGGCGTTGTGGAAGCGGATGCCGGTGAGCGGCACGCCGCCCGCGTCGCGGACCACCTCGCCGAGCCCGATGGCGCGCAGGGCGTTGATGCCGTTGGGGGCGAGGTTGAGGAACGCGCCGCCGCCGGCCTCCTCCGGCCGGCGAGCCTCGAGGATGGTCGCGTCCACGCCTACCTTGGTGAGTGCTACTCCGAGTGCCGGCCCGGCGATGCCGCCGCCGGCAATCACAGCGTGCACTGTGCTGAGCTCCTCCTCTCGTCGATGTATTTCGATCCCACGAAAGATTAGGAGCGGGCTCCCGGCGACTCAAACAATCTCCGGACCCACTCGGCGACGCCGCTCGGGTAGAGCGGCAGCGGCTCGTCCGCGTCGTCGACCGGCGCCGGACGACCGCCGCGACGCTGCCATCGGCCTCCGTCAGGGTGGCTCCGGTCTCCACCGGGGCCGGGTCGAGCCGACCGACGTACAGGAAGACGATCTCGTGCCCGAGCACGCCATGGATGCGGAAGATGTTCTCGACCGTCGCGAGGAACCGGATCTCGCGGATCTCGGCACCGAGCTCCTCCTGCACTTCGCGCTCGATTGCGTCGCGATGCGTCTCGCCGAGCTCGACGCTGCCGCCGACCAGGCGGTGGAACCCGTCGGGATTCTCCTCCGTCGGCGGGTTGAGGCTGACGGCGTGGGCGGTTGAGTCGTCGTTCGGCGCGATCAGCATCGCCTTGACCCGGATGTACGAACGGTCCACCGACGCCATCGCAGCACTGTGTCAGACCACGGCCGCACGGTTGGATGGCGCACGTGGGTGTCCGCAACTACCTCGTCGAGGGCGTCTCCGGCACGGGCAAGACGTCGGTCTGCCAGGAGCTCCGCCGGCGCGGCTACCACGCGATCAACGGTGACCGGGAGCTCGCCTACCAAGGCGACCCGGCAACGGGGGAGCCCACGGACACCGCCTCGCACCACCACCACATCTGGGACGTCGACCGTGTGCGCGCGCTGGCGGCCGACGACCAGCAGCCCGTCACCTTCTTCTGCGGTGGTTCGCGCAACTGGTCGAAGTTCGTCGACCTGTTCGACGAGGTCTTCGTCCTCGACATCGACCTCGGGACCCTGCTGCGTCGGCTCGACGAGCGCCCGCCGGACGAGTTCGGCTCGAAGCCGTCGGAGCGCGACCTCGTCCTCCGGCTCCACCGCACCCGCCAGGACATCCCGGCGACCGGTGCACGCATCGACGCGGCGAAACCGCTGACCGAGGTGGTCGACGAGATCCTGCGCTGTGTGGAGCGATAGCGACCGTCAACTGGGCAGACTCGTCGCGTGCACCCATGCCCGTGCTGCGGCTACCGGACCCTTCCCGCCCCCGGCGAGGCCGATGTCTGTCCGGTGTGCGGATGGAACGACGAAGGGCTGGGGGCGTGGGCCTACAGCGACCTGAACGGGCAGACACTTGTCGAGGCGCAGCACGAGTTCCTGTCCGGCAGGGGCTCGCGTCGGGGGCGGCGTCCGGAGCGTCATGAGCAGCGCGACCCCGCGTGGCGTCCGTACGAGCTGACCGACGAGATGCTGGCGCTGGCCCGGCAGACCCGTGAACAAGCCGAGCGTGACTCAGAGGAAGAACGACGTCGGGTCGCGCAGGAGATCGCGGACGATCCGGAGGGGCCGTTCCAGGAGTACAACGCCGAGCTACGTGCGCTGGCGGCCGAGGCGCCACAGCTCCCCCACGCCGAGGTGAAGGCGCGACTGCAGGCGCTCGGCCGCATGTACGGCGTCACGCTGCCCGATGCGTACCTGGAGCTGCAGTCCCGGCTCCTCGCGGACGACTCCTTCTACCGTCGCCGCCCGTTGCACGCAGCCTGGTGGCTGCTTCGCTACGCGCGGCCCGGCAGCGTCCGGCGACATTGGCGCGAGCTGCGCACGCGCTCGTTCACCATCGCCGGGTGAGGCGCGCTGTCCGTTGTCACAGCTCCGAGTGACCGCACCATCCCTGGTGATGTGAGGATCGGGGAATGGACACTCGGGGTGCATCGACGCACTGGGTCTCGCTGGGGGAGCGCGCCTGGTACGTCGAGACGATCTGGCGTGCTGCCGCGGATCTACCGGCCCAGGATGTGCGGGTCGCGGACATCAGAGAGGTCGACGAGGACTGCTGGTTCCACGGCGGCCCGGCCACGGTCCGCGCCGTCGTCGAGCACGCGCGCAGCATCCTCGATGCTGACGTCAGCCGGCCCGTGATCCTTGCTGCCGACGGGCAGGTGCTCGACGGCATGCACCGCATCGCGAAGGCCATCCTCGACGGGCGCGAGACGGTCCGGGCGCAGCGCCTGCTCGAGGACCCGGCGCCGGACTGGCTGGTCGAGTGATCTCGACGGGCTCGATCAGCCGGTGGTGATCTCGACAGGCTCGGCCACCCGGATTGTCAACGGCTGAGCGCGGCCTCGACGCCGATGCGGCTGAGCTTGTAGGGGTTGCGCACCGCGTAGATCCGGCTGATCCGGCCATCCTCGACCACGAACGTGATGGCCGTGTCGTGGCCGTCGTCGAGGTTGGTGATCTTGGCGCCGAGGGAGCCGTTGAGCAGGACTGGCACGACGTCGGCGGCGGCGCCGAACTTCGGCAGCGTGCGCAGCAGGTTCGCCACCTTCTTCGCGCCGGACACCGGCGAGGTCACCGCCGGCGCGATGCCGCCACCATCCGCGACGAGGACCACGTCCGGGGCGAGGGCGTCCAGCAGGCCTTGCAGGTCGCCCTTCTGCACGGCGGCGAGGAACCGCTCGACGACCGCCTGCTGCTCGCTGCGGCTCACCTGGTGCCGCGGCCGGCGGGCGGCGACGTGCTCGCGGGCGCGGTGGCCGATCTGCCGTACGGCGGCCGCGGACTTGCCGATGGCCTCCGCGATCTCGCCGTACGGCACGTCGAAGACCTCGCGCAGCACGAACACCGCCCGCTCGGTCGGGTTCAGCGTCTCGAGCACGGTGAGCATCGCGTACGAGACGCTCTCCGCCAGCTCGACGTCCTCCGCGACATCCGGTGCGGTGAGGAGCGGCTCGGGCAGCCACTCGCCGACGTACTCCTCGCGGCGCCGCGCGTTCGCCCGCAGTCGGTCCAGCGCTTTGCGCGTGACCATCCGGACCAGGAACGCGCGAGCGTCCTGAACCTCGGCCCGGCCGGCCTCGCCGACGGCGTCCCAACGGATCCAGGTGTCCTGCACGACGTCCTCGGCCTCGGAGGCCGAGCCGAGCATCTCGTAGGCGACGGTGAACAGCAGCCCGCGATGGGTGACGAACGGGTCCTCGGTCACGGTCACGACCCTACGGCGGTGCGCGCCGCGAGTGGCTTGAGACCGCATGCGGCAGCGAAGCCGTCGGACTCGATGCCGAGGGCGACGTTCGGCCGCGTGGTGAAGTTCGCGAACGCGATCACCGCGGTCAGCTCGATCAGTGCGGCGTCGCCGAGCTGCGAGCGCAGCGAGGCGACCATCTCGTCGGTCACGGTCGGCTCGGTCTCGGTCATCGCCTCGGCGTACGCGAGCACCTCACGCTCGAGCGGGGTGAAAACGTCGGAGTCGCGCCAGCGCGGGATCTCGCGGGCCTTGTCCATGTCGAGGTTCTTGTTGTGGGCCTCGAAGTAGTTGAAGTCCAGGCACCACGTGCAGCCGACCTGCGACGCGACCGCCATGTGCGCGAACGACTTGAGCTGCTCGTCGCAGGCGTCCCACTTCTTGAGCTTGGCGCCCAGGCTGGACATGCTCATGAACACCTTCTGGTTGTGCCAGTAGACGCCGAGCGAGCTGGGCACCTGGCCGAGCACCTTCTTGGCGAAGCGCTTCACCAGGGCGCCCTTGAGGCCGGTCACCTCGGCGGGCGGGATGCGTGTCGTCCCGGTCATGTCGTCCTCCTTCGTGGGTCGGTACGACATCAAGACGCCGGCCGACTCCCAGGTGTGACATCCGGACAGGAGAAGGTTCGTCAGGTCACCGGGCCGACCTGTGTGACCGAGAACGCCAGGGCCGCCATGAGCCCCAGGATCGCCACGAGCGCGTGCCACACGAACGCCCTGCGTCCTCGTCGCCACAGCGCGCCGGCGAACGACGCGACGGCTCCGGCTGCCAGTCCCGCGACAAGAGTCCAGTACGTGCGTACGTCGTCGGCGTGGACGACGGCCTGGTCGCCGAAGAAGGCCACGCGGCTCCAGACGTAGTGCAGGGGTAGCGACCCCAGCGCGAACGCCGCGACGACGGAACCGGAGAGCTCGAGTACGACGGCGGGCCAGGTGGCGCGACGTCGGTCGGTGCCGGCTGGGTGGGTCGCCTCGTCGTGCTCCGTGATCATGCCTCGATCATTCGACGGCCGAGGGCGCGGCGCATGAGTCTTCGTACTCGGTTCCGACCGACGGACGATCAGCAGGACTGACCGATCGCGGCGCGCTGCGCTCTCTCGTAGGCGCGCAGCTCGGCCTCGCCCGCCCGCCGGTTCTGCTGCCACGCGCGCCTCGCCGCGGCCGGGCTCAGCGTGCCGTCGCGCAGCATCTCCATGTCGCGCACGTGCTCCCGCCAGGTCGCCATCGCGCGCTCGGCCTTGCGGAGGACCTCGTCGCGAGCCGCCACTGCCGACCGGCAGCCCTCGCCGCCGTTGCCCTCCTGGGACTGGTCGGGAGGGCATCGGACGGTCCGGGCGGCGTACGCCGCGGCGGCCTCGTCGTAGCGGTCCACGAGGCCGACGGCCTCGCGGCGGGTCCGGTTCCAGTGGCGCTCGGCCCTCATCAACGTGGGGTCGGCGGCGACGAGTCGGTTCATGGCGTCGGCGTGCAGCTCCCACCCGACCAGGGCAGCGGCCGCCGCGCGCAGGACCGGGGTCTGCGCCTCGTGCACCTGGGCGCACGCCTCGGCGGGGGCCGGGGTCGGCTCGGTCGTCTCGGTGCCCCGCACGGTCGGCTGCGTGCCGACGGGTGGTTCACCCGCGGCGCCGTTGTCGTCTCCGTTGCCGGTGATGACCACGGCCATCCAGAGGGTGCCCAGTGCGAGGGCGCCGACGATGAGACCGGTGACCAACGACCAGCGCGTACTGCGTGGCCCCTCGTCGTCGTCCGAGAACAGCCAGCTCATCGCGTGCCTCCCGCAGCGATCATCCTCCGATTCGGACCGAAAGTGGGGCAATGGTTCTTGAAGATGAGGCGTCGGCACGCCGCCGGCCTCGCCGGTGGCGGGGTGGGGGCGTCGTGGCGACGGGTCCGGGACGAGCCGGATGTGGCTGTGCTCGGCTCACCTTCGGCGGGCATCGGATGGGGTGACGTCGAGGGCGCCACATCGGCTGAAGACGCACTGTGAGAGTGCTTCTGGGCGTCCGTTAGGGAGCGCTCGCCCGGGAGGTGGACGGTGCCGACCTTGTGTGCGAAGCGGGCGACGTGCCGGTCGACGTACTCGGCACCCTCGGGCGGCAGAAGGAATGTGGACGGGGCGATCCGGCGGGCCCGTCACGGAGGCAGCTCGCCGGCCGTGACCCGCGCCCA
>NZ_CAMPGZ010000086.1 GCF_946885725.1 uncultured Nocardioides sp.
GCCCGTCGAGGAGCGGCTGGTCGCCGCCCTGCACGCCCGCGCCGACCAGCTCACCCCCGAGGACCTCACCCCGATCGCGGTGCCCAAGGCCCGGCGCTCCCGCCGCCCCGTGCTGCTCGCCGCGGCAGCCGCGGCCGCGGTGGTCGCCGCGGTGGTCGCGGTCCCCCTCATCGGTGACGGCAGCCGCGAGGTCCGGCCGGCACCCGCCCCGAAGCAGACGTCCGACCCGACGCCGGCGCAGGGCACCCGCAGCCTCACCGTCGACCTGGACGGCGACGGCCGTCAGGACCGGGTCCGGCTGGAGGACGGCGGCATCAGCGTCGCGCTGGAGAGCGGCACCGGCGGCGGCGCGAGCGTCGCGCCCGGCAGCGTGCTGCTCCCGCCGGTGACGGACGCCGGCACCGAGAACCCCCTCGTCGTCGCGCTCCCACAGGCGGGCAGCGACGAACCGGCGACGACCGTGACCTACCAGGACGACACCCTCGTCTTCGACCAGGCACCCGAGAGCCTGGCCGTCGGCCCCGGTCGCACCGTCTGGGTCGACGACATCGGCGCGCTGATGCTCGGCGAGTACGACGCGAGCGCCCCGGACGACATGCGCGTGTCGGTCACGGCCACGGCGTACCGAACGCAACGCGGCGGCCTCGTCGAGTTCGGCGCCGGCGACCTGTGCTGGGACCGGCCCATGCACGAGACCCCGGTCGACTGCGAGCTGCTCCCGCACCAGGACGCCGATCCGTCCCTGATGTTCCCGATCGTCGAGGAGCGCTACCCGGTCGGCACCAGCCACGGTTCCTTCGACGGGCGGTACGACAACATCGTGCTGGAGCGCACCCGCGACGGCTTCGAGGTCAGCTACACGTGGGACGGGATCGAGAGCCGCGCGCCCGTCCCGCCAGGTCCGGAGCCCGAGCTCATGGGATCCGCGACCGCCTCGAGCCTCGACGCGCCGGCGGTGGTCGTGGCGCAGGAGTCCGGCGACAGCACGGCGATGACGGTCTACGCCCCGACCAGCAATGGCTTCCGAGCCCTGGACGTCGAGGGTGATCGGTTCCTCGGCAACAGTCCGGGCGACGCCCCCGACTTCCTCTCCCAGCGAACCTGGATGTCGCAGCAGTCGGGCCTCTGGACGGCCAGCCAGATGTCCGAGGACGAGCCGACCCGCTACGAGGTCACGCACTGGACGACCGACGACACGCGGCTGGTAGCCGACCGGCAGGGCGAGGCCTGCCTCGACCTCGACCGGGGCCGCAGGCTGCCGGACGAGAGCTGCGGGGTCTCCTAGACGGTCAGACCCCGGCGGTTGCGGCGGACGCCGGGTGGGCGCGGTGGCCGCACGGGCCGTCGGCGCGCACGTCCAGGCTCGACGAGGCGACGTCGATCGCGACGGTCGCGAGCGTGCGGTGCCACAGCACCGGGTCCAGCGACCGGTCGGGGTGGGCGCAGATGCCGCCGACCTCGCCCTCGGGCTCGTGGTCGGTCATCGCGTCGATCACCTCGGCGGGCGTGCGGGGCGCGCGGTCGCCGAACGCCTTCACCAGCTTGGCGTGCCGGGTCGTGCTCGAGTCGCTGATCGTGTGCGCAAGGCAGCCCGCCTCGCCCTCCGGCGACACGAAGTGGTTGGTGCGCACGAGCAGTGCTCCGTCACCGGTGGGCGTGGTGTCGAGGCGTCCCGGCCCGCCGGGGAACAGCTCGAACGTGGCGCCGCGACCGCTCCGGTCCAGCACGGTCAGCGACGTCGAGGCCGACGTCGGCTCCTGCACGATGCGCACCGCGTCGTCGAACGACGTGGCCTCGTCGAGGATCCGCCGGCTGAGCAGGTGCACCGGGTAGCCGACCGTGCCCTCCGCGACACGGGCCTCGTCGTTGGCGTGGTGGAGCATGTTGAGCATCACGCCGACGCCGTACGCGTTGACGCCGATCTTGGCGAGCATGCCGTACTCCGTGACGGTCTCCACGGCGCGACCGTCGGGCTGCTCGTAGCGCCAGTGGAACCAGCCGTCGCTCATCGCGTCGTACCAGTCCCAGGTCTGCACGGCGAACGGCGTCCCGCCTTCGGGCACGGAGATCACCGACGAGCACTCGGTCGTGCCTGTCGGGTTGGCCGCGACCAGCAGCTCGGTGCGGGCGTTGATCGCCGCAACCTCGCGCACCGGTCGCCCGGCGCCCTCGGCGATCCCGGCGATCTCGGCCGCGTGCACCGGTGCGACGCGCGTGATCGTCTCCCACGCCCGCTCGGCCCACAGGTCGACGTCGAACTCACCGCCGGCGCGGGTCACCCACAGCCGGCGGTACGCCGCCACGGTGGACGCGATCTCGGCGCGGAACCGCTCGCCGAGCTCGAGGCCGCGCTCACGCGGCGGGAGGACCGACGAGGTGAAGGTGACGGGTGCGCTCACCCGCTCACGGTAACCCTGGGCGTCCGGTGTCAGCGGGGGACCCGCACCAGCAGCCGGCCGTGCAGCACCTCGCAGTGCATCTCCTTGCCGGGCCCGATGGAGTCGCCGTCGAGCTGGCGGGGGGTCGCCTCGCGCGCCTTGATCGACACCTTCTTCCCGGTCATCCGGTTGACCAGCTCGTCGGTGCGCTTGCCCTTGCTCAGCACCCGCAGCGCGAGCGGGATCCAGGACAGGAACCGGCTCGGGTGCAGCAGCACGACGTCGAGGATGCCGTCGTCGATCGCGGCCTCCGGTAGCAGTGGCATGCCCGCGGTCAGGTAGCCCACGTTGCCGACCACGACGGTGCGCGCGCGGTGCCGCTCCCACGGGCCGTCGTCCATGGAGATCTCGAGGCGGACCGGAGGGAACATCAGGTTCTTGATGCCGGAGACGACGTAGGCGAGCCAGCCCACCTTCGCCTTGATCTCCTCGCTGGCGCCCTCCATGATCGCGGCGTCGAAGCCCATCCCGGCCATCACCATGAAGTGCGAGTCGGGCGGGATCCCGTCGCCGGTGATCTTGACCAGGTCGATCGCGCGGTCCTGGCCGTTGAACGCGACGTCGATCGCGGCCTGCAGGTAGAGCGGGATGTCGAGGTTGCGGGCGAGCAGGTTGCCGGTGCCGGCGGGCAGCACGCCGACCGAGATGCCGGTGCCCGCCAGCTCGCCGCAGACGGTCCGCACGGTGCCGTCACCGCCGCAGACGATCACCAGGTCGGCGCCGTCGATGGCGGCCTGCTCGGCCATCGCGCGGCCGGGGTCCTCGACCGTCGTCTCGTACCAGGACGGCCGGCTCCAGCCGAGCTCGGCCGCGGTGCGCTCGAGCATCGCCTTGAACACCGCGACGTCGTCGACCTTGATCGGGTTCAGCACCACCGCCACGCGGCGCGTGGTCGGCACCGGGCTCGGGAACGCTTCGACCGGCTTCACCCGCGGCGTCGGGTCGTAGAGGACCGCGCCGGCCAGCACCCAGAACGCGCCGACCGCGTAGCCCGCGACCACGTCGGTGAGGTTGTGCACGCCGAGCAGGATCCGGTCGGCGCCGACCACCACGAGGAGCGTGACTGCGAGCAGCACGACGAGGCGTCGTGCCGCCCGGCGGCGGACGAGGATCGTGCTGAGCACGATGGCGACGCCCGCTCCCGAGGCGATCCCCGAGGAGTGCCCGGACGGGAACGAGTAGCTGGTGAGCAGGTGCAGCGGCTCGTCCCACACAGGTCGCTCGCGGTCGACGAGGTTCTTCAGGCCGGTGGTCGTCAGGGCCGCGGCCGTCATCACCCCGACGGTCCAGTACGCCGGACGGCGGTGCCCGCGCACCCACAGCAGCACCGCGGCCACGCCGGTGTAGATCGTCATCGCGATCGTGCCGAACGCCAGGTCGATCACCAGCAGCACGTCGACGACCCAGTCCTGCGCCGCGGTCCAGTCGTAGGCGAACCGCCCCACGTCGGTGTCGATCCCGTCGAGCCGGTCGAGGAGCACCAGCACGGACAGCGCGACCACGACCAGGGCACACAGCGCGGCCCACACCGTCATGGCACGACGGGTGCGTCGGGTGAAGGTCACGTGCTGCTCCTGCGAATGGGGGTGCTGCCGGCGGTCAGGAAAGGGTCCGAGCCGGGTCAAGTATGGCCGCGGCTCGTATGCTCGAAGTGCCCGGCGGCACCGCGGGGCAGTCCTGTCCGTGGCGGTCCTCACTCGGCCGTCGACGACCCGGGGGTGTGGATGGCGCTCGTGGGCACGCTCGCCGCGTCGCTCAGCCTGGTGCTCACCGGCCCGGCGCTGATGATCGGCGGCAGCTTCCCGGGCTACGGCACCCTCCGCGGCGACGACCCGCCCGAGCCGGTCGCCAAGGCGGTGCTGCTCGCCGATCCCGCCCCCGAGACGGGCGGCAAGGTGTCGTTCAACGACCCGACCGGCTCCCGCGACGACCAGTTCGCGCTCGTCGAACGGATCAACCGGGCGATCGCCTCCTCCGGCAGGGACGCGACGATCCGGCTGGCGGCGTACTCCTTCGCGATGCCGTCGACGACCGAGGCACTGGTGCGCGCCTACAAGCGCGGCGCGAACGTCCGGGTCGTCGTCGACGACCACAGCGCGCACTGGGGCTCGGTCAAGCGGCTGCGCAAGGTGCTCGGCACCGACACGTCGCGGCGGAGCTTCATCAAGGTCTGCCGGCTCTCCTGCCGCGGCGAGCGGGGCAACCAGCACGCGAAGTTCGTGACGATCTCCGACGGCACGTGGGGCAAGCGCGGCAAGCTGCACGACAACCTGGTGCTCGTCGGCTCGCTGAACCTGACCAACTACAGCTCGCAGCGGCAGTGGAACGACCTCTACATGGCCTCCGACCGGGAGGCGCACGACCAGCTCGCGGACGTGTTCCGGCGGCTGGTCAGCGACCGTCCGGAGAAGCGGCTCCGCCTCCGCGAGACCGGCAACGGCTTCGAGACCGACGTCGCGCCGTACCGCATCCACTCACGGGCCGACGACCCGATCGAGCGCCGGCTCTCGCGAGTCCGCTGCAAGGGCGCGTCCCTCGTCAGCGGGGACGACGGCCGCACGGTCATCCGGATCGCCATGCACGCCTGGAACGGCGACCGCGGCATCGTCCTCGCTCGCCAGGTCGGACGGCTGCACAAGCGCGGGTGCGACGTGAAGGTGCTGTACGGCGTGGGCATGGGCCGCGTCGTCGCCAACACGCTCCGCCGCGCCGGCGTGCCGATCCGCGACAGCGCCAACGCCGACGGCCGCCGCGTGCACCACAAGGTGATGGTGCTGTCCGGCGTGCTGGGGAAGCAGAAGGACGCCAACTACGTGTGGACCGGCTCGCACAACTGGTCCGACCGGTCGCTGCGCAACGACGAGATCATGTTCCGGATCTCCGGCCGGTCGCTGGTGCAGGCGTACCTGGCCAACTTCCGCGAGATCTGGAAGGCGTCCAAGTAGCTCAGGGTGGTCGCCCTCGGGTCGTTGAGCCTGTCGAAACCACCGTGAAGTGATCTCGACGAGCTCGATCACCCGGGCTCGATCACCCGGGCTGAGTGGCCTTGGTAATCCGGGCGAACCCGACCATCCCCACTAGATAGGCTGGACGAGTGATCGACCCACGACTGCTCCGCGACGACCCCGACCGCCTTCGTGCCGCCCAGGCCAAGCGCGGCCTGTCCCCGGACGCGGTCGACCGGGCGGTCGCCGCCGACGAGCAGCGCCGGGCCGCGATCGTGGAGTTCGAACGGCTCCGCGCCGAGCAGAAGCAGCTCGGCGCGCAGATTCCGAAGGCCCAGGGCGAGGAGAAGCAGGCGCTCCTGGTGCGCACCAAGGAGCTGTCGGCCGCAGTCAAGGAGGCCGAGTCGGCCCAGGCCGCCGCCGAGGAGGCCTACCGAGAGGCGATCAAGGCGATCCCCAACCCGGCCGCCGACGAGGCGCCGGCCGGCGGCGAGGACGACTACGTCGTGCTCGAGCACGTGGGAACGCCCCGCGACTTCGCCGCCGAGGGCTTCGAGCCGCGGGACCACGTCGAGCTCGGCCGGATGCTCGGCGCGATCGACATCGACCGCGGCGCGAAGGTGTCGGGTGCCCGGTTCTACTACCTCACCGGTGTCGGCGCCGACCTCGAGTTCGCGCTGGTCAACCTCGCGATGGACCAGGCGCGCGCGGCCGGCTTCACGACGGTCGTCCCGCCCACGCTGGTCAAGCCGCGGGCGATGGACGGCACCGGCTTCCTCGGGCAGGCCGCCGACGACGTCTACCGGATCGACGGCGAGGACCTCTACCTCGTCGGTACCTCGGAGGTCCCGCTGGCGGCGTACCACTCCGACGAGATCCTCGACCCCGCCACGCTGCCGCGTCGCTACGCCGCGTTCAGCCCGTGCTTCCGCAAGGAGGCCGGCTCCTACGGCAAGGACACCCGCGGCATCATCCGCGTGCACTGGTTCGACAAGGTCGAGATGTTCGCGTACACGACCGTCGAGGAGTCGTTCGCCGAGCACCAGCGGCTGCTGGCGTGGGAGAAGGAGTTCCTCGACAAGCTCGGCCTCGCCTACCGCGTCATCGACGTCGCGGCCGGCGACCTCGGGCTGTCCGCGCAGCGGAAGTTCGACTGCGAGGCGTGGATCCCCACGCAGGGCAAGTACCGCGAGCTGACCTCGACGTCGAACTGCACCGACTTCCAGTCGCGCCGGCTCGACATCCGCGGTCGCTTCGAGGACGGCACCCGGCACCTTGCCACCCTCAACGGCACCCTGTGCGCGGTCCCGCGCACGATCGTGGCGCTCCTCGAGACGCATCAGCAGGCCGATGGCTCGGTGCTCGTGCCCGAGGCGCTGCGACCGTACCTCCAGGGCCGCGAGGTGCTGAAGCCGGTGGTTGCGTGAACCCGCCCGCCATGCCCGAGGGCTGGCAGCCCAAGCTGGTCGCCCTCGACATCGACGGCACCCTCTTCGCCAACGTTCCGTCCACCGGCCAAGTGGAGGAGGTGATCTCCGAGCCGGTGCGCGAGGCGATCCACCGTGCCGCCGACGCGGGCGCGCACATCGTGCTGTCCACGGGCCGGTCGACGTTCGGGATCACCCGCGTCTGGGACCAGCTCGGCCTGCCCGTCAACGGCTCGGGCCCGGTGTTCACCGTGGCGAGCAACGGCTCGGTGGTGTTCTCCTACCCGCCGGTCGAGGTGCTCAACGCGGTCACGTTCGACGCCAGCCAGATCGTGCGGATGCTCATGGAGGAGGTGCCCGAGGCCGCGGTCGCCGTCGAGGAGATCGGCGTCGGCTATCGGCTGAACCGGCCCTTCCCCGACGGCGAGATCACCGGCGAGATGATCATCCAGGACATCGACGAGCTGGTCGCCGAGCCGGTCACCCGCGTGATCATCCGCGACCCGCACTCCTCGGAGGAGGAGTTCGTCGCGCTGGCCGAGAAGCTAGGCCTGCAGGGCACCAACTACTTCATCGGCTGGACCGCCTGGCTCGACCTCGCGCCCGAGGGCGTCTCCAAGGCCTCCGCGCTGGCCGACGTGTGCGAGCGGCTCGGCGTCGCCCAGTCCGACGTGCTCGCGATCGGCGACGGCCGCAATGACGTGGAGATGCTGCAGTGGGCCGGCCGCGGAGTGGCGATGGGCCAGTCGCCGCTGGAGGTCCAGGAGTCCGCGGACGACGTCACCGAGACGGTCCACAACGACGGCGTTGCCCTCGAGCTCGCGCGCTGGTTCTAGGCCGCAACCACCAGCGGGCCATAACCTAGGCCTACCGGAGCTCGGCCGGTAGCGCGGACCGGCCGGACCCGGGACGCACCCACCGAACGGCCGAGGAGCCCTACCCGTCATGCCGCGCCACGACCAGCCCTTCTCCACCGCCTACTCGCTGAGCCGGATCCTGCCGGCCGAGCCGCACGCCGTCTTCGACGCCTGGACCACACCTGCCGGGCTCGCCGCCTGGTGCGGGCCCGAGGAGCACGCCGTACCCGAGGACCGGGCGGTGATGGAGCCCCGCGTCGGCGGCCGCTGGAACGTCCTGAGCGTTGCGTCCGACGGGACCGAGACCGGCCTCGGCGGGACGGTGCGCGAGATCGACCCGCCCCGCCGGCTGGTGCTCACCACCGGTGACCCGGCGAACACCGAGAGCGAGCCCGCGTCGGTGATCACGCTGCAGCTGGTCGCGGCCGAGGGCGGCACCTCGCTGCACTTCCAACAGGCCGGAGTGCACACCGATCCCGCCGCCGCCGTGCAGGCCCGGCAGGACTGGCAGCACTTCTTCGACCGGCTGGAGAAGCACCTCCGCTCCACCTGACAGACTCGGCGGCGTGCGGAGCCTGGTCGCGACCGACCTCGACGGCACGCTCCTGCGCAGCGACGGCACGGTGAGCGAGCGGACCGTCCGCGCCCTCGAGGCGCTCGACGAGCGCGGCGTGCTCGTGGTCTTCGTGACCGGCCGTCCGATCCGCTGGATGGAGAAGCTCTGGCAGCACGTCGGCGGGCACGGCCTGGCGATCTGCTCCAACGGCGGCATCGTGTACGACGTCGCCGCCGGTGCCGTGCGCAGCCACCGCCCGATCCCGGTCGACGTCGGCCGGGACGTGGTCGAGCGGCTGCGGAAGGAGATCCCCGGCACGACGTTCGCCCTCGAGCGCACCACCGGGTTCGCCAAGGAGCCGGAGTACGTCGAGCGCTTCCCACTGCCGCCCGGCGCCCCGGTCGGCCCGATCGTCGAGGTGCTCGACGACTCCACGGTCAAGCTGCTCGTCCGGCACGAGGAGCTCGACGCGGAGACGTTCTGGGCGCAGGTCGAGGCGCTCGTCGGCGACGTCGTGACCACCACCTGGTCCTCCGACTCGGCCATGGTCGAGATCAGCGGCTTCGGCGTCACCAAGGCCACCACGCTCGCGCTCCTCGCCGACGAGCACGGCCTCGGTCCCGACAACGCCGTGGCCTTCGGCGACATGCCCAACGACCTGCCGATGCTCGAGTGGGCCGGCACGTCGTACGCCATGGCCAACGCCCACCCCACCGTCCTCGACCTCGCCGACCACGTCGCCCCCGCCAACGACGACGACGGCGTCGCGACGGTCCTGGAGCGCCTGTACGAGCTGTAGCGCGGGGCCGCGGAGCCGGCTGTAACGCGGGGTTATGGACGCTCAACAGGGGAATTTCCCCGTGGGGGGCGTCCATATCGCGTGGGGAGTGCGGTTCGTCGCGCGCCTCGGGCGAGCCCCCTTCCGATATCGCGCAATCTGGGCCAGAGTGGCCTCCTGCCGGACGTGACACCGGTCACCCCGGCACGGCGGAGTTCGAGCCCCGGAGGTGCGCGATGTCAACCAACGACGACCCGGTAGCGGCCACGCGCGACGCGCTGAAGCACCTGGCGGCAGCCGTGCTGCGCGTCCGCCACCAGTACGGCGACACGCTCGGCGTGCGACGCCTGACCAGCGACGTCGACCGGCTCAACGCCGACCTCGACGAGCTCGGCGACCCGCAGCCCGGCTACGTGCCCGTCGACAAGGGCGAGCTGCTGGAGATCCCGGACGACCCCTACGACGAGAGCATGTGGCAGGACGCCGAGTCCGAGGCCCAGCACGCCCTCTGACCGGCCGCCGTCGCGCAAGGTCACCCAGCACGGTCAACCCCGCACCCGCTCACACGAGAGGCAGCACATGTCGACTGGCGTCCGGAGTCCGGGTCGCGCGCGCATCGAGGAGAAGACACTTCGGCAGGACCGGTGGTGGGGCTACCCCGCCGCCACGTTCATCGTGTTCACCGCGTTCGTGGTGTACGCGACCTGGCGGGCGTTCATGGGCACCGACTACTACGTCGCGCCGTACCTCTCGCCCTTCTACTCACCCTGCCTCGGCGGCACCTGCGTCGAGGGGTCGGCGGACTTCGGGACGCCGTTCGAGTTCTGGCGGCTGTCGCCGGCGCTGATCATCCTGATCTTCCCGCTCGGCTTCCGGATGAGCTGCTACTACTACCGCAAGGCCTACTACCGCTCGTTCTGGCTGAGTCCGCCCGCGTGCGCGGTCGCCGAGCCGCACGGCAAGTACACCGGCGAGACCCGGTTCCCGCTGATCCTCAACAACATCCATCGCTGGTTCTTCTACGCCTCGGTGCTGGTCGCCTGCGTGCTGACCTTCGACGTCGTGCTGGCGTTCCGTGACGAGAACGGCGAGTGGGGTCACATGGGCCTCGGCACGCTGGTCTTGCTCGTCAACGTCGTGCTGATCTGGGCCTACACGCTGGGCTGCCACTCGTGCCGCCACGTCGTCGGCGGCCGGCTCCGGCACTTCTCGCAGCACCCGATGCGCTATCGGCTCTGGACGCTGGTCTCCAGGCTCAACGCCAACCACGCGCGCTACGCCTGGCTCTCGCTGTTCTCGGTCGCGATCGCCGACCTGTACGTCTACCTGCTCGCCACCGGCACCATCTCCGACATGAGGTTCTTTTGATCACCCCACGACGCTGCTGGCTCCCCCGCTTCGCTCCTCCGCTCACATCGCCGCGGGGACCCCGAAAGGCTCTGAATGACTGAAGCAACAAACGAGCGTCATCCGATGACCGGCAACCGCATGGACGCGGGGGCCGACAGCGGGATCGAGCGGCACTCGTACGACGTGGTGGTGGTCGGTGCGGGCGGCGCCGGCCTGCGTGCGGCGATCGCCGCCCACGACGCGGGCGCGAAGGTCGCCGTGGTGTGCAAGTCCCTGCTGGGCAAGGCGCACACGGTCATGGCCGAGGGCGGCATCGCCGCGGCGATGGGCAACCTCTACGCCGAGGACAACTGGCGGGTGCACTTCCGCGACACCATGCGCGGCGGGAAGATGCTCAACAACTGGCGGATGGCCCAGCTGCACGCGCAGGAGGCGCCCGAGCGCGTGCTCGAGCTCGAGGAGTGGGGCGCGCTCTTCGACCGCACCGAGGACGGGCTGATCTCGCAGCGCGACTTCGGAGGCCACCGCTACGCCCGGCTCGCCCACGTCGGTGACCGCACCGGCCTCGAGATGATCCGCACGCTCCAGCAGCGCACGGTCGACCTCGGCATCGACGTGTTCATGGAGTGCACGGTCACCGAGCTGTTCCGCGACGAGTCCGGCGGCCGCAGGCGCATCAGCGGCGCGTTCGCCTACTGGCGCGAGACCGGCCGGTTCATCGTGTTCGAGACGCCGACCGTCGTACTCGCCACCGGCGGCATCGGCAAGAGCTACCAGGTGACCTCGAACTCCTGGGAGTACACCGGCGACGGCCACGCTCTCGCCATGCGCGCCGGCGCCTCGCTGATCAACATGGAGTTCGTCCAGTTCCACCCGACCGGGATGGTCTGGCCGCCGTCGGTGAAGGGCATCCTCGTCACCGAGTCGGTGCGCGGCGACGGCGGCGTGCTGAAGAACTCCGAGGGCGAGCGCTTCATGTTCAACTACATCCCGGAGTACTTCAAAGGGGAGACGGCCGACACCATCGAGGAGGCCGAGGGCTGGTACACCGACAAGAAGAACCACCGCCGCCCGCCCGAGCTGCTCCCCCGTGACGAGGTCGCCCGCGCGATCAACTCCGAGATCAAGGCCGGCCGCGGATCACCGCACGGCGGCGTGTACCTCGACATCGCCAGCCGCCGCAGCGCGGAGTTCATCCGCCGCCGGCTGCCGTCGATGTACCACCAGTTCAAGGAGCTCGCCGACGTCGACATCACCCAGGAGCCGATGGAGGTCGGACCGACCTGCCACTACGTGATGGGCGGGGTCGAGGTCGACGCCGACACCGAGCAGAGCGTCGTCGAGGGCCTGTACGCCGCGGGCGAGGTGGCCGGCGGCATGCACGGCTCCAACCGGCTCGGCGGCAACTCGCTCAGCGACCTGCTGGTGTTCGGCCGCCGCGCCGGCCACAACGCGGCGTACTACTCGATGCGCCTGCACGACGAGCGCCCGGCCGTCGGCGAGGACCAGGTGAAGGCGGCGTCGGCCGCGGCGCTGCACCCGTTCGAGGTCGAGGGCGGCGAGAACCCGTACACCATCCAGAAGGACCTGCAGGACGTCATGCAGCGCCTCGTCGGGATCATCCGCACCGAGGCCGAGCTGCGCGAGTCGCTCGCCGAGATCGAGCGGCTCAAGGAGCGGGCGAAGCACCTCTCTGTCGAGGGGCACCGGCAGTACAACCCCGGCTGGCACCTCTCCCTCGACTTGGCCAACATGCTGGTCGTCTCCGAGTGCATCGCTAAAGCCGCGCTCGAGCGGCAGGAGTCGCGCGGCGGCCACACCCGCGACGACTTCCCCGGCCCGGACGACAAGTGGGGTGCGCTCAACCTCGTGCTGACGC
Source organism: uncultured Nocardioides sp. (assembly GCF_946885725.1). The sequence goes on from NZ_CAMPGZ010000086.1 coordinate 12,231, forward strand.
TGCCCGACGGGAGCGACGACGTACATCTCGAGCACCAGCCGCTGCCGGTCATGCCCGACGACCTGAAGACCCTGTTCGAGGAGAGCTGATGACGCGCTCGGGTGGTCGAGCCTGTCGAGACCACGCAACGGAGGAATGCTGATGGGCTACAACCTGAAGATGCGGGTCTGGCGCGGCGACGCGTCCGGCGGCGAGCTCGGCGACTACAACGTCGCCGTCGAGGAGGGCGAGGTCGTCCTCGACGCCATCCACCGTCTCCAGGCGACCCAGGCCGGCGACCTCGCGGTGCGCTGGAACTGCAAGGCCGGCAAGTGCGGGTCGTGCTCCGCCGAGATCAACGGCCGCCCGCGGCTGATGTGCATGACCCGGCTCTCCGACTTCGACGAGAACGAGACCATCACGGTCACTCCGATGCGCGCGTTCCCGGTGATCCGCGACCTGGTCACCGACGTCTCGTACAACTACGAGAAGGCCAAGCAGGTCCCCGCCGCCCGCCTCACCCCGCGCGACGCCGACGGCAAGCGCCGGATGAAGCAGGAGGACGTCGAGCGCGGCCAGGAGTTCCGCAAGTGCATCGAGTGCTTCCTGTGCCAGAACACCTGCCACGTCGTCCGCGACCACGAGGAGAACAAGCAGGCCTTCGCCGGCCCGCGGTTCTTCCTCCGGTACGCCGAGCTCGACATGCACCCGCTCGACACCCACGACCGCCGCGCCCTCGCCCAGGAGGCCGCCGGCCTCGGGATGTGCAACATCACCAAGTGCTGCACCGAGGTCTGCCCCGAGGGCATCAAGATCACCGACAACGCGATCATCCCGATGAAGGAGCGCGTCGTCGACCGCAGGTACGACCCCGTCGTCTGGCTCGGCGAGAAGATCTTCAAGCGCTCCGACCGCGGCTCCCGCACCGAGCCACCCCTCTCCTGAACCGCCATCCGTAAATGGGCGTGCCCGGCTGGGCCCAACCGCTGAGGAGTCAATAAGTCGGGCTCGTGGGCGGCGTGTCGCGGCACAACTGACCCCTCGCGGGGCGCGTAAGGCTCGCGTACGGTCGGTCGCATGGCACGTCTCGAGCAGCAGGAGATCGACACCGCGCTGGCCGGCGACCTCAAGCAGTGGACCCAGGACGGCGACAGCCTCGTGCGGACGGTGGAGGCGCCGTCGTTCCTCGAGGCCATCGACGTCGTACGCCGGGTGGCGGAGGTCGCCGAGGAGGCCGACCACCACCCCGACATCGACATCCGCTGGCGGACGCTGACGTTCCGGCTCTCGACGCACTCCGAGGGCGGGATCACCGCCAAGGACCTCGAGCTCGCCGCCCAGATCGACGGCCTCGTCTGAGCGCACTTCCCACGCGACATGGACGCTCCCCACGCGGAATGTCCCTTGTTGAGCGTCGATAACCCCGCGTTACAGCTGTTCAGCCGCGCACGCGAAAGCGCCCGGGAAGGGGCGCGAGCTACAGGTACATCCCGCTGCGGCCGTGGTCCTCGCCGTCGTCGTGGCCCTGACCCTGCTGGCTCTGACCGCGCGCGGCGCGGGCGGCCTGCGCGGCCTGGAGCGCCTCGTCGCTGGGGACCATGCCGGCCGGTAACGCGCGGCGCATCTGCTCGAGCTGGGCGCGGGCGGCGACCTGCTGGGCGTAGATCGCGGTCTGGATGCCGTGGAAGAGGCCCTCCAGCCAGCCGACCAGCTGGGCCTGCGCCACGCGGAGCTCGGCCTCGGACGGGGTGTCGGAGCTGAACGGCAGCGACAGCCGCTCGAGCTCCTCGACGAGCTCGGGCGCGAGGCCGGCCTCGAGCTCCTTGATCGACGAGCGGTGGATCCCGGCGAGGCGGGCGCGGCTGGCCTCGTCGAGGGGCGCCGACTTCACCTCCTCGAGCAGCTGGCGGATCATGCTCCCGATCCGCATCACCTTCGCGGGCTGCTCGACCAGGTCGGTGATCTGGCGCTCGGCCTCCTCGGACTCCTCCTCCGAGACCTCCGCGGAGTGCCGGCCGGACCGGCCACCCGCCAGCGCCATGCCGTCGGGGCCGATGACCATGACCCGGGGGTCGTCGGACTGCGGCTGCGACTGCTCGGAGTTGGATTCGCTCATGGCCCCAGCCTACGAGCCCCCCTTATGAACGCGTCGTGAGAAGGATCTTCCCGCTGTGGCTGCTCTCCTCCATCAGCGCGTGCGCCTCGCTGACCCGGTCGAGCGGGAGCGTGGTGTGCACGATCGGGCGTACGGCGCCCGACGCCACGAGCGGCCACACGTGCTCGACGACCTCGGCGCAGATCGCCGCCTTCTCCTCGACCGGCCGCGGTCGCAGCAGCGAACCGGTGACCACGGCCCGCTTGCCGAGCACCGTGCCGAGGTTGAGCTCGCCCTTCACGCCGCCCTGCATCCCGATGACCACGAGCCGCCCGTCCATCGCGAGCGCGTCGACGTTGCGGGAGAGGTACTTCGCGCCGATGTTGTCCAGGATGACGTCCACCCCGCGGCCGTCCGTCGCCCGTCGTACCTCCTCGACGAAGTCCTGCTCGCGATAGTTGATCGTCACATCCGCGCCCAGCGACCGGCACAGCTCGAGCTTGTCGTCCGACCCCGCGGTCGTCAGCACGGTCGCGCCCAGCGCGTGCGCCACCTGGATGGCATGCGTGCCGATCCCGCCCCCGCCGCCGTGCACGAGCAGCGCCTTGCCCGCCTCGAGCCCGCCGAGCATGAACACGTTGGACCACACCGTGCACGCCACCTCGGGCAGCGACGCCGCGGTCACCAGGTCGACCCCCTCCGGCAGCGGCATCAGCTGCCCCGCCGGTACGGCGACCCGCGTGGCGTAGCCGCCACCGGAGAGCAGCGCGCACGCCTCGTCGCCGGCCTGCCAGCCCTCGACCCCCTCGCCGACGGCGGCGACGGTCCCCGAGCACTCCAGCCCGAGCACCTCGGAGGCGCCGGGCGGCACGGGGTACCTGCCCTGACGCTGCAGCAGGTCCGCGCGGTTGACCGCGGACGCGGCCACGTCGAGGACGACCTCGCCCGGACCCGGCTCGGGGTCGGGCAGGTCGTGGACGGCGAGGACCTCGGGGCCTCCGGGCTCGGTGACGACGACGGCGCGCATGCGCCGACGCTAGCGAAGACCTGAGATCCGGCGGGCCTCAGTCCACGTCGACGAGCTCGTCGTCCACCTCGACCGCGACGGCGTCCAGCTCGTCCTTCTCGCCACCCCACTTCTCGGCCAGCTCGATCGCGCGGCCGGCGAGCTCCTCGAGCTTCTCGGGGCTGCCTCCGTTCATCGCCGCGGCGTAGCCGAGCAGGAAGGTCGAGATGGGTGCGGCGACCCGCTCCACCGCGTGTGCGGCGTCGCGCGCCACGTCCAGGATGATGCCCTCGTCGATCTCGGCGTCGATGTCGAGCGCGTCGCAGAGTTCGTCAATCCAGTCGTGCAGGGTCACCGCATAAGCGTCTAACGGACCAGGCGGTCTGGCAAGGCGTTCGGCGAACCCGCGTACCTACTCGCGCAGATCCCGCAGGTCAGCCCACGTGTCGACGTCCCGCGCCTCGTCGCCGACGGGCGATACGGGCACCATCCGGAGCCCGGCGACCAGGCGGCGCATGGGCAGGCCGTGCTCGTCCCCGCGTGCCGCCGGTCGCGCGGCGACCAAGGAGGTGGTGCGGTAGACCGCCGCCAGCGGCTGCTCCCGGCCGTCCGCGTCCACGAGCCAGGCGCCGTCGGCGGTGGGAGCCTCCGTCACCGCCCGGACCAGCCGCGCGACCGTGCCGGTGCTCACCTTCGGCATGTCGACCGCCAGCACGCAGACCAGCTCCGGCGCCCCTCGCAGAAGCGAGAGCCCGGCCAGCAGCCCGGCGGCGGGCCCACCACCCGGCGGGTCCTCCCGGGTGAAGGTGACCGGCCGCGACGTCGGCACCTCGGCCCCGACGACGACCACGTCGACGGCCGCCGCGGTGGCGGCCAGTGCGCGCTCCAGCAGGGTCACCCCGCCGATCTCGATCGACGCCTTGTCGACACCGTCCATCCGGGCCGCCGTACCGCCGGTGAGCACGACCGCGCCCAGTCGGAGGTCGGGCGTCGGGGCCGGGTCGGGCACGCCCGCAAGTCTGGCAGGCTGGCTCGCATGGCCGGAGACAGCACCGCTCGCGAC
>NZ_CAMPGZ010000087.1 GCF_946885725.1 uncultured Nocardioides sp.
CCTCGCGGGCGACGCGGGTGACCTCGTCGGCGAAGGCGGAGAGCTGGTCGACCATGGTGTTGACGGTGCTCTTGAGCTCGAGGATCTCGCCGCGGGCCTCGACGGTGATGGTGCGGGTCAGGTCACCGCGGGCGACGGCGGTGGTGACCTGGGCGATGTCGCGCACCTGGTTGGTCAGGTTGTCGGCCATGAAGTTGACCGAGTCGGTGAGGTCGCGCCACGTGCCCGCCACGCCGGGCACCGCCGCCTGGCCGCCGAGGATGCCCTCGGTGCCCACCTCGCGCGCGACCCGGGTGACCTCGTCGGCGAAGGTCCGCAGCGTCGCGGTCATCGAGTTGAGCGTCTCGGCGAGCTCGGCCACCTCGCCGCGTGCGGTGACGGTGATCTGCTGGGACAGGTCGCCGCGGGCGACCGCCTGGGCCACCGACGAGATCCCGCGGACCTGGTCGGTCAGGTTCGACGCCATGGTGTTCACGGAGTCGGTGAGGTCGCGCCACGTGCCGGCGACGCCGGGCACGACCGCCTGGCCGCCGAGGCGGCCCTCGGTGCCGACGTCGCGGGCGACGCGGGTGACCTCGTCGGCGAACGACGAGAGCTGGTCGAGCATCCGGTCGACGGTGTCCTTGAGCTCCGCCATCTCGCCGAACACCTCGACCGTGACCGTCCGGGAGAGGTCGCCGTTGGCCACGGCGGTGGTCACCTCGGCGATGTTGCGGACCTGGGCGGTCAACCGTGAGGACGCCGTGTTCACCGCGTCGATCAGGTCGCGCCAGCTCCCGGCCGCGTCCTTCACCTTGGCCTGGCTGCCGAGCTTGCCCTCGATGCCGACCTCGCGTGTCACGCGGGTGATCTCGTCGGCGATGACCGACAGCCGCCCGACCAGCAGGTTGACGCTGCGCGCGAGGCGCAGGGGCTCGCCGCGCAGGGGCGTCCCGTTGCTGCCGACGTCCATGCGCTGGGTCAGGTCGCCCTCGGCGACCGCGGAGACGACCCGAGCCAGCTCACCAGTCGGCCGGACCAGGTCGGCCACCAGCCCGTTGGCCGCGTCGACCGCGGCGGCCCACCCACCCTCGCCGGCCCCCGGCTCGAGGCGCTCCGCGTGCCGTCCGTCGCGTCCGGCGGCACGCCGTACCCGCGCCAGTTCCGACGTCAGGTGCTGCTGGCGGTCGGCGATGTCGTTGTAGACCAGAGCCAGCTCGCCCAGCACGCCGTCGGACGCCGGGGTGAGTCGCCGCCGGAAGTTGCCGTCGCGCATCGCGGACATCGCGGCCAGAAGTCGTCGGAGCTGTACCTCCTCGCTCACGACGCGCGGGGCCGGACCCCTGCTCGTCCCGACGGTCCCCCTCGTGGCTGCTGCAGGTGGCATCGCGCCGGCCTCCTCGCGGCCTGTGACCTGTGTCACGGCCCGGCTGCAGTCTGTCACCATGACAGCGGCGGGGAAACGAGAGCAGGAGCTCGATGCAGAGCATCGCGAGGCGCAGCGCGAGGGGTTTCCCGCCGGACGAGCGCTCGGTGGCCGGGGCGCGTCGGTTCGTGCGGCGTGAGCTCGAGACGTGGGGAGCCGCCGACCTGGTCGACTCGGCCGTCCTGATGACCAGCGAGCTCGTCACCAACGCGGTGATGCACGCCGGCACGCCGGTCGAGGTCAGGCTGCTGCTCGACGTCAGTCGCCTGCGCATCGAGGTGCAGGACCTGCACCCGCTTCGAACGCTGGACCCCACGCTCACGCGTCCCGTCGACGAGTCCGAGCACGGCCGCGGACTGCTGATCACCAGTGCCGTGGCGACGTCGTGGGGCGTGGTCTACACCGACACCGCCAAGCAGGTCTGGGTCGAGATCGACCGGGGCGTGGACCCACAGCCGGCCCCCGGTGACGCCGACGGTACGGCGACCCGCGGCGACGTGCTCGTCGCGGTCGTGGAGCTGTCGGACTCCGGTCTGGTCCGCGGCTGGAACGACGACGCGACCCGGATGCTCGGCTGGACCAGTGCCGAGGTCGCGGGTCGGCAGTGGCGCGGTCTCGTCGACGGGTCCGGGCCGGCCGGCGGTGAGCGGCTGCCCTGGCGCGGCGAGCTGGTGGTGCGCACGAAGCCCGGAGACGTGCTGACCGTCTACGCGACGAAGCACGACGTGGTCGACGGCGACGGCTCGGTGCTGCTGCTCGTTCCGGTCGCGCAGCGCGGGCTGCTCGAGCGCCCGCCAGCCGCCACACCCGCGCCCGCGCCCGCGCCGTACGACCCGATCGGGCTCGGCGACGAGGCGCTCGCCCGGCTCCGGCTCGAGGACTACCTCGACCTGGCCGTCGAGCGCTGCCGCGACCTCGTCGGTGCCGATGCGACGTACTTGCTGCTGGCCCGCGACCTCGACCCCGAGCTGGAGGTGACGGCCGTCAGCGGCCTCGACGCGCGCCTGCGGGGACTCCGCATGCCGCGGGACGCACCGGGCGCCTTGAGCCGACCCAACCCCGGGCTGCCGCTGGTGCTCCGGGACCTCGCCGACGGGGACGTTCCCCTGCTCGCCGGGACGCGCTGCCGGTCGGTGCTCGTCGTCCCCGTGGTGGTGGAGGGCCGGGTGGTCGGCGCGCTGGGCGCCGGCACGGAGCACGCCGCCGGACTCGACGACGATCGAGCAGCGCTGCTCGCCCGCGCCGCCGCCTCGCTGGCGACGGCGACGGACCGCGCCCGGCTGCGCGCCGCGGAGGCGGAACGGCGGCACTGGCTCGGCCTGCTTCTCGAGGCCGGTGCGCTCCTCGCGGGCTCGCTCGACCAGCAGATGACGATGGCGCTCACCGGGCAGGTCGTCGTACCGGAGCTGGCGACCTGGTGCGCCATCCACCTGCGCGACGCGCGCGGCCTGCTCGTGCTGGAGCAGGTCTGGCACGAGGACGAGCGGCAGGTCGGCGCGATCCGGCGCGAGCTCGAGGCGGTCGACATCGAGCAGCTGCCGGCGTCCGACACCGGTCCGCTGCGGGGCCCGGTGCAGCACCTCCCGCTCACGGTCCGCGGACGCGAGATCGGTGTGCTCACCCTCGGGCGCCCCGGCGCCGCACCGCTGACCGGCGAGGTCCTGCAGGTGGCCGAGTCGTTGGCGCGCCGGGCCGCGATGGCCATCGACAACGCGCAAGCCCACGGCGCGCTCAAGGCGGCGGGGGAGGCGCTGCAGAGCAGCCTGCTGCCCCCGACGATCCAGGTCCCGCCCGGGCTCGACGTCGCGGTGGTCTACGAGCCGGCCGGGCAGAGCAGCACCGCGGGCGGCGACTTCTACGACCTGTTCCCGATCGGCGACGGGCGCTGGTGCTGGGTGGTCGGCGACGTGTGCGGGACCGGCGCCGAGGCGGCGGCCGTCACCGGCCTCGCCCGGCACACGATCCGGGCGCTCGCCCTGGCCGGGCTGCCGACCGGGGTGACGCTGGAGCGGCTCAACGCCGCGATCCTCGACGAGGGCGAGCGGGGGCGGTTCCTCACCCTGGTCGGCGGTGTGGTCGAGCCCGTTCGCGACGGCCGGGCCCGGCTCAGCCTGGTCGTGGCCGGGCACCCGCCTCCGTTCCTGGTGCGCGACCGCGTGCCGGTGCAGGTCGGTAGCCCGCAGTCGCTGCTGGGGGTCGAGGAGCGGGTGGCGTTCGTCGAGGACCACCTCGAGCTGCGACGGGGCGACCTCCTCGTCGCTCTGACCGACGGCGTGCTGGAGCGCCGCGACGGCAACCGGATGCTCGGGGAGGAGGGTGTGCTGGAGGCCGAGCTCGCCGCCTCCGTGGGACTGCCGGCCCAGACGGTGGCCGACCGGGTCCGTCGCCTGGTCCTGGACTTCGTGCCGGGTGCGCACCGCGACGACATGGCGATCCTCGCCCTGCGCGTCCCGGAGGGAGTGTGATTCGTCCGATTTCGGGGCGCATCCATAACGCAACGGGGACAATGAGTCCAGTGAGCACCGCACCCCTCGTCGACGTGGACGCGCTCTGGGTCCGTTTCGGGTCCGTGGACGCCGTCCAGGGCATCGACCTGTCCGTCCCCGCCGGTACGGCGACCGCACTCCTCGGCCGCAACGGCGCCGGCAAGTCGACGACGATGCGCGTGCTGGCCGGCGTGATCCCGCCCACCGGCGGCTCGGTCCGCGTGTGCGGGCTCGACATCCGGCAGGACACGCTCGCGGTCAAGCGGCTCACCGGCTACTGCCCCGACGTGGGCGGTCTCGTCCCGCGCGCGACGCCGTGGGAGCACCTCCAGCTGGCCGCGAGGCTGCGCCGGCTGGACAGCGGCTGGGAGGCCCGCGCACGCGACCTGCTCGAGCGCTTCGACCTCGGCGCCGCGACGCACCGCGTGACTGCCGGGTTCAGCCACGGCATGGGCCGCCGCATGTCGGTGATCCTCGCGGCGTTCCACAAGCCGCGCGTGCTGCTGCTCGACGAGCCGTTCGACGGCGTCGACCCGCTCGGCGTCGAAGCCACCATGGAGGTGATCGCCGACGCGCGCGCGGAGGGCGCCGCCGTCCTGGTCTCCACCCACCTGCGCGAGCTCGCCGTCGAAGCGTGCCAGGAGGCCTACGTCCTGCGCGGCGGCCAGGCCGTCGCCCAGGTGCCGGCCACCGCGATGTCGGGGGAGGAAGGTGCGCGTGCCTACCGCGGTCTCCTCGACTGAGCCGGTCGCAGCTCCCCGCACTGGCTCGTCCTGGCTACGCGAGCAGCGCCGCGCGATAGCCGACCTCGGCCCGCTGCTGAGGTTCCGCGCCTCCGCCGTGCGCGGACGGTCCCGGACCGTGCTCGTGCTGGTCACCGCGACGATGCTCGGGCTGACCGTCGCCGCGTCCTGGTTCCCGGCGTACCTCCCCGAGGGCGACGAGCGCCGCTCCGACGTGCTCCTGCTGCTCCCGTCCGGCTACATCGGCGTGCTGGTGATCGCGATGATCTCCGCCGCCGCGTCGGGTGGTGGCCGCGAGCTGCTGCCGCGCGACCAGGGCATGGCGTTCCCGGTGAGCCCGACCACCGACCACCTCGGCGCGCTGCTGATGGCGCCGCTGAACATCGCCTGGATCGTGCAGGCGTGGACGCTGCTGGGCGCGACCGCCTACATCGTCGGCCCGAAGTGGACCCTGCCGCTCGCGCTCGCGCCGACCATCATCTGGCTCGTGGCCGCGACGGCGATCGCGCAGATCGGCGCGTGGACGATCGAGTGGATCCGCCGCGGCGAGTACGGCGTGCTCACCGTCCGGCTGATCAGCATCGCGCTCGCGGGCGGGCTGGGGCTGCTCATCGCCACCGACAACCTCGTCCCGGTGCTGGATCGCAGCCCGACCGTGCGCATCCTGTTCGGCGTGCTGCTCGGCGCCGACGGGCAGATCCTGCCCTGGCTCCGCGTGGTGCTGGTGCTGCTGGCCATCGCCGTCGCCTCGATCGCCCTGGGTGCGTTCGCGTCGGCCGCCGTCGTACGACGGGCAGCGCGTGACGAGCTCCGCGAGGAGACCTCGCTGCGGCCGGCGCGCACCCACCCCTCGTCCGACCTCGCCGCGCTGCTTCGCACCGACCGGGTCGCGATCTGGCGCTCGGTGCCGCTGCGCCGCGGCCTCGCCGTGCTGGCGCTGCTGCCCGGTCTCGTCGCGCTGGCCGGCGGCCTCGACTGGCTGATGCTCAGCATCCTGCCCGGCCTGGTCGCCTCCGGTGGCGCGCTGCTCTTCGGCGTCAACGCCTGGTGCCTCGACGGTCGCGGTGCCCTCTGGCGCGACAGCATCCCGGTGTCGCCGCGGCTGGCGTTCGCGTCGCGCGCGATCGTGCTGGCCGAGGTGCTGCTGCTCGTCACCACGCTGACGCTGCTGATGGGCGCGGTCCGCGCGGGTGAGCCGACGGTCTCCCGCGTCCTGGCGGTCGTCTGCTGCGGCATCGTCGTGTGCGTGCAGGTCGTCGCCACCGCGCTCAAGTGGTCGGTGAAGTCGCCGTTCGCCGTCGACCTGCGCAGTGCCCGCGCCACGCCGGCGCCGCCCGTCGTGATGGTCGGCTACTCGGCGCGGCTGGCGTTCTCGACGACGATGACCGGGATGGTCTTCGGCGTCGCGACGTTCGCGCCGTGGTACTGGTCGCTGCTGCTGGCCGCGCCGTTCCTGCTCTTCTCGACGCGCAAGCTCGTCGCCACCTCCAACGCCTGGGTCGACCCCGAGACGCGCTGCCGCGTGGTGGCGACGGTCGCCAGCTGAGCTACTGCTCGGGGTTCTCCAGGCCGGCCGCCGCGCACTCGGTCAGCGGCTTGATGACCTCCTGGTTGGCCTTCTCCTGCTCGCCGGCGAACATCAGCGTGAACATCGACTTCAGCCGCTCCTCGGTCAGCACCTCGTCGAGGCACTGCTTGGTGCGCTCGTCCATCTGGTCACCAGCGCCGAGCGCCTTGTTCATCAGGCCCTCGACGTCGGCACAGTCGAACAGCACGTCGGTCGCGGACTCGGCGTCGTCGCGCTCCATGACGACGTTGGTCATCGGCTTCGCCTTCAGGTCCTCGTCGAGGAACTCGTACTCCTTCAGCTTGTCGACGCCGATGGAGTCCACGAAGCCGTCGCCGATGCAGTCGGCCTCGCCGCGCTTCATCTGGAACACGCTGCCCTGTGCGCCCTCCTGCTCCTTCATGATCGAGTCGGAGATCGACTTGCTGGCCTTCTCCTCCTCCTCGTTGCCGCCGCAGGCGGTCAGCGGGAGCAGCAGGGCGGCGAGCAGGATGATGCGGGCTGTGCGGGGCATGCGCCGACACTACCGACGCGGTCGTTCGCACCGAGCCTCTAGGGTCGGCCGCATGGACTTCAGCCCCTCACCCCGGGCCGCGGACCTCGCCGCACGGGTCCGCGCGTTCGTCGACACCGAGATCGCGCCCGTCGAGCACGACTACCACCGCGAGATCACCCGGATCCGCGAGTCCGGCGGTGACCCGTGGCAACCGCTGCCGCTGCTCGACGAGCTCAAGGCGAAGGCGCGCGCGCAGGGACTGTGGAACCTCTTCCTGCCCGCCGGCCACGAGGGTGACTACGCCGAGCGGTTCGGCACCGACGGCGGCCGAGGGCTCAGCAACGTCGACTACGCCTCCGTCGCCGAGGAAACGGGGCGGTCGTTCATCGCGCCGCTGGTGATGAACTGCAACGCGCCCGACACCGGAAACATGGAGGTGCTGCTCAAGTACGGCACCCCAGAGCAGAAGCGCGAGTGGCTCGAGCCGTTGCTCGACGGGCGGATCCGCTCGGCCTTCACGATGACCGAGCCCGACGTGGCCTCCTCCGACGCCACCAACATGGCGGCGACCGCCGTACTCGACGGCGACGAGGTCGTCGTCAACGGCCGCAAGTGGTGGTCGACCGGCGCGGGCAACCCGGACTGCAAGATATTCGTGTTCATGGGGCTCTCCGACCCCTCTGATGACACTGCGGACCGGCACGCGCGGCACACGATGGTGCTCGTCCCGCGCGACACCCCCGGTGTGACGATCGAGCGCAAGCTCACCGCGATGGGGTTGTACGACGAACCGCTGGGCCACGCCGAGATCTCGTTCGACGACGTGCGCGTGCCCGCCGGCAACATCCTGCTCGGCCCCGGCCGTGCCTTCGAGATCGCGCAGGGTCGGCTCGGCCCCGGTCGGGTGCACCACTGCATGCGCCTCGTCGGTCTGGCCGAGAAGGCGCTCGAGCTCGCCTGCCGTCGCGCGACCGAGCGGGTGGCGTTCGGGCGGCCGCTGGCCAAGCTGGGCGGCAACGCCGAGCGCATCGCCGACGCGCGGATCGCCATCGACCAGGCCCGGCTGCTCGTGCTGCACGCCGCCTGGAAGCTCGACACCCAGGGCAGCCGTGCCGCGCTGTCGGAGGTCAGCCAGATCAAGGTCGCGGTGCCGCTGATGGCGCAGCAGGTGATCGACATGGCGATCCAGCTGCACGGCGCCGGCGGCGTCTCCGACGACTTCCCGCTCGCAGCGGCGTGGACCAGCGCGCGAACGCTCCGGCTCGCCGATGGTCCCGATGAGGTGCACCGCGGGGTGGTCGCCAAGCTCGAGCTCGCGAAGTACCGATGAGGGTCCTCGTCACCGGTGCCGCCTCCGGCCTCGGCGCGGCGCTCGCCCACGCGTTCCTCGCCCGGGGTGACGACGTGCTCGCCACCGACCGCACCGCACCTGATGGCGGTATCGCCCTCGACGTCACCGACGACGCGGCCTGGGACGACGCGGTCGCACTAGTCGAGCAGCAGTGGGGCGGGCTCGACGTCCTGGTCAACAACGCGGGCATCGCCGGCGGCGGTCGCGTCGACGTCTGCACGCTCGGGGAGTGGCAGCGTCTCGTCGACGTGAACCTGCTCGGGGTGGTCCGCGGCTGCCGGGCGTTCGCGCCGATGCTGAAGCGCCAGGGCAGCGGCCGCATCGTTAACATCGCGTCGCTCGCCGGGCTCGTGCACCCGCCGGGCATGGGCTCCTACAACGCGGTCAAGGCCGCGGTGGTTGCCCTCTCCGAGACCTTGTCGCACGAGCTGGCGCCGTACGGCGTGGGCTGCACCGCCGTGTGCCCGTCGTACTTCCGCACCGACCTGATGCAGCACTCGTCCTGCTCGGACCCCGACGTGGCGGCCAAGGTCGCCCAGCTCGTCGAGCAGTCGCCGATCACCGCCGACGAGATCGCGGCCGCGGTGCTGGAGGGGATCGACGCCGGCGCCGAGCTCGTGCTTCCCGACGAGCCGGCGCGGCAGGCCGTCGCGCTGAAGCAGCACGACCGCGCGGCCTACGACGCCGAGATGCGCCGCACTGCGACACGGCTCCGAGAGAGGACGGGATGACCGACCGCACCGACCACAACCCCGCCGGCGCCGTCCGCGAGGAGGACGCCTTCGACGTCGAGGCCGTCACGGCGTGGCTGCGCGAGCACGCCACCGACGCGACCGGGCTCGACGGGACGCCCGACGTACGCCAGTTCGCCGGCGGCGCCTCCAACCTGACCTACCGGCTGGACTGGTCGAGCGGCCGCTCGCTGATCCTGCGCAGACCGCCGTCGGGCCGGAAGGCCAAGGGCGCCCACGACATGGGCCGCGAGCACCGCATCCAGTCGCGGCTGATCCCGGTGTTCCCGTACGTGCCGGAGATGGTCGCGTTCTGCGACGACGAGTCGGTGATCGGCTCGGAGTTCTACGTGATGGAGCGGCTGCCGGGGACGATCCTGCGCGCCGAGCTGCCCGAGGGCGTCACGCTCTCCGAGGGCGACGCGCGCGTGCTCTGCGAGACGTTCCTCGACGTGCTCGCCGAGCTCCACGGCGTGGACGTCCACGCGGCCGGGCTCGACGACCTGGGCAAGGGTCAGGGGTACGTCGCCCGCCAGGTCGGCGGCTGGTCCGAGCGCTACCGGCGCGCCCGCACCGACAACGTGGGCGACCTCGAGGTCGTGATGGCGTGGCTCGACGCGCAGCAGCCCGCCGACGTCGCGACGACCGTGATCCACAACGACTACCGGCTCGACAACGTCGTGCTGCAAGGGCTCGGCACGCCCGACCTGCGCATCACGGGCGTGCTCGACTGGGAGATGGCCACGCTCGGCGACCCGCTGATGGACCTCGGCGGCGCGATGGCGTACTGGATCCAGGCCGACGACGAGCCGGCGTACCTCGCCCTCCGCCGCCAGCCCACGCACCTGCCGGGGGTGCTGACCCGCGCCGAGATGGTCGCCGGATACGCCGCGCGCACCGGGCGCGAGGTGACCCCCGAGCAGTGGCGGTTCTACGAGGTGTTCGGGTTGTTCCGGCTCGCGGTGATCGCGCAGCAGATCTACTACCGGTTCCACCACGGGCAGACCACGAACCCGGCGTACGGCGCCTTCCTCGACGTCGTGCGCTACCTCGACGTCCGGTGCACCCGGCTGGTGAAGGAGGCTGGCGACTGATGGGCGTGCTGCTGCTGGTCCGGCACGGTCAGGCGTCGTTCCAGTCCGACGACTACGACGTGCTCTCCGACACCGGACACGCGCAGGGCGCCGCGCTCGGCCGGGCGCTCGCCGAGCGCGAGATCCGCCCCGACGTCGTCGTGCGCGGCTCGATGCGCCGGCACCGCGAGACCACGGACGCCGCGGTCGAGGCCGCCGGCTGGGCGTCGCCCGTCGAGGAGGACGCCGGCTGGGACGAGTTCGACCAGATGACGACGATCGCCGGGCGGCCGGACTTCACGCTCGTCCCGGGCGAGAGCTTCGAGCAGCGCTCCGCCCGCGTGGACGAGCTGATCACACGGTGGGCGTCCGGCGACCACGACGCCGAGTACCACGAGAGCTTCCCGACCTTCCGCGCCCGTGTCGAGGCCGCGCTCGAGCGCACGCTCGCCCGGGTCGCCGAGACCGGCACCGCGATCGTGTTCACCTCGGGCGGCCCGGTCTCCTGGGTCGCCGCCTCGCTCGTCGACGGCGGCGTCCCTGTCTGGGCGCGTCTCTCTCGCGTCGTGGTCAATGCGTCCGTCACCAAGGTCGTGCACGGCAGCCGGGGCACGAACCTCGTCACCTTCAACGACCACAGCCACCTCGAGGCCGAGCCGGGCCTCCTGACCTATCGCTAGGACTGCCATGGCGAAGACGATCCTGATCACCGGTGCATCCTCCGGCCTCGGCGCCGAGATGGCCCGCCAGTTCGCGCCGCGCGGGCACGACCTCGCGCTCTGCGCGCGCCGTACCGACCGGCTCGAGGAGCTCAAGGCGGAGATCACCGCCGCCCACCCCGACGTACGCGTCGAGGTGCGGGCGCTCGACGTCGACGACCACGACGCGGTGTTCGAGGTGTTCCGGGCGTTCCGCACCGACTTCGGCACGATCGACCGCGTCGTCGTGAACGCCGGGCTCGGCAAGGGCGTTCCGCTCGGGACCGGCGGGTTCGAGGCCAACCGCGCGACCGCGATGACCAACTTCGTCGGCGCGCTGGCGCAGACCGAGGCCGCGCTCGAGGCGTTCCGCGACCAGGGTTACGGGCATCTCGTGATGATCTCGTCGATGTCCGCCATGCGTGGCATGCCGAAGGCCGGCACGACGTACGCCGCCACCAAGGCCGGCGTCGCGCACCTCGCGGAAGGAGTGCGCGCGGAGCTGTACGGCTCGCGGATCAAGGTCTCGGTGATCTACCCCGGCTACATCCGCTCCGAAATGAACGAGCGGATGCGGGTGCCCTTCATCGTCCCGACCGAGAAGGGTGTCGCCGCGATCGTCGAGGCCGTCGAGAAGGAGAAGCCGCGCGCCCAGGTCCCCGCCTGGCCATGGGTCCCCCTCGGCTTCGCACTACGTCATTTGCCTCTTTCGGTCGTCCGGAAGCTGATGCGATAGTCCGCCTCATGAACACCCCACAAAGCTGCTCGCTTCGCTCGCATCTTCGCGGGGACCCCGAAAAACCATGAGCGGACGCGTCGTGCACTTCGAGATCCCCTTCGACGACGGGGAGCGCGCCAGGACCTTCTACAAGGAGGCCTTCGGCTGGAAGCTCGACGAGGTACCCGGTATGGACTACACGATGGTCTCGACCGGCCCGGCCACCGAGACCGGACCGACCGAGCCCGGCTTCATCAACGGCGGCATGGCCGACCGCAGCGAGGCTCTCCCCGCCCCGAGCGTGACGGTCGACGTCCCGGACATCGACGCCGCGCTGGCCCGGATCACCGAGCTCGGCGGCAGCGTCGTGCTCGGCAAGACACCTGTCGGCGACATGGGCTTCGCCGCCTCGTTCCGCGACACCGAGGGCAACGTCATCGGCCTCTGGCAGAACCCGCCCGGCGCCTGACACCGACCCGGCTCGAACCTCCCGCGCGAACCTGCCGACCCGGCTCGAACCGCCCGCGCGAACCTGCCGACCCGGCTCGAACCTCCAGCGAAACATGGCCGAGTCGGCGCGTCCTGCCCTCACCCCCCGCCGAGTCCGCGCAACTGGCCCTCGCCGTACGTCACTTCCCACGAGATATGGACGCTTTGCGCGCGGAATTCCCCTTGATAGGCGTCGATAACCCCGCGTTACAGCTAATTCGTGTGGCCCTTGAGGATCTCGTCCTCGATGGTGCCGCCGAGGCCCTCGGCCTCGGGGTCGTAGCCGTGCAGGCCGCCGGTGACGGCGTACTCCTCCTCGGGCGAGAGCACCAGCCGGTGCCGGCCGACGAAGCCGAACAGCAGCAGGCCGATGGCGTAGACGACCGCGATGGCGATGATCGCCGGGCGGAAGTCGGGGTTGATGAAGACGCCGATGAACGTGATCGCGGCGATGATGCCGGCGACGACCGCACCCGCCACGCCGGTCGGGCTCACGTACGGGCGCCGGGCGGTGGGGAACTTCCGCCGCAGCAGCACGAACGACACCATCTGCAGCAGGTAGGCCAGCACCGCGCCCCAGACCGCGATGTTCAGCACGATCGCGTTGGCCTGCTCGGCGATGGCACCGCCGCGCCGGTTCAGGAAGTCGATCAGCAGCAGGACCACGAAGCCGAAGACGGCGCCGGCGAGCAGCGACACCCAGGGGGTACGGCGGGCGCCGGTGATCGACAGGACCTTGGGGTAGTAGCCGGCGCGGCTCAGGGAGTACATGTTGCGGCCGTAGGCGAACATGATGCCCTGCAGCGAGGCCAGGAGGCCGATCAGCGCGAACAACGAGAGCAGGGCGGCGAGGTCCGCGGACAGGAACTGGCGGAAGCCGTCGAGCAGCGGCTCACCGGACGCGCCGAGGGCCTCGGACCCGGTCACCGCCGGGTTGAGGAAGAACACGATGGCGCCGGTGCCGCACAGCGTCAGCAGCCCGACGATGCCGGCGCGTGGGATGTCCTTCTGCGGGTTGTGCGCCTCTTCCGCTGCGAGCGGGAGCTCCTCGATGCCGAGGAAGAACCACATCGCGAACGGCAGCGCGTAGAGCACGCCGGCCCAGCCGAAGGGCAGGAACGTGCTGTTGCCGGCCTCCGGCTCGATGTCCCACAGGTTGCCGAAGTCGATCGCGCCGTTGAGGACCGCCAGCACGCCGAACAGCACGAGGATGCCGATCGACAGCACCGACACGATGATCGCGAACTTGAAGGAGATCTCGGCGCCGGCGGCGTTGAGGCTGACGAAGATGGCGTACAGCACCGCCCACCAGATCCACATCTGGCCGCCGCTGAGGTCCAGCCCGATCAGCTCGTCGGTGGCGGCGTTGAGGTAGCCGGCGGAGAACAGCACGATGACGCCGGTGGTGAAGACGTACTCGATGGTCTCGGCGAGACCGGTGACGAAGCCGCCCCAGGGGCCCATCGCCGCGCGGGCGAAGGAGTAGGCGCCGCCGGTGTGCGGCATGGCCGCTGACATCTCCCCGATGGAGAACAGCATCCCGAAGTACATCGTCACGATGACCACGCTGGCGACCGCGAGACCGCCCCAGCCGGCCTCCCCGATGCCGAAGTTCCAGCCCGAGAAGTCGCCGGAGATGACGGCGGCGACGCCGATGCCCCAGAGGCCCCAGAAGCCTGCGGCGCGGGTGAGCTGGCGCTTCTCGAAGTAGTCGTCGGCGGCCTGGTGGTACCGCACACCCGAGACGTTGAGGGATTCCTTGCTGCTCATCTGGGAGTCGCTCCTCACCTGAGACGTGCGGCGTCCGAAGCCGCCTGCGCCGGAGCCTAGACCCGGCAATGGTGGGAGGGCTATACCTTTGGGGGTGGAGAACGGATCATGTTTCCCGTCCGATCGGACTACGACTGGGACGTTCCACCACAGATCGCCCGCACAAAGGTTGACTCTGCCCCGGTTAGCGAGGGAATCAGCCGCCATCCCGCAGGAGGACCGATGAGCACACCTCGCGCCGGCAACCTCACCGTCGACGAGCTGAAGACCCTGATCGGGCGGGGCGAGATCGACACCGTGATCGTCGCGTTCGCCGACATGCAGGGCCGCCTGGTCGGCAAGCGCGTGTCCTCGCGGCTGTTCCTCGAGGAGGTCCTCGAACACGGCGCCGAGGCCTGCAACTACCTGCTCGCCGTCGACGTCGAGATGAACACCGTCGACGGTTACGCCATGTCCGCCTGGGACACCGGCTACGGCGACATGGTCATGACGCCGGACCTCTCGACGCTGCGCCGGGTGCCGTGGCTTCCCGGTACGGCGATGGTGACCGCTGACCTCGGCTGGGACGACGGCAGGCCGGTGGTCGCCTCACCCCGGCAGGTGCTGGCCCGCCAGGTCGAGCGGCTCGCCGAGCGCGGGCTGGTGCCGTACGTCGGCACCGAGCTGGAGTTCATGGTCTTCGACGACAGCTTCCGCGAGGCGTTCGCCAAGGGGTACGACGACCTCCGGCCGGCCAGCGACTACAACATCGACTACAACATGCTCGCCTCCGCCCGGATGGAGCCGCTGCTGCGCGACATCCGCCGCGGCATGGAGGGCGCCGGCATGTACTGCGAGGGCTCGAAGGGTGAGTGCAACCTCGGTCAGCAGGAGATCGCGTTCCGCTTCGCGCACGCCGTGGTCACCTGCGACAACCACACGATCTACAAGAACGGCGCCAAGGAGATCGCCGACCAGCACGGCAAGAGCCTCACGTTCATGGCGAAGTTCGACGAGCGCGAGGGCAACAGCTGCCACATACACATCTCGCTGCGCGGCGAGGACGGCAGCGCGGTGTTCGCCGACGACAGCCAGCCGCACCGGATGTCCAAGCTGTTCCAGCACTTCGTCGCCGGCCAGCTCCGGCACATGCGCGAGCTGACGATGATGTTCGCGCCGCAGATCAACTCCTACAAGCGCTTCGTCGACGGCAGCTTCGCGCCCACGGCGATCGCCTGGGGTCTGGACAACCGCACGTGTGCGGTCCGCGTCGTCGGGCACGGACTCTCGATGCGCATGGAGAACCGGGTCCCGGGCGGTGACGTCAACCCCTACCTCGCCTGCGCCGCGCTGATCGCGGCCGGCCTGGACGGCATCGACCAGGAGCTCCCGCTCGAGGACCCACAGCCGGGCAACGCCTACGTGTCGGACGAGTCGGTCGAGCGGCTGCCTACCACGCTCCGGGACGCGCGCGACCTCTTCGCGCAGTCCGAGCTCGCCCGCAAGGCGTTCGGCGACGAGGTCGTCGACCACTACCTCAACCACGCGCGCATCGAGCTCCAGGCCTTCGATGCCGCGGTGACCGACTGGGAGCGGACGCGTGGCTTCGAGCGCTTCTGAGTCGAATCGCCCGGCCGCCCGGATCGGTCTGACGACGTACGTCGAGCGCGCCCAGCAGGGCGTGTGGGACGTCCCGGCGGCGTACCTGCAGTACCAGTACGTCGAGTCCGTCACGCGCGTCGGCGGCGTCGCCCTGCTGCTGCCGCCGCAGCCGGTGGGCGCGGCCGCCGTCGACGCCGCGCTCGACAGCGTCGACGGGCTGGTGTTCACCGGCGGAAAGGACGTCGACGCCCGGCTGTACGGCGAGCAGCCACACGCCGAGGCCGACGAGCCGCGCACGGAGCGCGACGCGTGGGAGCTCGCGCTGCTGCGCGGCGCCCTCGACCGCGGTATGCCCGTGCTGGGCATCTGCCGCGGGGCGCAGGTACTCAACGTGGCGCTCGGCGGCACGCTCGAGCAGCACCTGCCCGACGCACTCGGCGAGGACAACCACCGCGCCGGGCCGGGGCGGTTCGTGTCGCGCACCGTCCGCACCGTGCCGGGCAGCCGGCTGGCCTCGGTCCTGGGCGAGGAGGCCGCGGCCTCCTGCTACCACCACCAGGCCATCGCGAAGCTCGCGCCGGACCTGGTCGCGAGCGGGCACGCGGAGGACGGCATCGTCGAGGCGCTCGAGCTGCCGGGGGACGGGTTCGTGCTCGCGGTGCAGTGGCACCCCGAGGAGACCCTCGACGACGTGCGGCTGTTCCACGCCCTCGTGGAAGCAGCGGCGGGTAGGGGCCAGGACAAGGACAACGAGAGGAAGGCGTCGTAGTGAGCGTGTTCGAGGTGGTCAACCCCGCCGACGAGTCGGTGGTGACCACGGTCGAGGAGCTGGAGGCGGACGCGGTCGACGCGGCCGTCGCCCGGGCCCAGGTCGCGCAACGCCGGTGGGCCGCGCTCGAGCCCGCCCAGCGAGCCGGCCTGCTCCGCGACTTCGCCGCCGCCGTCGACGCCCACGTCGAGGAGCTCGCCGAGCTCGAGGTCGCCAACGCCGGCCACCCGATCGGCCAGGCGCGCTGGGAGGCGGGCAACGTCCGCGACGTGCTGACCTACTACTCCGCGGCGCCGGAACGCCTTATGGGCAAGCAGATTCCCGTCGCCGGCGGCCTCGACATCACGTTCGAGGAGCCGATGGGCGTGGTCGGTATCATCACGCCCTGGAACTTCCCGATGCCGATCCTCGGCTGGGGCCTCGGCCCCGCGCTCGCCGCCGGCAACGCCGTACTCGTCAAGCCCGCCGAATGGACGCCGCTCACCGCGC
>NZ_CAMPGZ010000088.1 GCF_946885725.1 uncultured Nocardioides sp.
GTATCCCCTGATACGGACGACCCCTGGATCTGTCCGTCATGACGCCGCTAGCTAGCCGGCCCCGGGGTCGTCCACCTCCCCGTCCGCCGCGGCCTCCGCCGCGTCATCCTCCTCGGGGCTCCGCCGTACGAGGAACGGCAGCGGGTTCCCGGCCGCGCGAGCACCCGACGACAGCCACTCCTGCACCTCCGTCGGGTGACGACGCTCCAGCTCGTCGAGGTACAGCTGCCGAAGGCCGACCACCTCGAGCCGCCGCGCGGCGCCCCGGCTCGTCTCCAGACGCACGAAGCTGCGTCGCCATGCGTGGCAGAGCGCCTCGTCATCGAGGGTACGGACCGCGTCGACGTCGACCATCCCCGGCAGCAGGGAGTCGAGCGGCGCAACGCTGCCGTCCGGTTCGACCTCCTCGGGTACGGCGAGCTCCTCCTCAGGTTCGGGTCGGCCCGTGCGCAGGAGGATGCTCGCCGCCGGTGAGGTCACGGCGAGCAGGACCAGGAGGAAGGCACCCGACCAGCCGAGCGCCGCGAGCAGTCCCGCGGCCGCCATCAGGCCCAGCGCCGTCCAGCACCCGGCGCGTACCGACGCCCGGAGCCTTCTGCCCGCGGCCAGCGAGATGAGGAACCCGGGCAGGAAGAAGGCGACCGACGACGCCGCGGGCCCTGCCACGCCCCACACGACGACAGCGCAACCCAGGCCCAACGCGATCGTCATGCCCGCGGCGATCTTCCAGACACTGTGGTGAGTCCGCCATCGACCCATCGCGCCGCTCCCGCCTCCTGTCCGCACCATCGCAAGCGGAGCGTGCCGCAGCCCCGCAGCGTCGACGTCACCCGATGCAGGTGACGGGCGGGACGCCGGCACGCCGCGCCGCGTCTCGCCCGTAACAGGCGATGCCCCGACGGCGCGTCGGCCGGAGTTTGAGGACGACGACACGGTCTCTGGAGGGAGAGTCAGATGCCCGGACTGCTGCGAGGAGTCGCACGCACGGCGGTGGTCGCCGGCACGGCGAGTGCGGTGAACGGCCGCGTGCAGCGACGACAGGCCGAGAAGTTCGCCGAGCGCGACGCGCACATCGCTGCTTCGCGCCAGCAGGCGTACGCGGCCGAGCAGGGTTACGGCCAGCCGGCGCCGCCACCGCCGCAGCCGGCCGCCGAAGACCGGCTCGCGCAGCTCGAGCGGCTCGGCCAGCTGCAGGCGCAGGGTGTGCTCAGCCCGGAGGAGTTCGCGGCCGAGAAGGCTCGCATTCTCGGGTCCTGAGTCTCCGAGACGAGGATGCCGGTGAGCCGGGAAGACGCGGACCAGCCGTTCCTCCCCGCGGACGGGTCCGCCGAACGCCGGCACAAGGACCGGCGTGCCACGGCCCGGGCGCTCCTGAGCTCGGGCGTGGTCTCGGGAGTGGTCGTGCTCGCCTACTTCCTGCTCCCGCTGTCCTCCTCGCTGACCGGGGACACCCCGCTCGTGCTCGCCGGGGGGCTCCTCGTCGTCGCCGTGCTGCTCTGGTGGCACGTGCGGTCGATCATCCAGTCTCCCCACCCGATACTCCGGGCCGTCACGGCGTTGGCCACGACGGTGCCCGTGTTCATCGTCCTGTTCGCCGGGACGTACTTCGTGATGGGCAGCACCGATCCGGCGCAGTTCTCGGAGCCGTTGTCGCGTCTCGACTCCGTCTACTACACGGTGACCATCTTCGCGACGGTCGGGTTCGGCGACATCACGCCCCTCTCTGCGCCGGCTCGCGCGACGACGACGCTGCAGATGGTGGGCGACCTCGTCCTGGTCGGTCTCGTCGTGCAGGTGATCGTCGGGGCGATGCGTCAGGGCATCCGGCGCAAGGAGGGCGAGGCAGCCTCCTCCGCCGCCGACGTACCGGAGGACTCGCTGTGAGCCCCGACCGACGTCACCCGCTTCGGGTGTCCGGGTGGACGGGCCGCGGACGGATCCTTCGCGTGGAGGGAGCGCCATGACTGAGACGAGGAACCGCACCCGGACGAGGGGCACAGCCTGTGCCGTGGGCATCGTGGCTTGCTTGGTGGTCACGGGATGTGGCGGCAACTCGGGAGCCACGCGTAGCTCGGCGGCGGACGCCGATGCCTGTGACGCACTGAGCAGGTTCGACAACTCGTTCGAGGCGACGGTCTCCGCGGTCAAGAGCGCCGACACCAACGCCATCCACGCGTCGGTGGCCGGCCTGAAGCAGGAGTACCTCGCCGTCCAGCAGGCCCTCCAGGCACAGGCACCCGAGGTGCACGAGCAGGTCACCGCCGCGATGACCAAGCTGAGCCAGGCCGTCGCCCGACTGCCGCGAGACGCGAGTGCCGAGCGGGTCCAGGCCGGGGTGAGCAAGCAGGTCGACGGGGTGCAGGACGCCGTCGACGACGCCATGACGAAACTGGAATGCCCGTCGTCCTGAAGCCGGGTCACAGGCGGCTCCAGAACGACGGGCGTGGTGGTCCTGCGCGCTGAGCTGTGCTCAGCTGGCCGCAGCGTGCTGCGGCGGCGACGCCTGCGCCGGCGGCGCCGTCGTCGTTCCCCCGAGCACGCGCTGCTTGGCCGCTTCGTACTCCTGCGGTGTCAGGTGTCCCTTGTCGCGCATGTCGGCGAGCCGGCTGAGCTCGTCGGCGACGCCGCCCCCCTTGTCCGAGGCGGCCACGTCTCGCACGTAGCTGCGGAACATCTGCTCGTTGCGCGCGGCCTCGCGCGCCGAGCGCTCCTGCATGGTCCGACCCCGGGCGATGAGGTAGGTGAGCACGCCCAGCCACGGCAGCAGGATCACGAAGATGCACCACATGGCCTTCGCAAAGCCCGACAGGTTCTCATCCCGGAACACGTCACTGATGATCGCGATCAACAGCCAGAACCACGCAACCAGCAGCATGAACCAGAAGATGGAGACCATCACCTCCCAGACATTCATTCGCATGCCTTCCCTTCTCGTGGCGGCTCAGGACCGGCTGTCCAGCCGCATCGCACAGTGAAGTCTGCGAGCGGAGGCCGACTCCCCCTTCCCCCGAAACGGACCATCGGCCCCGAGCCGGCCGTCCGGCCTACCGCTGCAGCGCACCCTCGACAAAAGGCTCGAAGTGGGACATCTGCAGGTCCGCGCCGTGGATCACCAGACAGCTCGACTCCGGAACCTCGCGCCACGCGCCCCTGAGTCCGCCCAACGGCTCCGAGACCACCAGCCGCGCGTCCTCCGACAGGTCCCGCAGCATCGGGTTGTCGGGGTGCTGCTCCCGCAGTGCCGCGACGTCGGTGCTGTGGAAGAGCGACCGGGACATGCCCTCGCTGGAGTAGCGGAACGCCCACGTCGTCTCGCCGTCCGTCGTGCAGACGGTCATCTGCATGGGATAGGTGACTGAGTGCCGCCGCGCGGTCTCCTCCACGAACCCGACGGCGCGTGCCACGGCCGCAGGCGGGTCCTCCTCCAGTCCGAAGGTCCGGGCCAGGAAGAAGAGCATCTCGGTGTCCGTCGTGCCCTCGATGTCCGCGTAGAGGCGTGGATCCACGGCGATGGCGAGGTCGCGCTTCATCTCCCGGAACCCCTCGATGTACCCGTTGTGCATGAACAGCCAGTTCTCGTGACGGAACGGGTGGCAGTTCGTCTGCTGCACCGGCGAGCCGATCGCGGCTCGGATGTGCGCGAACACCCTGGGAGAGCGCACGTGGGCGGAGATCTCGTGGAGGTTGCGGTCGTTCCAGGCCGGCTCGATGCTCCGGAAGACCCCCGGCACCGGCCCCTCGCCGTACCAGCCGACGCCGAAGCCGTCACCGTTCGTGGGCTCCGCTCCACGCGTCGAGCGCAGGCTCTGGACGATGAGGGAGTGCTCCGGTCTGTACAGCAGGTCCTCGAGGAGGACCGGTCCGCCGGAGTACGCCAGCCAACGACACATCTCTTCTCCCTGGTCACCCGGGTCTGTTGCCAGCACTCCACAGCCCCGAGAGGTCCGCGTGATCGTCCGAAGCGTGTGAGGCGCGGCCCTCGAGAGGGTGACGACGGTGGGACATGCGCGAACCGTTGACCCGGACCACCGCCGCGCAGGAGCGGTTGCCTGCCCTGCGCACGGTCGGAGTCGAGGAGGAGCTCCTGCTCGTGGACGCCGAGACCGGTCGCCCGCTCACGCGGGGGTCCGGGGTCATCAGCCGAGCCCCCGCCCTCGTGCGCACCACCGGAGCCGGCGGCGTGGGAGAGTGGCTCGGCCCTCCCGCCGGGCACGTCGCGAGCGAGCTGCAACAGCAGCAGGTCGAGATCGCCACGGCACCGCGCACGGCGCCGCTCGGCCTGGAGCAGGACCTGCGAGCCTGGCGCGCCGCCGCCGGCGCCGCGGCCGAGGAGCTGGGCGCTCGGGTCGTGGCGACCGGGATGTCCCCTCTGCCCTTCACGCCGGCGCCGACGGCCGACCGGCGGTACGCCGCCATCATGGAGCACTTCGGGCTCACGGCCCGGCAGCAGCTCACGTGCGGCTGCCACGTGCACGTGGCCGTCGCCTCGGACGACGAGGCGGTCGGCGTCCTCGACCGGATCAGGCCGTGGCTGCCCGTGCTGCTCGCGATCAGCACCAACTCGCCTTACTACGCGGGTGAGGACACCGGCTTCGCCAGCTTCCGGTCGCAGGCCTGGGCACGGTGGCCGACCGCCGGCCCGCCGGAGCGGTTCGGGTCGGCCCGCAGGTACCACGCGTTCGTCGACCAGCTGCTGAGCACCGGCGTCCCACTCGACCACAAGATGGTCTACTTCGACGCCAGGCTGTCGCCGACGTTCCCCACGATCGAGATCCGCGTGGCCGACGTGTGCCTCGACGTCCAGGACTCCGTGCTGGTCGCGGCGCTGTGCCGCGGCCTCGTCGAGACCGCGGCCCTGGCGTGGGCAGCCGGCGACGAGGCGCCCGACGTACCCACCGAGCTCCTGCGCCTGGCCACGTGGCGGGCCGGCCACGACGGGGTCGACGGCGCCCTGCTCGACCCGTTCACGGCGCTCCCCCACCCCGCGACCGAGGTCCTCGGCCAGCTCCTCGAGTACGTCGAGCCCGCCCTCCTAGAAGCCGGCGACCTCTACTTCGTGGAGCGCCAGCTCAGCGCCGTCCTGAAACGCGGCACCGGTGCCTGGCGCCAGCGCGAGCTCGCCGCCGACCGCGACCTCCCCGCCGTCGTCGCCGCCCTCGCCCGCGCCACCCTCGCGTGACGTGACTGCCCGGCTCACGGGTCCTCCGGACCCCACGCGCGAGGAGTCAGTTATTCAGCCTCGTCGGCGGCGTGTCGCGACACAAATGACCCCTCGGCACGGGGCGGGTCGCCCGTCACCCCTCGAGGTGCAGCCGGTGCGAGTGCGCGGCCACCCGGTCGTCGGCCGGGGGAACGCTCAGCCGGTAGGTGCCGGGACGCGCTCCGGTGAACGTCACCCGTCCGGACGTTCCCGAGTCGTGCCGCTCGACCTTCACCCAACCGTCGACGGCCATGCGTTGCAGGGTCACCGCGGTGGTGATCGCCGGACGGACGCGTCCGTGCACGGCGTAGCGCTTCGGGGCGGTCCGAGTGCCGACGGCCTCGACGCGAGGTTTCACGAGGAAGTCGAGCACGAGGGCCTTGGTGCCCGCGGACGCGTCCCTGAGGGTGACCTCGGTGGGGTGCCGGTAGCCCCGGACGCGCAACGTGGTCCGGTCACCGTCACTGGTCAGCTCACGTCGCTGATGGTCTCCCGTGACGGTGTCGCGCACGACGACACCGAGGGCACGCCCGTCTACGGGCTGCCCCCGGCCGTCGCGCACGTGCAGCCGCATCTCGGTCGGCCGGCGCGGCACGAGCCCCTTCGGCGGGTCGACCGCAGTGACCGTGATCCCGCCCGGGCCGCCGGGGCCAGGAGCTGCCGGCAGACCGGCGACGGTGAACTGGGCGTAGAAGATGTTGGAGTCGTCGTCCACGGTCGGCCCGACGTCGTAGGTGTACCCGACGGTGGCCCGGGTGCCGGATCGCCGCAGCACGTTGAGGTAGACGTACTGCACGTCGCGCGCGGTGCCTGCGCCGGTGTCGACCCGCGGGGCGTCGGGACCCCAGCGGCCGCCGGCGAGCCGCTGGTCGGTGTAGACGTCGCCGTCCGCGGCGTCGGACCACATGGCGATGACGGTCGTTCCGGCCACCGCCAGGTGAGCCACGGCGGCGTCGTTGGTCGTGGCGCCCGGGTTGATCGTCACCGGGGTGCTGCTGACCACCTGCTCCGGGCCCGGCACGCCGTTGCGGACGTCGACGGAGCGGAGGATCCCGTCCGGGCCGGCGAAAAGCACCACGAGGACTTCGTCGCCGCCGTCGGCGTAGCTCACCACGTTGGTCAGCGGGGTCGGGATCGGGTTCGTGCCGCCGCTGTCGACACGCGTGGGAGCCGAGAGCGTCCCGTCGCCGGCGAGGGACCGGAAGTAGATCCGGTTGTCGGCCGTCTTGTAGAAGACATAGGTGCGGTCTCGGGTGCCCTTGACCAGCCGCGGCGCGGAGGTCGCGGCGGAAGGGTCGATGATCTCGCGGCTGCCGTAGATCCCCTGTGGGTCACGCCTCACCACGGAGGCGTGCGGTGCACCGGTCGTCCCGCCGCCGTACGCCACCCACAGGCTGCCGTCGGCGTTCTCGACCAGGGAGGCGTACTGGTCGTGTCCCGGGTCGGTGCCCTTGGCCACGACCTCGTCCTGGAGCTGGTAGCTGTCCGGAGTGCTGGGGTGGTCCGAGGTGTTGAACCGCATCAGTCGGACGTCGTCGGACTCCCAGGCGAACCAGATCGTGGGGCCGTCCTGCAGCGCCCAGCCGCCTTCGGTGTCCCCGCTCGACGGACGGTGCAGGGGGTCCTGCTCGACCCAGGTGACGCCGCCGTCGGTGGACTTCATCACCTGCGGACGGTTCCCGTGCGCTTCGTTGTCCTCGGTGACCCGGTAGAGGTTGCCGCGGGTGTCGATCATCGGCGGGACGTGGTCGTGCGACTCGATCTCCACCCCCGGGATCTCGTAGGGCGCCGCCGCAGGGTTCGGCGGGCGGGCTGCGGGCGAGTTCTCTCTCGGCTCGGGGTCGGACGCCGCCCCGGCCGTGCACCCGAGGGCGGCGAGCAGGACGGGCAGCGCGTAAGCCGGCCGATGTGTGTTCATCATCTGGGTTCCCTGTGTGCAGCGGGCGTTGGCGCCTAGCCCGTCCTGAACTTCCACGTCAGCGGGTGGACCCTGTGCCCGCTCTTGCTCCCCCTGAGCGGGTTGCCTGCGAGGTCGACCACGGTGGTCCTCACCGTGACCTTGTACGTCGTCCCCTCGGCCAGCTTCGACTTCGGCTTCACCACGATCATGTGCTTGCTCGCCCGGTAGGCGACCTTCACGCCGACCTTCTTCGACTTCTTCGACGCGCCGTGCTTCTCGAGCACCACGGAGCGACCGTTCACGGACGCGGGGTCGAGCGCCTCGGTGAGCTTCAGCTTCACCTTGGTGGCCCGCGAGACGCCGGTGGCACCCGGAGCGGGTTTCGCCTTCCTGACTCCGGGAGGCTTCGTGTCGAGAACGATGTCGTCCGACACCGGCGCCGACTGTCGTCCATCCGAGTCCGCGAACTGGGCCAGCACCGTCCGTCTTCCGTCACGACCCGGCGCCAGCTTCCAGGACGCCCTGGCGTCATAGCGCTCCCAGGACGACCAGCTGCCCCCGTCGTTCCTGAACCGCATCAGGTCCGGGACCGGGTCCGCGGCCGCCACGTCCAGCCTGACCGTGGCGGTCCGGGTGCGGGCGGCCCCTGCGTCGATGGCCACCGTCGCGGCCGGCGCCGTGCCGGCCGGCAGCGAGTTGAACCAGTCCTCGATGTTGTCGTAGCCGTTGCCGTTCACGTCGCCCGTCGCGTCAGGCGCGGTGGGGTTGAGGTCCTTGGCGCGCTCGTAGGTGTCCGGCATGCCGTCACCGTCGCTGTCGACCGGGGCGGCGCCCGCCGCGATGTCCGGGTACGGCCCGGCGACGTCCTTGACCGACCCTCCGCCGGAGAGCACCTCTGCGACCAGCCGTGCGTCGACGGCGTCGCGCACGCGGGATGCGCCCGCACCGGCGAGGACGTCCGCGTAGGCCCGCTCGGCCGACGTCGTCGTCACCTGCGCTGCCGGGAACGGCGCCCCGACCTGGCCGACCGCCTGGCCGACGCGCGCTGGGAGGACGCCGCCCGGTGTCCAGCGCGCGTTGCCCTCGCCGTACCACTGCTGGGTGGCGCCGGTGTCCCCGATCCACGTCGCGAACTCCGGACGGTCGGGGTCGCTGTTGGGGCCGGGCTTGTAGTAGTTGCCCACCCAGTTCACCCGCGCCCAACCCTTGCTGGACGAGACCAGCGTGACGCCGCCGCCCGAGCCGGTGCCGTAGTTGTAGACGACGTTGTTGCGGACGTCGGCGACCGAGACGCCGCTCACCTGCGGGTTGCGGTCCACGTTGGACACGAACAGGTTGTGGTGGATCGAGACGTTGTGCGCGCCGACACCGCCCGCGAGCAGGCCCTTGGAGTGCGCGCCGCGCGGGTGGCCTGAGTTGTTCAACCCCTCGGCGATGATCGAGTTGCTGATGGTGATGTCGGTGGTGCCGTCGTAGGTGTTGACGTTCTCGTCCACCGCCCAGCTGAACGAGCAGTGGTCGACGACGACGTTGGAGACACCCGGGTTGACGATGGCCAGAGCGTCGTCGCTGTCCTTGCCCGTGGTGCCGTTGCCGGGGCGGAAGCGCAGGTAGCGGATCACCACGTCGTGGGTCAGCACGTCCATCGTGCCGAGGTCGGTGGGAGACACCGGGTCCATCCGCAGCGTGATGCCGCCGCCGGGAGCGGTCTGCCCGGCGATGGTGATGAAGGGGTTGGTCACGTTGAGCCGGGTCTCCAGCACGATGGTCCCGCCGGTCCGGAACACGACGTACCGCGGACCGGCCATGTCGACGCAGGAGCGCAGCGATCCGGGGCCGGCGTTGTTCAGGTTCGTCACCGTGCACACGCGGCCGCCCCGGCCGCCCGGCGTAGCGGTCCCGAAACCCTCTGCGCCCGGGAACGCCGGGACTGCTGCCGTGGCATCGGGACGTGCCCGGGAGACGAATCCGGTCGTGGCGACGACCACCGCGGCCGCGACGAGGAACGCGATGAACAACCTCTTCACGCGCACCTCCCGCCGTCCCTCCTACGGTCGAACGTGACGTGCTCGCAGGGCCACCGCTTCGACGAAAGTTCAGCCCGATGGACGAGGCGGATGGTCTGCCTTGCCCGAAGCGGGCGGAATGGGGCTAGCGTCGGGTCCGCCATGACAACCACCGACAGAGCAGCCGTCGTGCCGTTCACGACCGGGGACTACGCCGCCCGGATGGCACGCGTCGTAGCCGACGCGCGCTCGGCGGGGCTCGACGGCGTGCTGGTGACCCCGGGACCTGACCTGGTGTGGCTCACCGGCTACCGGCCGGCGACCACCGAGCGGCTGACGATCCTTGTCCTGGCCGAGGACCGGGAGCCGACCCTCCTCGTCCCGACGCTGGAGCGGCCCGACGCCGAGGCCGCCGAGGGTGCCGCGGCCACGACGATGGTCGACTGGACCGACGGCGCCGACCCGTACGACGTGGCTCGCTCGTTGCTGCGCCACGACGGCACCTACGGCATCTCCGACAACGCCTGGGCCATGCACCTTCTCGGTCTCCAGGCGACGCTCCCCCGCACCGCCTACCAGCCGCTGACCCGATGCCTGCCGATGCTGCGCGCGGTCAAGGACGACAACGAGCTCGCCCGGCTCGCCGCCGCCGGCGCGGCCGCCGACGCGACGTACCTCGACATCGTCGACGTGCGTTTCGCCGGCCGGAGGGAGACCGAGATCGCAAGCGACCTGACCGACCTGCTGCGCGGCCACGGCCACGAGCAGGTCGACTTCACCGTGGTCGGCTCCGGCCCGAACGGCGCCAACCCGCACCACCATGCGGGCGACCGGGTCATCGAGGACGGGGACTGCATCGTGCTCGACTTCGGAGGGCTGATGTACGGCTACGGCTCCGACACGACCCGCACCGTGTGCGTGGGCGAGCCCAGCGACCACGTGCGCGAGGTCCACGAGATCGTGCGTGCGGCCCAGCAAGCCGGCGTCGACGCCGTCCGTCCCGGCGTCGCCTGTCAGGAGATCGACCGGGCAGCTCGACGGGTGATCACCGAGGCGGGCTACGGCGAGCGGTTCATCCACCGCACCGGGCACGGCATCGGCGTCACCACCCACGAACCGCCGTACATGATCGAGGGCGAGGAGCAGCCGCTGGTCCCGGGCATGTGCTTCTCCGTCGAACCCGGCATCTATCTCACCGGAGAGTTCGGCGTGCGGATCGAGGACATCGTGGCCGTCACCGAGGACGGTGCACGTCGGCTGAACCAGACCGACCGATCCCTGCACGTCGTCGCCTGACGGACCCCCTCAACCGGCGACCCGCCCTCACCCGTTTCGGCCCGACCTAGACACCCTCGCCTCAGCCGCCATCCCCCTGAGTCCCCGCGACGAACTCCCTGCAACGGCAACGCAACAGGTGCGTAGCCGCAGCACCGGAGGGAGCAGCATGATGCACGCAACACGACGTAGGGCGGGCCTGGCGATGCTCGCGACGGGCGGCCTTCTCGCAGCCTCGGGACTCGCGGGTCTGGGACCGACCGCCGCCCACGCCTCGAGCCACCGGGAGGCGCCCCTGATCTCGGGCGCGCCTCAGTACGACAACACGGATGTCTATGCGTTCGTCAGTCCGGACGACCCGGACACCGTGACGATGATCGCGAACTGGATCCCCTTCGAGGAGCCCGCCGGCGGCCCGAACTTCTACCCGTTCGCGAAGGACGCCCGCTACAACATCAAGATCGACAACGACGGTGACGCTCGGCCCGACATCGTCTACACCTGGACGTTCAAGGACCACTACCGCAACGCCAAGACCTTCCTCTACAACACGGGTCAGGTCACGAGCCGTGGTGATCCGGACCTGAACTTCCGGCAGACCTACAGCCTGACCCGCTGGCAGTCCGGCCACGGAACGACCACGCTCGCCAGCGGCGCTCCGGTCGCTTCGTCGTACGTCGGCAAGGCGTCGATGCCCGACTACGAGTCGCTCAGGGACTCGGCCATCACGAAGGTGATGGGCGGCAAGTCGTTCGCCGGTCAGGCCGAGGACCCGTTCTTCCTCGACCTGCGCGTCTTCGACCTGCTGTACGGCGGTGACCTCAGCGAGGTCGGCGACGACACGCTCGCCGGCTTCGGAGTGAACGCGATCGCGCTCCAGGTCGACAAGAAGCAGCTCACGCAGGGGAACGACCCCGTGGTCGGCATCTGGTCGACCACCGATCGCAAGGACTCGCGCGGCCACTACCGGCAGGTCTCACGGCTGGCCTCGCCGCTGGTGAACGAGGTGGTGGTCCCGGTCGGCATGAAGGACCGGTTCAACGCCTCGGCCCCGCGGAACGACGCGCAGTTCGGCAAGCACGTCACCAACCCCGAGCTGCCGAAGCTGATCAAGGCGGTCTACGGCATCGCCGCTCCGACGACCCCGCGCAACGACCTCGTGCAGGCGTTCCTCACCGGCGTGCCGGGCCTGAACCGACCGAAGCACGTGCGGCCGAGCGAGCAGCTGCGGCTGAACACGTCGATCCCGCCGACCGCCAGCCCGGACCGGCTCGGCGTGATCGGCGGCGACACCGCCGGCTTCCCGAACGGCCGGCGTCTCACCGACGACGTCGTCGACATCGCGCTCCAGGTCGTCGAGGGAGAGCTCACGGGCAACGCGAACGACCTCGGCGACGCGGTGAACCAGAACGACGTGGCGTTCGGCGACGAGTTCCCGTACCTGGCCGTTCCTACGTCGGGTTCGGCGACCGCGCCGCACACCGCCGCCGCGGCCGGCTTCACGCCGCTGAACGGCGGATCCGCTCCGGACCTCGCTGCGGCCGTCACCGCAGGTGTGCCGAGCCTCGCCATCGGCGCCTCCGGCGCAGGACTGCTGCTGGTCCTCGGCGGTGCGGTCCTGCTGGCCCGTCGACCGCGGCCCGTCGTGGCCTGACTGGGGGGAAGGTGGCCCGGCGCTCGCCGTCGGGCCACCCGGTCCCGGGAGAGGAGAACCCGATGATCAGGATCCTGACAGTGATGGCGGTCGGACTCACGCTGGCCCTGAGCGGTGCGATCGGTGTCGCGCAGAAGACGCCGACGGAGGACCGCACCGCCGTCCGCGTGGACACCACCCAGCGGCCGAGCGGCGACATCGAGAGCCAGGTGGCCGCCCTCGAGGCGCAGGTCCGCACCCAACCGGGCGACGGCCGGACCTGGGCCACCCTCGCGCACGTGTACGTCGAACGGGCACGGCTCAACGGGGACCCCACGAACTACGACCGGGCCGAGCGGGCGCTCCGCAAGGCCTTCGCGCTCAACGGCCCGGACGACGACCTCGCGCTTGCCGGGCGCGCGGCCCTGTCCGCCGCGAAGCACCACTTCCGCAGCGCTCTGCACCACGCCCAGCAGGCCCTTCGGGTCAACCCCTACCAGGCTGTCGCGCTGGCGATCCGCGTCGACGCCATGACCGAGCTCGGCCGGTACGACGGGCAGCGGCGCGCGCTGGCGCAGGCCGACCGTCGCGCTCCGGGCAGCGCCGTACTGACCCGGCGTTCGTACGCGGAGGAGCTGCGCGGGGACCTCGCGGGAGCGGGCCGGATGCTTCGCAAGGCACTCGTCCTGGCGCGCTCAGGTACCGACCGCGCCTACCTGCTGACCCAGCTCGCCGAGCTCGACCGCAAGGCCGGGCAGCTCGCCGCCTCTGAGCGGCGCCTGCGGGAGGCCACGACGGCAGATGCTCGCTACGTGCCGGCCTGGGCGTCGCGCGCTCGACTCGCCGTCGCCCGCGGCAACCTGGCGACCGCCGAGCGGTGGTGGCGCAAGGTCAACGCGTCGTCGCCGACATTCGACTCCGCCCTCGAGCTGGGCGAGACCTACCAGATGTCCGATCGCCCGGCGCTTGCGGAACGGGCGTTCGATGCGGCCGCCGACATCGTGGCAACCGAGGCAGCGACGGGCGTCCACGGCGAGCTCGAGGTCGCCACGCTCGAAGCGGACCACGGCTCGGCCCGCGAGGCTCTCCGGGCCGCCCGGGTCGAGTGGTCACGCCGGCACAGCGTCCACGTCGCCGACGCCCTCGCGTGGGCTCTGTTCAGAAATGACCGTCCCCTGGAGGCTCTCCGCTACTCAAGCATCGCCACCCGCCTCGGCACTCCGGACAGCCAGTTCTGGATGCACCGCGGGCTCATCGAGGACGCGCTCGGGAGAAGCCGAGCAGCCCGGCGCCACCTGACGTACGCGCTTCATCTCGACCCGGGCGTTCGGCCGGTCCTGGTCGCGGCAGCCGAGTCTGCGCTGCGCCCGAGCGGTTAGCGTTCCATGAGTCGATCGCTCGGACGGCACACATGTCCGTCACCTCCGGCGGCGAGCTGTTTGGGATAGGTGCCCCGTTCAACCCGGGATCGGCGATCTGCCCGCGTTTCCTTTGTGCTGGTGAGGTATTCCGGCCACCTCATGGGTCGCCATCGCCGAGCGCATGACGCATGATCGTCACGACTGGACTCGCGCGCGCAGGCGGAGGGCAGAAGGCCGGCGGCGGAGCTCGGCGGTCCCACCGGGTCGTGGACGTTGAGGGAGGGGGGCAGTTGGCTCCTGACAGTCCGGATCGTCGGTCGACGTGGTTCCAACGCCGGTCGGCGCGGGTCGTGCGGACAGTGATGGCGTGCCTCGCTCTGGCGCTGGGACCGGGTGCGGTCAACCCCGGACCGGCATGGGGGGCCGACGGGAACACCGTGGTCAGTCTGACCTTCGACGATGGGCAGGCCAGCCACATGGCGGTGGCCCGGATGCTCCGGTCCCGAGGAATGTCCGGGACCTTCTACATCAGCTCGGGGCTGGCCGACACGAGCCCGTACTACCTCACCTGGCCCCAGGTGCACCGGTTGGCCACGGCCGGCCACGAGATCGGCGGACACACTGCCCACCACGTGCCGCTGGACGCAGGCACCAGCCGGCGCACTGCCGTCGCCGAAGTGTGCTCCGACCGCGACCGGCTGACCGAGAAGGCGCACACGCCGGTGTCGTCGTTCGCCTACCCCGAAGCCATGGTTCCGGGCCGCAGCGTGGAGAAACTGGTCCGAGCGTGTGGCTATCGAAGTGCGCGGGCTGTCGGAGGGGTGTTCAACCCGGAGTGTCCTCGGTGCCCGTACGGCGAGAGCATCCCGCCGCGTGATCCCTACAGGCTGCGCACCGTTCCGGGCGTGACCGAGCAGGTCGACCCCGCCAGCCTCCGGGCCAGCGTGACCGATGCCGAGCGCCGTGGCGGGGAATGGGTGATCTTCGCATTCCACGGCATCTGCGATGACCGGTGCACCGCGGCCGAGTCGATGACGACCAGGCAGTTCACCCGTTTCCTGGACTGGCTCGCGACCAGGCGTGAACGGGGTACGGAGGTCCGGACAGTCGGAGACGTGGTGTCGAACGGCCGATCGGTGCCGCGAGCCCCGTTGCGCACCGAGATCCGCTGCGACCCCGAACCCTGCGCCGTCCGGCCCGATGATCGCGGCGTCGTGTCCATCAGCTTCGACCTCACCGGCGACGGACCTGCTCCGACTGCGACGTACTACACGACCGACGGCACCGACCCTCGCACCAGTCCCACGACCCAGCACTACACGCGCCCGTTCACCGTGGCCACGAACGAGGTGATCCGGTACTTCTCACGAGACGCGGCCGGGCGCACCGAACCGCCGCAGATGCAGGAGGTGCGGGTCACGAGCGATCCTGACCAGGCCGACTCGCCGAAGGGAGACGGCGCCTTCCTGTGGCTGGGCGGGCTGCTGGTCCTGGGAGGCGCGTTACTGGGCGTGGCGGCGCGCCACTGGCAGTCAGCGCGATTCGACTGACTGCGGCGTCGCTCCGGGAGGCGGCAAGCCCGTGACCTGCGCACACAGGGTCGCTTCAGACGTTGAAGCGGAACTCCACGACGTCGCCGTCCTGCATGACGTAGTCCTTGCCCTCCATGCGCACCTTGCCGGCCGCCTTGGCAGCCGCCATGGAGCCGGCCTCGACGAGGTCGTCGAACGAGACGATCTCGGCCTTGATGAAGCCGCGCTGGAAGTCGGTGTGGATCACGCCGGCGGCCTCGGGAGCGGTGGCGCCCTTGGGGATCGTCCAGGCGCGGGCCTCCTTGGGACCCGCGGTCATGTAGGTCTGCAGGCCGAGGGTGTCGAAGCCGACGCGGGCGAGTACGTCGAGACCGGGCTCGTCGACGCCCATCTCGGCGAGCATCGCCCGCGCCTCCTCGTCGTCGTCGAGCTCGACCAGCTCGGCCTCGAACTTCGCGTCGAGGAAGATCGCCTCGCTCGGGGCGACGAGGTCGCGCATCCGCTGCTTGAGCTCCTCGTCGCCGAGCTCGTCGGCGTCGCAGTTGAAGACGTAGATGTACGGCTTCGCGGTGAGCAGGCTCAGCTCGCGGATCAGCGCGCGATCGATGCTCGTGGCGATGATCGGGGTGCCCTTCTCGAGCTGCTCCTTCGCCTCCTTGGCGGCAGCGACCACCGGGGCGAGCTCCTTGCGGCCCTTGGCCTCCTTCTCCAGCCGCGGGATCGCCTTCTCGACCGTCTGCAGGTCGGCGAGGATCATCTCGGTCTGGATCGTGGAGATGTCGTTGGCGGGGTTGACCTCGCCGTCGACGTGCGTGACGTCCTCGTCGCGGAACACCCGCGTCACCTGGCAGATCGCGGCCGACTCGCGGATGTGCGAGAGGAACTTGTTGCCGAGCCCCTCCCCCTCCGACGCGCCGCGCACGATGCCGGCGATGTCGACGAACTCCACCGTCGCCGGCAGGATCCGGGCCGAGCCGAAGATCTCCGCCAGCTTGTCCAGCCGCGGCTCGGGCACGCCGACGACGCCGACGTTCGGCTCGATCGTCGCGAACGGGTAGTTCGCCGCGAGCACGTCGTTCTTGGTCAGGGCGTTGAAGAGCGTCGACTTGCCCGCGTTGGGGAGACCGACGATGCCGATGGTGAG
>NZ_CAMPGZ010000089.1 GCF_946885725.1 uncultured Nocardioides sp.
AGACCTGGATGTTGTAGGCCTCGTAGCAGTCGAGCGCGAGCCGCTCGGGGTCGTCCGGCACGAACGGGAACCGGTCGAGCTCGCGGCGCAGGCCGATGTCGCCGTCCGGCGGGACCAGGTCGACCTCGACGGTGCGGAACTCGGAGATGCGTGCGTCGTGGGTACGTCGGTTGTCGTCGAACGTGCCCTGCCGCTGCCGGTCCTGGCGCAGCCGGAGCAGGTCCACGTCGGCGACCGATCGGCGCGGCCCGTCCGGGAAGCGCTCGGTCTCCGCGAGCAGCTCGCCCATCTCGTAGATCAGCGTCTGGCCGTCCCAGGACAGGTCGGTGCTCGACTCGCCGAACCCGGCGGCGGCGTACACGTAAGCGGCGAGGCACCGCTTCGACGCGGACTGCGCGAGGATCTTGCGGTCCTCGGCGCGGCCCACCGTGATCGGGCTGCCGGAGAGGTTGACCAGCACCGTCGCGCCGGCCAGCGCGGCCTCGGCGCTCGGCGGCACCGGCACCCACATGTCCTCACAGACCTCGACGTGCATGACGAGGCCGGGGATGCGCGGCGCGCGGAAGAGCAGGTCGGGACCGAACGGCACCTGCCGCCCGCTGAGCTGGATCGTCTGCCCGCGGCGGTCGTCGCCCGGCGCGAAGTGCCGACGCTCGTAGAACTCGCGGTAGGTGGGCAGGTACGACTTCGGCGCGACGCCGATGACCTCGCCGTCGTGCAGCACGACCGCGCAGTTGAGCACCCGGGTGCCCTGCCGCAGCGGCGCGCCGACGACGATCATCACCTGCAGCCCGCGTGTGCCCTCGCGGAGCTCCTCGATCGCGGCCTCCACCGCGTCGAGCACGGGCTCCTGCAGCAGCAGGTCGTCGATGGCGTAGCCGGTCAGGCACAGCTCGGGGAAGACCGCGACCGCGACGCCTTCGTCCACGCACGCGCGCACCTCGTCGAGCACCGAGGCGGCGTTGGACATCGGGTCGGCGATCGCCGTCGTGATCGTGCATGCCGCCACGCGAGCGAACCCTTGGTCGTAGGCCGAGGAGAAGTCCACGGACCGAGTGTGCCCGAAGCGGCATCGAGCATGCCGACGTGACAGGCGACACAGGGTGCATCGCAGCGACCCGGGTCTAGCCTGAGAGGCGGTCCGGGGACTCCACCAGGGAGCCACGAGAACACGTCAAGCGGAGGAACGATGAGCGAGACCACCGCCCCCTACGGCACCGGCCCGTCGGCCCAGCAGACCACCGCACCGGTGCGACGGGTGCGCACGCACCACCTGCGCGAGATGAAGGAGCGCGGGGAGAAGTTCGCGATGCTGACGGCGTACGAGATGTACGCCGCCCAGACCTTCGACGAGGCCGGCATCCCGGTCCTGCTCGTCGGCGACTCGGCCTCCAACAACGTCTACGGCAACGAGACCTCGCTGCCCGTCACCGTCGACGAGCTGATCCCGCTCGTCCGCGCGGTCACCCGCTCGGCGCGACGCGCACTGGTGGTGGCGGACCTGCCGTTCGGCTCGTACCAGGC
Source organism: uncultured Nocardioides sp. (assembly GCF_946885725.1). Next base: position 1,525 of record NZ_CAMPGZ010000089.1, read on the forward strand.
GTCGCCGGAACAGGCGTTCCACACCTCGGTGCGGTTCCTGAAGGAGGCCAACGCGCACGCCGTGAAGCTCGAGGGCGGCATGGAGATGGCGCCGCAGGTCGAGAAGCTCACCCAGTCCGGTGTCCCGGTGATGGCGCACATCGGCTTCACGCCGCAGTCCGAGCACGCCCTCGGCGGCTACCGCGTGCAGGGACGTGGCGACGCCGCCACGCGCATCATCGACGAAGCCAAGGCAATGGAGGCCGCAGGCGCGTTCTCCCTCGTGATGGAGATGGTCCCGGGCGACGTCGCCGCGCAGGTGACGAAGGAGCTGACGATCCCGACGATCGGCATCGGCGCCGGCCCGCACTGCGACGGCCAGGTGCTCGTCTGGCAGGACGCGTTCGGTCTGCGCACGGGACGGATGGCGAAGTTCGTCAAGCAGTACGCCGACGTGCACGGCGTGCTGCTCGACGCCGCACGTCGCTACGCGGCCGAGGTCGCGGACGGCACGTTCCCCGGGCCCGAGCACACCTTCTAGCCCCTCGGGTGGTCGAGCTCGTCGAGACCACTCGAACGTCAACGCCCGGCGAGCAGCACGGCCGCGAACCAGGCCGCGATCGCCAAGACAGGCAAGGCGATCGCGGCCTTCGGCCGACGCGTGAACCAGCGAAGGCACACGACGAGAAGTGCGAGCCACACCAACGGCAGCACGAGCGAGTTGAGCCAGCTCGGCATCGCGATCGCGACGTACGCGTAGAGAAAGAACGCGACAGCGAAGCCACCAAGCGCGATGAAAGGTCCCGACTTCTCGAAGTCGTGCGCCAACGTCTCTCCTTCTTCGCGCGGTGTTTCACGTCCGCGATCCGCCAACAAAACAAGGGGTTCTGAGCACCTCACCCTATTCGCCGATATCCGAATCGGCGAACGACGGCAATCGCGACACGCGACTCTTCTTTCACGATTTCGTTTACGTCGCTTCTCTTTGTCGGCAAGATTCTCTGCGAGGGGGCGACCACAGGCCGCCTAACCCAAGAGGGATCAGTGAAGGCCGACACCGGGTCGGGCTCTCGAACCAGGAGGCAGCAAGGTGCCTGCAGCAAAGAAGACCGCGGCGAAGAAGGCGCCGGCCAAGAAGGCCGCCGCCACGAAGTCCACGGCGAAGAAGACGGTGGCCAAGAAGGCCCCCGCCAAGAAGACCGCCACCAGCAAGGTCGCAGCCAAGAAGTCTCCCGCGAAGAAGTCCACGGCGAAGAAGACGACCGCGAAGAAGGCACCTGCCAAGAAGGTCGCGAAGAAGGCCGTGAAGAAGGCCGCGTCCACCGCCAAGAAGACCACCAAGAAGGCCGGCGCCGCCAAGAAGACGACCGCCAAGAAGGCCCCGGCGAAGAAGTCGGCCGCCACCAAGAGCACCGCCAAGAAGGCGGGCGCTGCGAAGAAGACCGCCGCCAAGAAGACCACCGGCGCGGCCAAGAAGACCGCCGGCACCGCCAAGAAGGCGCCCGCCACCAAGAAGGCCGCAGCCAAGCGGACGACCGGCACCGCCAAGAAGGCGACCGGCACCGCCAAGAAGGCCCCCGCCAGGAAGACAGCCGCCAAGAAGGCGACCGCCCGCAAGACCGCGAAGCGCGCCTGACCAAAGCTCAGAGCGAACACGAGGCCCCGGCACCTGAGGTGCCGGGGCCTCGTGCTGTCAGAGGTCGACCGAGCCGGTCAGTCCTCTTCGACGTCGTCGTTCCAGCGCGGGTCGTTCTCCCACTCCTCGTTGCGCTCCTCGACCTTGTCGAGCGCCCGCTCGGCCTCCGCCGCGGTGGCGTAGGGGCCGAGACGGTCGGAGTTGCGGCAGCCGTCGCGTCCCTCGACCGTGTGGTGCTTGAGGCAGAACCAGTACTCGTCGCCGTCGCTCATGACGCGCCCTCCTCGCCACCTTGCGTCCGCACCGTCGGCGGACGACCCGATCGTTCCCGCTACCTCGGAACCTACACTCGACACGTGCCCATCGCCCCCGCCACGATCTCGCCCCGACGCCCGGTGCCCGCGCACATCGACCGGCCGGAGTACGTCGACCAGCTCGCACCTCTCCCCTTCCGCGGCTCCGAGGTGAAGGACGCCGACACGATCGCCCGGATGCGCGTCGCCGGGCGGCTCGCGGCGCAAGCGCTCCAGCTCGTCGGCAAGCACGTCGCCCCCGGCATCACCACCGACGAGCTCGACGCGATCGGGCACGAGTTCCTCGTCGAGAACGGCGCCTACCCGTCGACGCTCGGCTACCGCGGATTCCCCAAGTCGCTGTGCACCAGCGTCAACGAGGTGATCTGCCACGGCATCCCCGACAGCCGGGTGATCGAGGACGGCGACATCGTCAACATCGACATCACGGCGTACGTCGGCGGCGTGCACGGCGATACGAACGCGACCTTCCTCGCCGGCGACGTGCCCGAGGAGACCCGGCTGCTGGTCGAGCGCACCGAGGAAGCGCTGCGCCGCGCGATCAAGGCGGTCCGGCCCGGCCGCCGCATGAACGTCATCGGCCGGGTGATCGAGTCCTACGCCAAGCGGTTCGGGTACGGCGTCGTCCGGGAGTTCACCGGGCACGGCATCGGCACGTCGTTCCACAGCGGCCTGATCGTGCCGCACTTCGACTCCCCCGAGCACGACACGCTGATCGAGCCGGGGATGACGTTCACGATCGAGCCGATGCTGTGCCTGGGCACCCGCGAGTGGGAGATGTGGGACGACGACTGGACGGTCGTCACGAAGGACGGGCGGCCGAGCGCCCAGTTCGAGCACACGCTGCTCGTGACCGACAGCGGCGCGGAGATCCTGACGCTCCCCTGACCAGGCCCTGCGCCGTCCGTCAGGACAGCTCGTCGAGCGTCCCGCGCCGTTCGGCCAGGCGACGCTCCACGCGCAGCACACCGGCCTCGTGCTCGGCGTCGCCGGACATCACCGCGGCCAGCCGCAGGTGCGGGAGCGCGTCGGCGTACCTGGACTGCCGCTCGAGGACACGACCGAGAGCGAAGCGGGCCCAGACGTCGGTCGGGTCGAGCTCCACGATCCGGGTCAGATCGGCCTCGGCGCGGTGCAGCTGGGCGCTCTTGAAGTAGGCCCAGGCGCGCAGCGTGCGCAGCCCGGTGGACATCGGCTCGGCCTCGACGGCGGGGTCGAGCACCTCGATCGCCTCGAGGGGCGAGGACTCCTCGAGCAGGTGCCAGGCCTGCTGGTAGGCGTCGGCCGGGTGCTGGTCACCTCGCGACGCCCCCATCTCGGGCGGAAGCTCGAACGGTGGCAGCGACACGGTGTCCCTCCTTCCCCAGACGAACGTACTCCGTCCTCACAGCATTCCGGAGCAACATTCCCGAGCATCCCGTCTCGCGCGCCCTTAGGGTGCCAGGGTGCTGACGCCGCTCGAGCTCCCGGCCCGGTCCGACGACCGCGACGCCTGGACCGCCTTCCTCGTGGACCGCTGTGACGACCGGCTCGACGCGGTACGCCGTACCGCCGACGCGATCGCGGCCGAGGCCGGTGACCCCGCGGCGGTGCTGGAGCGCTGGAACGAGCTCACGCTCGCGCTGCTCGACGCCGCCACGGCCGCCTCGCTGCTGGCCCACTCGCACCCCGACCCGGTGGTGCGCGACCGCGCCGAGTCGGCCGCGCAGCAGGCCGCCGCCCTCGGCAACGAGGTCCGGCAGGACCGGCGGATCTACGACGCGCTGTCCGGCGTCGACGCGGGGACGCTCGACGACGCCGCAGCCCGCGCACTCGCGATGAGCCTGAGGGACTTCCGGCGGGCCGGCGTCGACCGCGACGAGACCACGCGCGAGCGGCTGCGCGAGCTGGCGGACCGCGACAAGGAGCTGTCCCAGGCGTTCGAGCGCAACGTGAGCGAGGACGTGCGCGAGCTGCGGCTGCGGCCGGAGCAGCTCGACGGGCTGCCCGACGACTACGTCGCGGCGCACCCGGTCGGCGACGACGGGCTGGTGACGATCACGACCGACTACCCGGACGTGTTCCCGTTCCGCTCGTTCGCCACCGACCGCGACGCGCGGCACGCGCTCTACGAGCAGTTCGACAACCGGGGGTGGCCGGTCAACGACGAGGTCCTGCGCGAGCTGACCGAGATCCGTCGGGAGCGCGCCCGGCTGCTCGGCTACGACGGCTGGCCGGACTACGACGCCGAGATCCGGATGGTCGGGTCCGAGCACGGCATCCGCGAGTTCGTCGACCGGCTCGACGAGGCCACCGCTCCCCCGTCCGAGCGCGACCTCGCCCTGCTGATCGAGCGTCAGAGGGAGGACGCCGCCGAGCTCGACACGATGAGCTGGGCAGACGTGAACTACTACGCCCAGGTCGTGTCGCGCGAGCGGTTCGGGCTGGACGCGCAGGAGGTGCGTCGCTACTTCCGGTTCGACAAGGTGCGGGCCGGGCTGCTGGACGTCACGTCGCGGCTGTTCGGCCTGGAGTACGTCGAGCGGCCCGACGTACCCGCGTGGCACGAGGACGTCACGACGTACGACGTCCTCGCCGAGGGCGACCTGCTCGGCCGGATCCACCTCGACCTGCACCCGCGGGACGGGAAGTTCAAGCACGCCGCGCACTTCCCGCTGGCCAAGGGCGTGCGGGACGTGCAGCTGCCGCAGTCGGCGCTGCTGTGCAACCTGCCGCGCGGGCTGATGACGCACGGCGACGTGGTGACGCTGTTCCACGAGTTCGGGCACCTGATCCACGCCGTGGTCGGCGGCGGGCAGGACTGGGCGCGGTTCAGCGGCGTGGCCACCGAGCGCGACTTCATCGAGGCGCCCAGCCAGATGCTCGAGGAGTGGGCCTGGGACGCCGGCGTGCTCGCGTCGTTCGCCACCGACGACGACGGCAAGCCGATCCCGGCCGACCTGGTCGCGACCCTGCGCGCGGCGAACGAGCTCGGCCGCGGCTTCGACGTCCGGGTCCAGGTGTTCTACGCCGCGATCTCCGTCGGCATCCACGCCGATGTACCCGATGACCTGACGGCGTACATCGACGACCTCGCGAAGCGCTACATGCCCTTCGAGCGCATCCCCGGCACCCACAAGCACACGTCGTTCGGCCACCTCGCCGACGAGGGCTACGGCTCGTCGTACTACACCTACCTGTGGAGCCTGGTCATCGCCAAGGACCTGTTCTCCGCGTTCGACCCCGACGACCTGATGGCCCCCGACGTCGCACGTCGCTACCGCGACACGGTGCTGGCCGCCGGCGGCTCCCGCGACGCCGCCGACCTCGTCGGGTCCTTCCTCGGCCGCCCGACGAGCACCGACGCCTTCGACCGCTGGCTCGCGGGCTGACCCGGCTCGAACCTCCGGCGCGACCCCGCCGACCCGGCTCGAACCTCCCGTGCGGCCCCGCCGAGTCGGCGCGTCTTCCCCCCGCTCGCGCGGGCTGGGCCGCTCCCCACGCGATTTGGACGCCTTGCGCATGGCATTTCCCCTGTTGAGCGTCCACAACCCCGCGTTACAGCTGGCGCAGCGACGCGTGACGGCCGGCCCAGCGGCAAGGGGGCGAGGGATGAGCTGGCCTGTAGGCCGGGTTCTGTCCCCGCGCGCCTCGCGGCGTCGCGGTGGGCGACCATCCATCTGGGACTGCCGTTACCGACAGCCTCGTGCGGTCTACCCGCGGACTCGGGCGGGCCGCCCTCAAACGTCCGCGCAGACCGTCTCGCGACGGTCCTCTTGACCTTGCTCCGGGTGGGGTTTACCGAGCCGTTCCGGTCACCCGGAACGCTGGTGGTCTCTTACACCACCGTTTCACCCTTACCTCCGCGCAAGCGCGGGGGCGGTTTGCTTTCTGTGGCACTTTCCCGCGGGTCACCCCGGGTGGGCGTTACCCACCACCCTGCCCTGTGGAGCCCGGACCTTCCTCGAGGAGTCTCCTCCCCGCGGTCGCCCGGCCAGCTCATCCACGAACAAGCCTATCCCGCGCTAGGTTCTGACCATGAGCGAACCGTTCGTTGTGGTCGGTGGCGGGCTCGCCGCCGCGAAGGCAGTCGAGCAGCTGCGTGAGAGCGGGTACGACGGGGACGTCATCCTGTACACCGCCGAGCAGCACCTCCCCTACGAGCGACCACCGCTCTCCAAGGGGTACCTCCTGGGCGACGACGAGCGTGACGTCGTCTTCGTCCACGACGCACAGTGGTACGTCGACAACAACATCGACGTGCGTCTCGGCACGCGCGTGGAGGCCGTCGACCCGGGCGCGCACACCGTGACGGCGGGCGACACGACGCAGTCGTACAGCAAGCTGCTGCTGGCCACCGGCGCCCAGCCGCGCCGGTTCGCGATGGCGGACGCCTCGGGCGCGCCGGTCGCCTACCTCCGCGTCATCGAGGACACCGAGCGGCTCAAGCAGGCCTTCACCGAGGGCGCGCGCATCGCCGTGCTCGGCGCCGGCTGGATCGGTCTCGAGGCCGCGTCCGCCGCCCGCAAGGCCGGCTGCCACGTGACCGTCGTCGAGTCGCTCCCCCAGCCGCTGCTGCGCGTGCTCGGCCCACGGATCGCCTCCGTCTTCGCCGACCTGCACCGTGAGCACGGCGTCGACATGCGGCTCGACGTGAGCGTCGGCGGCGTGGAGAAGGCCGGCGACGGCGTACGCCTCATCCTCGACGTCGGCGACCCGGTCGAGGCCGACCTGCTGCTCGTCGGCATCGGTGCCGTGCCGGACGTCAAGCTCGCCGAGGACGCCGGCCTCGACGTCGACAACGGCGTGCTGGTCGACGCCGCCCTGCGCACGTCCGCTCCCGACGTCTTCGCCGCCGGCGACATCGCCAACGCCGAGCACCCTGTCCTCGGCCGCCGCATCCGCGTCGAGCACTGGGACAACGCCATCGAGCAGGGCAAGGCCGCCGCGCGGTCGATGCTCGGTGAGGACGTGTCCTACGACCGGATCCCGTACTTCTTCACCGACCAGTACGACCTCGGCATGGAGTACGTCGGGAACATCGACCCGGGCTCGGCGGACGACGTCGTGGTGCGGGGCGACACGACCGGCGACCGTGTCTTCCAGGCCTACTGGATCAAGGACGGCGTCGTTGCGGCCGCGATGCACGCCAACGACTGGGACGCGGGCGACACGATCCGCGAGGCGATCGGCAAGCCGCTGCAGAACGGCTAGCGACGACTACTCAGCCTTCCGCTCGCAGTAGTCCAGCAGCATCCGGCCGGCCTGCTTCTGGATCTTCACCGGCGGCGTGACGAGCACCAGGGTCTCCGTCGCGCCCGGACCGTCGCCGACCCGGACACCGATCCGGAACGTGAACGGCGCGGTCGCCTGCCCGATCGCGTGCTCGTCGCAGCGGTTGCCGGGCCGGATCGACAGCGGCACGTCGACGCGGGGATCATCGGCGACGAGCGTCACCTGACGCGGCAGCACCAGGTCGTAGAGCACCGAGCCGTCGGAGTTCAGCACGGTGACCGGCTCGCTCCCCTCCTGCCGCACCATCCGCAGCGTGCCGTCGAGCGACTCGTCGTCCGGCGCGATGCGCCAGCCGGGCGCGTAGGAGATCTTCACGTTCTCGGCCACGAGGGCGTCCCGGCAGCCGCGCAGCCACAGCCGCCGCAGGAACTGCTGCCCGCTCGTCGTGAGCTCCTGCACCTTCGTCTCGTCGGCGGTCGACACCACCCCGGAGATCGGCTCCTTGCCCTCGTCGCAGCGGGCCTCCGGCAGCAGCACGCGGAGATCGAGGGTCTGCCCCGGTGCGATCGTCGCGTCCTGCTCGCGGGTGAACTCCGGCCCGTAGCCCGACCAGCGCAGCCCCGCTCCGGTCACCGCGAGCGGCTCGTCGCCCTCGTTGACGACGCGGAGCAGACCCTTGGGCGTGCCCTCGTCGGGGAGCAGCTGGGTGAAGCCGAGCGACACCTCGATGCCGGACTTCTCGGGCGGCGCCTCGCCGGAGGCCGAGCAGGCGGTGAGGGCGACGAGCAGCGCCACGACGAGCAGCCGGGACACGCTAGACCTCGAAGCGCACCGTGCGGGTCGTCGGGTCGGCCTCGGTGAGCACGGCCTGCACGTGGGTGCCCAGCGGCAGCGGGTCCCCGTTGCGCGACGTCGCCGAGGACTCGATCGCGGGCTCCTGCACGACCACGTCGCCGCGGGTCGGCTCTTTCTCGTCGACGGCCACGACGACGCCGGGGAACCTCCGCCCGACGTGCGGCCGCAGTACGGCGGCCTCCACGAGGCTCACGACGGCGTTCTCGTAGGCGCTGGCCTTCTGCCCGCTGGCCTGCATGGTCGCGGGCAGGTCGTGCAGCTTGTCGAGCACCCAGCCGGGCACGTCCTCCCCGGCGCACAGCGCCACACACACCTCGCCCGCGTAGCGGTCGGCGAGCCGGCGCAGCGGCGCCGTGACGTGGGCGTACTCCGACGCCAGCGCGGCGTGCTCGGGCTGCTCGGGCACCTCGCCGTCGAACCCGACGTACCCCGCGCCGCGCAGCAGCCGCGTGCACGCGAGCACCATCGCCGCGTGCCGCGGGTTGGTCGGGTCGAGCGACCGGATGAAGTCCGGGTAGAGCTGCTCGGCCGGCCAGTCGATCTCGAGCGCCTTCGCGGTCCGGTGCAGCCGCTGCACCTCCCCCGGCTCCGGCGGCGGCAGCGTCCGCAGCAGCCCGACCCGGGCGTAGACCATCAGCGACGCGGCGGCCATCCCGGTCAGCAGCGAGATCTGGGCGTTCCACTGCTCGACCGGCAGCATCTCCCGGAACTTCAGCGACCACCGGTCGCCGTCGATGTCGATCTCCTGCTCCGGCAGCGGCAGCGAGACCCCGCCGCGCGCCGCCTCGCGCTTGATCCGCAGCTCGCCGACCTCCCGCAGCAGCCCGAACATCTCGTCGGCCGTGCCGGCGTCGACCTGCTTCTGCACGGAGGCGTAGTCGAGCTGGGCCTGGCTGCGCACCCGCGCGCGTACGACGTCGACGTCGGTGCCCTCGCCGGTCGCGTCGACCTTGATCGTCCAGAGCAGCGCCGGCCGCTCCTCGTCGGGCAGCAGCGACGCCGCGCCCTCGGACAGCACCGGCGGGTGCAGCGGCACCTTGGAGTCGGCGCCGTACAACGTCTCCCCGCGCCGGTTGGCCTCGACGTCGACCGGGTCGCCCGGCTTCACGAACGCGGCCACGTCCGCGATCGCGTAGTGCACGACGTAGCCGTCGCCGTCGCGCTCGATGTGCAGCGCCTGGTCGAGGTCGCGCGCGCCGTCCGGGTCGATCGTCACGAACGGCAGGTCGGTGCGGTCCAGCTCCGGCATGACCGGGTTGCGGGCCGCCTCCTCCGCCGCCGCCTCGACCTCGGCGGGGAACTCCGGCGAGACGCCGAGCTCCTCCTGGATGCCCGCGATGCCCTTGCGCAGCAGGTCACCGTCCGCGTGCAGGAGCTTGACGACTCGTCTCGGCACGGCGCGTTCCCCTCTCGGCACGGCTGGTCCCGGCCCAGCATAGGGCGACGCATAAGGTGGCCCGCGTGCTGATCCTGCTGCCCCCGTCCGAGGGCAAGTCCGCTCCCCGCCGCGGCCGCCCGCTGCGGCTCGACGATCTCTCCTTCCCCGCCTTGTACGACGCCCGCGGCACGATGCTCGACGCCCTCACCGGCCTGTGCCGCGGGGACGCCCATGCCGCGGCCGGAGTGCTGGGTCTCGGCACCACCCAGCTCGACGAGGTCGCGCGCAACGCCGCGCTGCGGGAGGCACCGACGGCGCGGGCGGACCAGGTCTACTCCGGCGTGGTCTACGAGTCGCTCGACGTCGCGAGCCTCGACGCCGCGGCGCGCCGGCGGGCCACGTCGTGGCTGGCGGTCACGTCGTCACTGTTCGGGCTGGTCCGGCCCGGCGACCGGATCCCGGCGTACCGGCTCGCCGGCGGGGTATCGCTGCCCGGCGTCGGCACCGTGGCGACGTACTGGAGCAGACACCTCGACCCCGCCGTCCGCGAGGCGGCAGGCCGCGGGCTGGTGGTCGACCTGCGCTCATCCACCTACGTGCCGTTCTGGCGACCCGGGGCCGACCTGGCGCCGAAGGTCGTCACCGTCCGCGTGCTGCACGAGGTCGACGGCGTCCGCAAGGTCGTGTCGCACTTCAACAAGGCGACCAAGGGCCGGCTGGTGCGTGCGCTGCTGGAGGACGGCACGGCGCCGTCGTCACCGGCGCGGTTCGCCGACCACCTCGCCGCGCTCGGCTGGAAGGCCGAGCTGGGCGAGGCGACGAAGGCCGGCACCCGGCTCGACGTCGTGGTCAGCGAGCTGTAGGGCCCACCCCCGGGCGGCCTCGGCAGGCTCGACCACCCGGGCTCGTCCACCCGGTCGTAGCTACGCCGCCTTCTCGACGTCGACCGACAGGATGCTGATCGGCTGCTTCGGCGCCTCGGGCCCGAGCGTGCCGCCGGTCCCCTGCTCGGCGACGCGGTCCACGATGTCCATGCCCTCGGTGACCTTGCCGAAGATCGAGTAGCCGGTCGGGTCGGGCAGCTCGGTCTTGTCGTACACGATGAAGAACTGCCCGCCGTTGGACTCCGGGTCCTGGGTCCGCGCCATCGCGAGCGTGCCCCGCGGGTACTGGAAGTCCTTCGGCGCGTTCTCGACGCCGTACCCGTAGCCCGGGCCCCCGGACCCGGTGCCGGTCGGGTCGCCGCACTGCAGCACGAAGATGCCGCTCGTGACCAGCCGGTGGCAAGGACTGTCGTCCCAGTAGCCCTCTCGCGCGAGCGAGATGAACGACGCGACCGTCTGCGGCGCCTTCTTGCCGTCGAGCTCCATCACGATGTTGCCGCAGTTGGTGTGCACGGTCGCGGTCCACTTCGCGTTCTCCGCCAGCGACTTGGGCGGCACCTCGTCGAACTGCATCGGCTCCTCCGGCAGCGCCGGCGGCGTGTTGCAGGTGCCGTCGGTGGGCACCTCCTCCGGCGTCTGCTGCGCGCTCGTGACGGCAGGGTCTTCACCGGACCCGCCGAGCGACTGGACCAGGACGAGCGTCGCCACGACGACGACAGCGACGGCGATGACGGCCGCGATCGCGGCCTTGCTGCTGCTGGAGTTGCTGGGACTCATGACTCTCTCTCGTCAGCGCCCGAGGAAGGCGGCCTCCGTCGGGCGGGCGTTGAACATGCGCAGCGTCGACTGGCCCTCGGGGTACCACGACACGACGGTCACCGAGGCCGGGGCGAGCTGCAGGCGGAACAGGGACTCCATCGGCGCACCCAGCGCGAGCCGGACGAGCACGGTGATGGGCGTGACGTGGGTGACCGCGAGCACGGTCTTGCCGGGGTACGCGGCGATGAGACGGTCGCGCGTACGCCGGACGCGCCGGTCGACGGCCTCGAGCGACTCGCCGCCGCCGGTCGGGGAGACGTCGAAGCTGCCGAGCCACTGCTCGAGGTCGTCGCCGTGCGCCTCCTGCACCTCGGCGAACGTCAGCCCGTCCCACGCGCCGAACGCGGCCTCAGCCAGCCCCTCCTCGATCACGACCTCCTTGCCGAGCACCTCGGCGAGGATGGCGGCGGACTCGCGGGTGCGGCGCAGCGGCGACGACACCAGCGCGTCGATCTCGTCGGCGAGCGGCGCCAGCCACTCCGCGGTCGAGCGGATCTGCTCCTCGCCGTCGGCGTGCAGGCCGGGGTCCTCGCCGCCGAGGCCACTGAACCGGCGGTCCTTGGTGTGCGTGGTCTCGCCGTGGCGCACCAGGATGAACGTCGTCGGGTCACCCATGTCCGGGTGCGGCCGCAGCGGCCGCTTCTCGGCTGCCTCAGCCGCCTCTGCCGTCTCGGTCCGCGCGGCAGCAGCGGCAGGCGTCGACCTGGTCGGCCGGCCGGTCGCCTCGTCCAGCGCGGCGTTGAGCAGCCGGTCGGCGTGGGCGTTCTCCGCGCGCGGCACCCAGGTGTACGTCGTACCGAACGGAGCGAGCCGGTTGGCCTGCATCGCCAGCGGCTTCATGTCGGGGTGCTTGATCTTCCAGCGGCCCGACATCTGCTCGACGACGAGCTTGGAGTCCATCCGGACCTCGAGGTCGGCGTCGGGCGTGTGCTCGCGGTAGAGCTCGAGGCCCGCGATCAGGCCGCGGTACTCCGCGACGTTGTTGGTCGCGACGCCGATCGACTCGGCGGCCTCGGCGATGACCTCCCCGGTCTCGGCGTCCTTGAGCACGGCGCCGTACGCCGCGGGCCCGGGGTTGCCCCGCGAACCGCCGTCGGCCTCGATGACGACCGACGTGTAGCGCTTTGCCATCAGATGCCGGACTCCGACGTGCGCACGAGGATCCGGTTGCACTCCTCGCAGCGCAGCACCTCGTCGGTGGGCGCCTTGGCGATCACCGAGAGGTCGGCGGCGGTGAGCTCGAGCGAGCAGCCGCCGCAGCGGCGGGCGCGCAGGGCGGCGGCACCGACCCCGCCCTTCTGGGCGCGGAGCTTGTCGTAGAGCGCGATGAGGTCGGCGGCCAGCCCGTCGGCCAGCGGCTTGCGCTGGGCGGCGACCTCGGCCACCTCGGCGTCGAGCCTGCCGGCCTTCTCGTCGCGCGCGGCGGACAGCTCGGCCGCGCGCTTGTCGATCTCCTCGAGCTCGGCGGTCAGCCGGTCGAGCTCGGCCTGTGCCTCCTCGAGGCGCTCCATCACGTCGAGCTCGACGTCCTCGAGGGTGCTGATGCGGCGCTCGAGCGAGACCAGCTCGCCCTGCATCCGCTCGAGGTCCTTGGGGTTGGTGACCAGGCCCTGGTCCATGCGCTGCTGGTCACGGACGCGCCGGGCCTTGACCTGCTCGACGTCGGCGTCGGCCTTGCGCTGCTCACGGGTCAGGTCCTCGACCAGGATGCGCGCGTCGCGGAGCCGGGTCTCGACGTCGGCCCGCTTCGCCTGGAGCGCGGCGAGCTCCTTGGCCTCGGGGATGCTGGCGAGCTGGTGCCGCAGCTGGTCGGCCCGGGAGTCCAGCTCCTGGAGGTCGAGCAGCCGGAGCTGGGAGAAGGCGTCGGCTTTCAGCGGAGGCTCCTGGTCGGTTCGGTTGGGGCGGGCGCGGCGGTCCGGTCAGTCGACCCGGAACGTCCACGGGTCGGTCACGGTCGTGCTCACGCGGGTCTCCACCGTAGCCCCTGCCTCGTCTCGCTCCTCGAGCGCCGCGGCGAGCTTGCGCGCGGCGACCGGCAGCCAGGTCCACTCCGCGGCCCAGTGCGCCACGTCGACGAGCGCCGGGCCGTCGTGCTCGCGAAACTCCGAGGCCCGGTGGTGCCGCAGGTCGGAGGTGACGTAGACGTCCGCGTCGGTGCCGAGGACGGTGTCGAGCAGGTAGTCGCCGGCCCCGCTGCCGACCACGACCGTCTCGACCGGTCGGTCGGGGTCACCGGACACCCGCACGCCGTGCGCGGTGGCGGGCAGAGCCCCGCGGACCCGCTCGGCGAACTCCTTCAGCGTCGTCGGCGCGGCCAGCCGGCCGATCCGGCCGTGCCCACGGGCAGCGCCCTCAGCGGACCCGGCGGCGTTGGCGAGCTCGACAACGTCGTACGCCGGCTCCTCGTACGGATGCGCCTCCAGCAGCGCGGCGACGACCGCCTCACGCTGCGAGCGGCGCAGCACGCACTCGACCCGCATCTCCTCGACGGTCTCGACCTCGCCGACCGCGCCGAGGGTCGGGTTCGCGCCCTCGAGGGGACGGAACCGGCCCTCTCCCCGTGTCGAGAACGAGCAGCGGTCGTAGTCGCCGATCTGCCCCGCGCCGGCGTCGGCCACCGCCTCGCGTACGGCGTCGGCGTGCGCGAGCGGCACGTAGTAGGTGAGCTTGTCCAGGCCCTCAGACCCCTCGGCGAGCACGACGCGCGGGTCGACGATGCCGACCGCGCGTGCGAGCGACTCGTTGACGCCGTCGGCCGGTACGTCGGCGTTGGTGTGCGCGGTGAGCAGGGCGATGCCGTGCCGGGTGAGCCTGTGCAGCACGCGACCCTTCGGCGTGGTGGCAGCCATCGAGCTGACCGGGGTGAGCAGCAGCGGGTGGTGCACGACGACCAGGTCGGCCCGCCACTCCACCGCCTCCGCGACGACGGGCGGGGCCGGGTCGACCGCGAACAGCACGCGGCGTACCTCGTGCTCCGGGTCGCCGGTCACCAGCCCGACGGCGTCCCACGACTCCGCCCAGGCCGGGTCGTACCAGCCGTCGAACAGGTCCACGACGTCGCCCAGCGTGATCGGCATGCGGGTGAGGATAGACGGGGTGGTCGCAGATGAGAGTCCTCTCATCGCTGTCTCACCCACAACCCACCGACTGCGGGCACACTCATACCCATGTCGGCGTTCTGGAAGAGCCTCGTCGTGCTGCTGCTGGTGCTGCCCGTCGGCGCGTACGTCACCGGCAGCCTGGCCGCGTCACGCACGAACCTGCCGGAGCAGCAGGCCCCGGTCCTCGTCAACGACCCCGGCCCCACCACCTCCGGCAGCAGTCCCTCCGCCACCGAGTCGTCACGCCGCGACGACCCCACCGGATCCCCCACGAA
>NZ_CAMPGZ010000090.1 GCF_946885725.1 uncultured Nocardioides sp.
GCCCCAGGCGCCGGTCGCCGCTGGCCACGGTCGGCTCGGCCCAGGTGGCGGCCGCGTCGACCGCGGGCACCGTCAGCTCCCAGGTGACCACGAGCCCGTCGCCGTCCCGGTCGAACGTCGCGCCGGGGGCGCGGACGTCGCCACGGAACCCGTCCAGCTGCCAGGCGGCCCCGCCGGCGTCCACCCGGGCCGGCGCGACCGCCGCCGGCCGTCCGCCGGACTTGATGGCGTCCATCGGCGCCAGGTCCGCGTCGAGCCGCAGCCGCAGCGTGCAGACGGTGTCGCCGGCAGCGGTCGAGGTGACCGCGACCGCCTCGTGCAGCTCGCCGGGGCGCAGCGTGCGGGTGCGGGTGACCCGCACGGTCGGGTCGGGACCGTCGTCGCCGAGCCGCCGCGGTACGGCGACGAAGACGTGGCCGGCCCACTCGCTCGGCCCGGCCGGATGGTGCGCGACCGGGGTCGGCTCCTCGCCGTCGACGGTCAGCTCGATCCGGGCGAGCAGCCGCCGGTCGCCGTGCAGCAGCCCCTGGACGCCCCCCGGCCGGACTTGCCCGTCGGCGTCGGACCACACCTGCGTCGGTGCGGCGAGGACGAGCGTGAGGTCGTGCAGCCAGGGCTGTTGGCCGGGGACCGGCTCGGGGGTCATGGACCCACCCTTCCCAGATCGGGGTCGCGACGTTAATGTCAGTTTGCACAGATTTGAGCGCTCAAAACCCTAGTGGTTGTCATGCGCGGCACCGACAACCGGTCCTCGGGGACCTGGAGGAGGCGAGATGACGGCCACGCTCGACACCGTCGCCGCGCTCGCCGGTGTCTCCCGGCAGACCGTCTCCAACGCTCTGCACCACCCGGACCGGCTCCGGGCCGCCACCCGTGAACGCGTCCTCGAGGCCGTGCGACGCTCCGGATACCGGCCTTCGCTGCCCGCGCGGCAGCTCGCCACTCGTCGCGCCTGCGCCATCGCCGTACGCGCCGACCCGCAGCAGGACGGCATCTCCGGTCTGGTGCTCGACACCTTTTTCCATGGTTTGGCGGAGGCCGGTCAGGAGAACGGGCTGCGTGTGGTGCTCTACCCCGCCCAGGTGACGCAGGAGGAGGAGGTCGCGCTCGTCGACGACCTGCTGCACAGCCGCGCCGCCGACGCCGTCGTGCTGACCGCGACCAGCGCGACCGACGAGCGCCCGACGTACCTCTCTGCAACCGGACAGACCTTCTGTGCCTTCGGCCGGCCGTGGGGTCACGACGTCGCGCCGCACGACTGGGTCGACGTGGACGGCGCCGCCGGTACGGCGCTCGCCGCCGCGCACGCACTGGAGCACGGGTGCCACCGGATCGCCTTCCTGGGCTGGCCGGACGACGGCGCGACCGGCGCCGACAGAC
Organism: uncultured Nocardioides sp.; assembly: GCF_946885725.1. Next base: position 1,381 of record NZ_CAMPGZ010000090.1, read on the forward strand.
GCCGGGGCTGGGTCGAGGCTCTCGACGAGCATGGCCTGCCGGGACCGCGGCTCGAGGACGCCGCTCCCGACGACGCCCCAGCCGCCGAGGCCGCCGCCGGGCGGCTGCTCGACCGCCCGGCCGGCGAGCGGCCCGACGCCATCGTCTGCGCCAGCGACACCCTCGCCCTCGGCGCCCACCGCGCCGTCACCTCGTCGCCTGCTGAGGCAGCCGGCGACCCCCCGCTCGTGATCGGCTTCGACGCCACCCCTGTCACCCGCGCGCTCGGGCTGCCGAGCGTCGCCCAGCCGATCCGCGAGGCCGCGCACGCGTGCCTCGACCTGCTCGTCCCGCGTCTGGCCGGGGAGGACCCGGCCGCGCGAGGGGTGCTGCTCGCCCCGTCCCTGGCTCTGCCGTCGCCCTGACGGTCAGCGTCGCTCGGCCCTGTTGAACCTCGGATAACAACAAGGAGTGCATGAGAATGACCAGCCCCCTCGCTCGCCGTACCCCCGCCCCCAGCTCTGCCCGGAGCCGTCGCCGCGCCGGACTCGCGGCGCTCGCCCTGGCCTCCGCCACCGTCCTCGCAGCCTGCGGCGGCGGGAGCGGCTTCGACGAGGAGGGCTCCGACTCGGAGGGCCCGACCGGCGGCGACGGCAAGGCGTCGCTGCAGATGCTGATCGCCTCCAGCGGTGACGCCGAGACCAAGGCCGTCGAGGCCGCCGCCGACGCCTGGTCCGAGGAGACCGGCAACGAGGTGAAGGTCGTCGTCGCGCAGGACATGGCCCAGCAGCTCTCGCAGGGCTTCGCGGGTGGGAACCCGCCGGACCTGTTCTACCTGGACGCGAGCCTGTTCGCCGACTATGCCGTCAACGAGAACCTCTACGCGTACGCCGACCAGGTCGACGACCTCGACGACTTCTACCAGCCGCTGCGCGACACCTTCACGCTCGACGGGACGGAGTACTGCGTGCCGAAGGACTTCTCCACGCTCGCGCTGCAGATCAACACCAAGGCGTGGAAGGCCGCGGGCCTCACCGACGACGACATCCCGACCAGCTGGGACGAGCTGAAGGACGTCGCGGCCGAGCTCACCGAGGGCGATCAGGTCGGCCTCGCGATCGGCCCGGGCCGCGACCGGGTCGGCGCGTTCCTGGTGCAGAACGGCGGCTTCTGGGCCGACAGCGACAGCGGCGAGATCACCGCGGACACCCCGGAGAACGCCGAGGCGCTGAAGTACGTCCAGGACCTGCTCAAGAGCGGCAACGCCGCGTTCTCCGCCGACCTCGACGCCGGCTGGGGCGGCGAAGCCTTCGGCACCGAGCGCGCGGCGATGACCATGGAGGGCAACTGGATCAAGGGCGCGATGGAGAACGACTACCCCGGCGTCGACTACACCGTCGCCGAGCTGCCGGAGGGTCCCGCCGGCAAGGGCACGCTGCAGTTCACCCAGTGCTGGGGCATCTCCGCCGAGTCGGAGAACCAGGCCGCCGCCGTCGAGCTCGTGAACTTCCTGACCACGCCCGAGCAGCAGCTGGAGTTCGCCGACGCGTTCGGCGTGATGCCCAGCCGCGAGTCCGCGCAGCAGGAGTACGTCGACGCCTACCCGGAGGACGCCGCGTTCATCGCCGGCGGTGACTACGGTCAGGGCCCGGTCAACCTGCCGGGCGTCGGGCCGGCGCTGGCCGACCTCGACTCGCAGCTCGAGAGCCTGAAGAGCGCGAACGTCGAGGAGACTCTGGCGTCGTTCCAGAAGAACGCAGAGGCCGCGGCCGAGTGAGAAGCCGCCGCCCCTGGACCGGCCGGAGGCGGATCGGCGACAGTCCGAACGCCTCCGGCTGGCTCTTCGTCGCCCCGACGCTGATCGTGCTCGGGCTGTTCCTGCTGGTGCCGATCCTGATGGCGCTGTGGGTGTCGGTCTCGGACTGGACGGGCAAGGGCAACCCGTTCTCCGGCGACACCGGCTTCGTCGGCCTGGACAACTACCGCGAGCTGTTCACCGAGGACGCGCTCACGCGGCAGGACTTCATGACGTCGCTGCGCAACAACTTCTACTTCGTGCTGCTCGTCGTACCCGCGCAGACCGTGCTCGCGCTGTTCCTCGCCGTCATCCTCAACCAGCAGCTGCTGAAGGCGCGCGGCTTCTTCCGCAGCGCGTTCTACTTCCCGTCGGTGACCAGCTCGGTGGCGATCAGCCTGACGTTCCTGTTCCTGTTCACGGGGTCGGGCGCGGTCAACACGCTGCTCGGGTTCGTCGGCATCGAGGGGCCGAACTGGTTCAGCGACGCCCGCGGCCTGATCCACGTGATCGGCGACAAGGTCGGGCTCTGGAGCATCGACAGCCCGCCGGCGGCGCTCACCGGCGGCGGCGTGCTCAGCCTGTCGTGGTGGGACTGGCTGTCCGGACCGAGCGTCGCACTGTGCGTGATCATCATCCTCGTCGTCTGGACGACCACCGGCACCTTCATGCTGATGTTCCTCGCCGCGCTGCAGGACGTGCCGCAGGACGTCGTCGAGGCCTCCCGCATCGACGGCGCCAACCGGTGGCACACCTTCCGCGCCGTGACGCTGCCGCACCTGCGGCCGACGATGCTGCTTGTCATCACGCTCGGCCTGATCGGCACCTGGCAGGTCTTCGACCAGGTCTTCGTGATGACGACCGGCGGGCCGAGCAAGACGACCTCCACCCCGGCGTACCTGCAGTACTTCTACGCCTTCGAGTCCCAGGAGTGGGGCGTGGCCGCGGCGATGGCGTTCGTGCTGTTCATGATCATCTTCGTGCTGACCGCGGTGCAGCGGTACCTCTTCCGCGACAAGGACGCGATCGCCGAGAAGCGCGCGACGCGCGCCCGCAACCGCCGCCGCAAGCAGGCCCTCGCCGCCCAGGGAGGTGACGTCCGATGAGCTCGCTCTCGCCTGCTCGCCGTACGCCGATCGACAACCGTCGCGCGCTGTTGCTGTTCCTCGGCTACGTCGTGCTCGTCGCGTTCGCGCTGATCTACCTGTACCCGTTCTTCATCCAGGTCGCGACGTCGTTCAAGACCGACCCGGACGCGGTGCGCAACCCGCTGTCGCTGATCCCCGACCCGGCCACCACGCGGTCGTTCGGGCGGCTCGGCGACTCCGACTTCCCGCTCTGGTTCCTCAACTCCGTCGTGGTGACGGTGTGCGTGACGGTCGGCCGGGTGTTCCTCGACTCGCTGGCCGGCTACGCGCTGGCGCGGATCAAGTTCCGGGGGCGCCAGGCGATCTTCACCGCCGTGCTCGCGGTGATGGCCGTGCCCGGCGTGATCCTGCTGATCCCGAAGTTCCTGGTGCTCAAGCAGCTCGGCATCTACGACACCTACCCGGCGCTGATCGTGCCGCTGCTCGTCGACGCCGCCGGCGTGTTCATCATGAAGCAGTTCTTCGAGAACATCCCGGTGTCGGTCGAGGAGGCCGCGCGCATCGACGGCGCCAGCACCTTCCGGATCTTCTGGTCCGTCGTGCTGCCGATGGCAAGGCCGGCCGTGATCACGCTGACGATCCTGTCGTTCCAGGGCTCGTGGAACGAGCTGCCGCACTTCATCGTCGCCTCGCAGAGCCCCGAGCTCTACACGCTCACCAAGGGCGTCGCGACCTTGACCAGCGGCCAGCTCGGGTCGGGCAACCAGTTCCCACTGACCATGGCCGCCGCGCTGGTCATGACGATCCCGGTGGCGCTGGTGTTCGTGGTGTTCCAGCGGTACTTCGTCACCGGCGCGAACGCGGGGGCGGAGAAGGGCTGAGGGCTGTCGGGATACCACCATCTGCTGGGATCCCGGCGCAACCGGGCCGAAACTTCACGTGGGATCCGCAAGTTTCGCGTGGGCTGCTCTGTGGAAAACCCGCTCCTGGGTCAGCAGCAGTCGAGCCAGGTGAGGATCCGCTCCGCCGCCTGGTCGGCCGACAAGTACGTGTTGTCGAGCCGGAGGTGCCGGAAGCCCGCGAGCATCCGCTCACCCGGCGTCGTGCCGTCGGGCCGGGTGCTCATCGTGTGGCGCTCCTCCTGTTCCCGCACGTTGGAGTCCGACCAGTCGACGTCGCGCTTCGAGCGCTTCTCGAGCAGGCGGTGCTCGGTGCGGTTGCGCTCCAGCCGGGTCGGGAGGTCGGCGTACAGCTCGACGAACGCCACGTCCGCTCCACGGTCGACGTACGGCGCGATGTAGCCGGCCACCTCGCGGGCGTCGTCCTCGAGCTGGAGCGCCCAGACGAACGTGACCAGCAGGTCGGTGCCGGACGCGGCCGCCTCCTCGATGACCTGCCGGCGCCACTGGCCGACCAGCCGGTGGAACGACTCGGTGCCCCAGTCGAAGACCTCGAGCAGGGGCTCGATCGCGGCGTGGTTGTGGAACAGCCGGAACGAGCTGCGCGCGGTCACCGCCCGGCCGACCGTCATCTTGCCGACGGAGGGCGGGCCGAACACGACGAGCAGGCGCACGCCCGGAGCCTGCCACGATTCGTCTGCGACTCGCCTCCGTAATTCACCCCGTAGACCGCAGACGAATCGTTGTCGCACGCCCGAGTGCCACACTGGAAGGCGTGATCACGCTGGAGCTCGCCACCCGGCTGCGGGACGCGGGGCTGACCTGGACGCCGGCGTCGGGGGATCGGTTCGCGATCCCGGACCGCGATATGGACGGGCAGGTGTTCGTGGTCAGCGAGATGACGATCGACACCCAGCAGCTGCCGACCGGCGTGCTGATGAAGTTCAACGGCACCACCGAGTGGGCGCTCGACTCGATCGCTCAGGACGAGGTCGTCTGGCTGCCGCACGAGGCGCAGCTGCGCGAGCTGCTCGGGCCGGCGTTCCGCAGGCTGGAGCCAGCCGGGGACGGCTGGGCGGTCGAGGCGGTCGCCGCCGACGGCCGGGCGATCCGCGAGATCGACCTCGACGCCGAGCGCGCCTACGCCCGCGCCCTGCTCGCCTTGCTGGCCTGACTAGGCTCACGGCATGTCTCTGCTCGACACCCCGATCAGCCGTCTCGACGGCACCCCCGCGACGCTCGGCGAGATCACCGGCGGCAAGCCCGCGCTCCTCGTCAACGTGGCGTCGCGCTGCGGGCTCACCCCGCAGTACACCCAGCTCGAGGCGCTGCACGAGCAGTACGCCGACCGAGGGTTCACCGTCGTCGGCCTGCCGTGCAACCAGTTCGGCGGCCAGGAGCCCGGCTCGGCCGAGGAGATCGCGGAGTTCTGCTCCGCGACGTACGGCGTGACGTTCCCGATGACCGAGAAGATCGAGGTCAACGGCTCGGGGCGGCACCCGCTGTACGACGTACTCACCCAGACGCCCGACGAGCAGGGCCACACCGGCGACATCCGCTGGAACTTCGAGAAGTTCCTCGTCGACGGCGACGGCACCGTCGTCGCGCGGTTCGAGCCGGGCGTCGTGCCCGACGACCCGGCTCTGGTGAAGGCGGTCGAGTCGCTGCTGGCGTGACGAGCGGCACGCTCGTCCCGGATTAATTCCGATGCGTCCTGTCGGTGGCGCTCCGTAACCTGTCCCGGTGACTTCCCAGACCCCATCCCCGGGCACCGCTGTGCCCGAAACACCTGTGGGCGCGTCCGACAAGCTCGACAAGCGCGTCCTGCTCGTCGCCGGTGTCGTGGTGCTCGGCGCCATCATGTCGATCCTCGACATCACCGTGGTGAGCGTCGCGCAGCCGACGTTCCAGACCGACTTCTCGGCGTCGCCCGCGCAGGTGGCGTGGACGATGACCGGCTACACGCTCGCGCTGGCCGCGGTGATCCCGCTGACCGGCTGGGCGGCTGACCGGTTCGGCACCAAGCGCCTCTACATGCTGGCGGTCGCGCTGTTCACCGCCGGTTCCGTGCTGTGCGCGGCTGCGTCCAGCATCGAGATGCTCACGCTGTTCCGCGTGCTGCAGGGCCTCGGCGGCGGCATGCTGATGCCGCTCGGCATGACGATCATGACCCGCGCCGCGGGTCCGGAGCGGATCGGCCGCGTCATGGCCGTGCTCGGCATCCCGATGCTGCTCGGCCCGATCTTCGGCCCGATCCTCGGCGGCTGGCTGATCGACATCGCCAGCTGGCACTGGATCTTCCTGATCAACCTGCCGATCGGCATCGTCGCGCTCGTCTACGCCGCCCTCGTGCTCGACAAGGACAACCCGACCCCGTCGGAGACCTTCGACTGGGTCGGCATGCTGTTGCTGTCGCCGGGCCTCGCGCTGTTCCTGTACGGCGTCTCCTCGATCCCCGAGGCGGGCACGGTCTGGGACACCAAGGTGCTGACCACCGCGCTGATCGGCCTGGCGCTGGTCGCGGTGTTCGTGCTGCGCAACCTGTTCCGCGCGCCCGACCACCCGCTGATCGACCTGCACCTGTTCCGGCATCGCGCGCTCACCATCGCGGTGATCGCGATGTCGCTGTTCGCCATCGCGTTCTTCGGCGCGAGCCTGCTGTTCCCGTCGTACTTCCTCCAGGTGCGCGGCGAGACCACCCTCCAGGCCGGTCTGCTGCTCGCGCCGCAGGGCATCGGCGCGATGCTGACCATGCCGGTCGCCGGTGTGCTCACCGACAAGATCGGCCCGGGCAAGATCGTCCTCGCCGGCATCAGCACGATCGTCGTCGGCATGGCGATGTTCACCCAGGTCGACATCACCCCGGCCCAGGTCGGGCTGTCCGCCTCCGGTGTCGACATCAGCGACCCGTCGTACGCCTACCTGCTCGGCTCGCTGTTCGTCATGGGCCTCGGCATGGGCGGCACGATGATGCCGATCATGACCTCGGCGCTGCAGACGCTGAAGGACGCCGAGATCGCCCGCGGCTCCACGCTGATGAACATCACCCAGCAGGTCGCCGCCTCGATCGGCACCGCGCTGTTCTCGGTGCTGCTCACCAACGGGTTCAACGACAGCGACGCCGTCGGCGCGCTGCGCGGGGCGCTCGAGACCGGGCAGCAGCCCGACCCGGCGATCATCCCGCAGGCGTTCGCGGACATGTCCGTCGCGTTCGGCGACGTGTTCCTGGTCGCGACCGTCCTGGTCGCGCTCGTGCTGGCCCCGGCGCTGTTCCTGCCGCGCCGCCGCCCGGCGCAGACCAGCGGGCTCGGCGACGAGACCGGCGAGGCGGGCGGGGCCGGCGAACCCACCCCACCGCCGGTGCTCATGCACTGAGCCAGGTCCCCCCGGGGGGAACTGACCGTCGAGGGGTCAGTACTTCAGCCACGTCACCGGCGTGTCGCTGCTGTACTGACCCCTCGCTGCATCTCCTGCCGCTGCCTCGCCCATGCTCGATGGCGGCCCCTATGTGCCAAGTGAGAGGCAGCGACCGGAACTTCTAACCCGGAGCCTGACAGCGTCAGGACACCAGGGCGCGGTAGTCGTCCGCGAGGGCGGGGTAGTAGTCGTCCCACTTCACGTCGGCCACGTCGCCACCGGTCTCGGCGGCGACCAACCGGTCCAGGTAGTACTCCCAGCCGGGCCCCACCGAGGAGGCCATCTCCGGGTCGGACATCCGCTGCGCGAACAGCAGCGTGGTCACCCCGTCCTCCTCGGACAGGTCGAGCCGGAGCTCGAAGTGCATGCCGGCGGCGTCCGCCTCGAGCCCGAGGTGCTCGGTCGGACGGCATCCGGTGATGACGTAGTCGTTGGCGGGGATGTCCTCGCCTTCAGCGGTCATCCGGAACGACACCCGTCCCTCGGCCGGGTCACCGCTCCACGTGCCTATCCACCGCTCCAGCCGCTCCGGCTCGGTGATGGCCTTCCAGACCTCGTCGCGCGGCATGCGGAACGTCCGCGGCAGCACCACCCATCCCGCCTCACGCTCGTCGCGCCGCCCGGACGTCGTCGGTGTCATCTCAGCCACCAGGTCATGCTCCCACCGCTCGCTCCACCGACGAGATGGACGTCGCCGTACGCCGAAAGATCGGGCTCCGGCCCGGCACCAAACCGCGCCACGCACACCGAACGACCGCGCCGGAAGCCGAGGCAGCCGGTGCGCAGGTCGTCCAGCCAGGTCACCTCGTCGCCGGCGCCGCGCCACATCTCGTTGCGTATCCGGATCGCGCGGCGGGTCAGCGCCAGCATCGAGTCCGGGTCGCACTCCTGACGCTCGACGGCGTGCTCGCCCCAGCCGCCGGGCTGCGGCAGCCAGGTCGGGGTGCCGTCGGGCGCGAAGCCGAACGGCGCCGGTCCCGACGTCCACGGCAGAGGTACGCGGGCGCCGTCGCGACCGCGGTCGGCGCCGCCGCTGCGGCGGAACGTCGGGTCGGTGATCGCGTCGTCGGGCAGGTCGACCTCGGGCAGCCCGAGCTCGTCGCCGGCGTAGAGGTACAGGCAGCCGGGCAGCGCGAGCATCAGCAGCAGCACGGCACGCGCGCCGTCCTCGCCCCAGCGGTTGACCGCGCGCTTCACGTCGTGGTTGCCGTGCGCCCACGCGGGCAGCCGGCCGTGCCGGGTCACCGCGTCGAGCTGGTCGGCGAGCAGCCCGCGCCACAGCGTCGCGTCGAGCGGGCGGAACAACGGGTCGATCGCAAACGCCTGCTGCAGCTCGTCGGCCCGCACGTACGGCTCGATCACGTGCGGCTCGCCCCACACCTCGGCGACACCGACCCGGTCGCCGTCGTACTCCCCGAGGATCCGCGCGAACCGCCGGTAGTGGTCGTGCACGGCGTCGAGATCGCTGTAGGGACTGGGGTTTCCGGGCTGCCAGCCCTCCGGGAGCTCGGGGTACGTCGGGTCCTTGGCCAGCCCGCCGGCGGCGTCGAAGCGGACCCCGTCGACACCCCGGTCGAGCCAGAAGCGCAGCGTGGCCTCGGCGTCGGCGCGCACCTCGGGGTGGTCGTGGTTGAGGTCGGGCTGGTGCACGTCGAAGAGGTGGAGGTACCACTCGCCGTCGCCGAACGGCTCCCAGGCCGAGCCGCCGAAGATCGACGGCCAACCGGTGGGGGCAGTCGCGCCGCCGTCGCGGCCCGGCCGCACGTGGAACCGCGCACGCTCGGGCGAGCCGGGACCGGCCGCCACCGCCTCGCGGAACCACGGGTGCTCGCTCGAGACGTGGTTGAGCACCAGGTCGACCATCACCCGCAGGCCCAGCGCGTGCGCGTCGGCGATCACCGCGTCGACGTCGTCGAGCGTGCCGAGCCGCGGGTCGACGGCACGGTGGTCGATGACGTCGTACCCGGCGTCGTGGTCGGCCGACGGGTAGAAGGGCGTGATCCAGAGTCCGTCGACGCCGAGGTCGCGGATGTAGGGCAGCCGGGCACGCAGGCCGGGCAGGTCGCCCACGCCGTCGCCGGTCCCGTCGGAGAACGACCGGACGTAGACCTCGTGGACGACCCCTTCACGCCACCAGGGTCGGGCGCTCACCAGATCCGGACGCGGTCCCCGGGGTCGAGCCACAGGCCGTCGCCGGGCTTGACGTCGAAGGCCTCGTGGAACTCCTCGAGGTTCCGCACGATGTTGGCCCGGAACTCGGCGGGCGAGTGCGGGTCGGTGGTGATCAGCTGCAGCATCTGCTCCTTGCGGCGCTTGGTGCGCCAGATGTGCGCGTAGCTCATGAAGACCCGCTGCCGACCGGTGAGCCCGTTGACGACAGGAGCCTCCCGGCCGTTGAGCGAGATCTCGTAGGCCTTCAGGCCGATGGTCACGCCGCCGAGGTCGCCGATGTTCTCGCCGACGGTGAGCCGGCCGTTGACCTTCTCGCCGGGCAGGTCGCGCGGCTCGTAGCCGTCGTACTGCGCGATGAGCTTGTCCGCCCGCTCCTGGAACGCCTTGCGGTCGGTCTCGGTCCACCACTCGTTGAGGTTGCCCAGCTCGTCGTACTGCGAGCCCTGGTCGTCGAAGCCGTGGCCGATCTCGTGACCGATGACCGCGCCGATCCCGCCGTAGTTCTCGGCCGGGTCGGCGTCGGCGTCGAAGAACGGCTTCTGCAGGATGCCGGCCGGGAAGCAGATCTCGTTGGTGCCCGGGTTGTAGTAGGCGTTGACGGTCTGCGGCAGCATCAGCCACTCGTCCTTGTCGACGGGCGAGCCGATCTTGCGCAGCTGCCGGTCGGTCTCGAACGCCGCGGCGGCGCGGGCGTTGCCGAGCAGGTCGGTCGGGCTGACCTCGAGCGCGGAGTAGTCGCGGAACTTCTCGGGGTAGCCGATCTTCGGCCGGAACGTATCGAGCTTGCGGTAGGCCCGCTGCTTGGTCTCCTCGGTCATCCAGTCGAGGGACTCGATGCTGGTGCGGTACGCCGCGATGAGGTTGGCGACCAGGTCGTCCATCATCTCCTTCGCCCGCGGCGGGAAGTGCCGGGCGACGTACTCCTCGCCGACCGCCTCGCCGATCGCGCCCTCGACGAACGCGACGCCGCGCTTCCAGCGTGCGCGCAGCTCGGGGGTGCCGTTGAGGGTGCGGCCGTAGAACTCGAAGCTCTCGTCGACGAAGTCCGACGAGAGGTACGCCGCCGCCGAGCGGATGACGCGGATCGCCGTCCAGGCCTTCCAGTCCTCGAGGTCGACCTCGTCGAGGACCTTGGAGAAGTGCTCGAAGAACGACGGCTGCCGGACGACCACCTCGGCGAGCGTCTGGTCGTCGGCGCCGAGCGCGGTCGCCCAGGCGTCCCAGGAGAACGACGGCGCCGCGGCCTTGAGGTCGTCGATCGTGCGCAGGTTGTAGGTCTTGATGACGTCGCGCGTCTCGGCGCGCTCCCAGTGGCCCTCGGCGAGCCGGGTCTCGACGGCGAGCACGCGCTGCGCGGCGGTGGCGGCGTCGTCGAGGCCGGCGAGGCCGAACATCCGCTCGACGTGGGCGAGGTACTTCTCGCGCACCTCCGCGAACTTCGCCTCGCGGTAGTAGGACTCGTCCGGCAGCCCGAGCCCGCCCTGGAGGACGTTGACGATGTAGCGCTCGGAGTTGCGGTCGTCGGTGTCGACGTACGCGCCGAAGAACCCGCCGCCGCCCTGTCGCTCCAGCCGGCCGACGTACGCCGCCAGCGCGGTCTTGTCGGCCACGGCGCCGAGCTCCTCGAGCTCGCCGCGGATCGGCTCGGCCCCCAGCGCCTCGACCCGGTCCTCGTCCATGAAGCTGGCGTAGAGGTCGCCGATCTTCTGGGCGTTGGAGCCAGGCTCGTGGGTGCTCTGGGCGAGCTCCTCGATGATCTGGCGGACGTGCTCCTCGGCGGCGTCGGCGAGGACCGTGAACGACCCCCAGGCCGACCGGTCGGACGGGATCTCGGTCTCCTCGAGCCACCTGCCGTTCACGTGGCCGAAGAGGTCGTCCTGCGGACGGATGTCGGGGTTCATGCCCGGGCGGGCATCGTCAAGCATGGTCACGCGGGCCAGCGTAACCGCCGTCACGTGAGGTCGGGCCCGTCGGACCTGTTCGGGTGGTCGAGCTCGTCGAGACCACGACGCCGGGTGCTCTCGACAGGCTCGATCACCCGGTGCCTGGCACACTCGCGGGATGGACGTGACCGTGAAGGAGAACGCCGACGCGCACCGCTACGAGGCGATCACGGACGGCGGCGAGGTGGCCGGGTTCGTGGAGTACGTCGACCACCGGGGGACGCGGCTGCTGTTCCACACCGAGGTCGACGACGCCTACGAGGGCCGCGGCGTCGGCAGCACGCTGGCCCGCGAGGTGCTCGACCAGGCGCTCGGGAACAACCTCAAGCTGCGCGTGACGTGCCCGTTCCTCGAGGGCTGGATCGAGCGGCACCCGGAGTACGTCGACCGGGTCACGCTCGGCTGATCGACCCCGATTCGTCCGCAGTCCCCCCGCGTCGACCGGACGCGATCGCTCGGACGAATCGAGGTTGGCGTCAGGTGCCGGTCTTGCCGAACCACTCCGTGTAGATCTCGTCGTACGTGCCGTCCTGCTTGAGGTCGGCGAGTACGTCGTTGACCACCTGGAGCAGCTCGACGTTGCCGTTGCGACGGACGGCCATGCCGTACTGCTCGCCGGTGTCGAACTCGGCGGCGACCTCGAGGTCCTTGTTGGCCTTCACGACGTCGCCGACGACGGTGTTGTCGTAGACGGCGGCGTCGACGTCGCCCTTCTTCATGGCCGCGTCCATCGCGGCGGCGTCCTCGAACGGGACGACCTTGGCGTCGTCGGGGGCGTGGTCGGTGAGGTACAGCTCGCCGGTGGTGCCGCCCTGCACGCCGATCCTGCCGCCGACGAGGTCCCCGAGCTTCGAGATCCCCGAGCCGGTGTTGACGACCATGGCCTGCGCGGCGTCGAAGTAGGGGCTGGAGAAGTTCAGCACCCGGGCTCGCTCGCCGGTGATCGTCATCGCCGAGATCGCGAGGTCGCACTTGCCGTTGTTGAGCGAGTCGCCGGAAGCGATGTCGTCGAAGTTCGTGTCGACCATGCGCAGCTCGACGCCGAGCCGGTCGGCGACGTGCCGGACGAGGTCGACGTCGAAGCCGGCGGGGGTGCCGTCCTTCTTCTCGAACTCGAACGGTTCGTAGGGCATGTCGGTGCACACCGACAGCTCGCCATGCTCGAGCAGGTTCGGTTGCGGGGCGCCGACGGTGGCGGTCTCGGTCTCGTCGCCGGTCACGGCACCGCAGCCGGCGGCGAGGCCGAGCAGGGCGGCGGTCAGTGTCCCGGCGGCGAGCCGGGTGCGGGCACGCGTCATCTCAGTAGGCCTTCGCTGGGATGGACTCGGTGAGCCGCTGCAGGGAGTACTCGGTGACCCGGATCAGCGTCTGCTTCACGGACTCACGCTGGCGGGCGTCGACGTTCATGATCGGCACATGCTCGGGCAGGGCGAGCGCGGCCGCGACCTCGTGCAGCGGGTAGCGCCGGGCGCCGTCGAACTGGTTCACCGCCACGATGAACGGCAGCCCCTTCGACTCGAAGTAGTCCAGCGGCGCGAACGAGTCGTCGAGCCGGTCGGTGTCGACCAGCACGATCGCGCCGATGGCGCCGAGGCACAGGTCGTCCCACATGAACCAGAAGCGCTTCTGCCCCGGCGTACCGAAGAGGTACAGCACGAGGTCCTCGGCCAGCGTGAGCCGGCCGAAGTCCATCGCGACCGTCGTCGTGGTCTTGTCGGGCGTCTGGGACAGGTCGTCGACACCCTGCGACACGTTGGTGACCAGGGCCTCGGTGCGCAGGGGCACGATCTCGGAGACGGCCCCCACCAACGTGGTCTTGCCCACCCCGAAGCCGCCGGCGACGACGATCTTCGTCGAAGCGGCCCTGCGCGCGGAGCTAGTAGCTGCGTAGCCCACGGAGCGTCCTTTCGATGAGCTCGATCCGCTCGTCCTTCGACGAGTTCTCGGTGATGGTGGCCTGGACCCGGACCAGTCCCTGCTCGACCAGGTCCCCGAGAAGCACCCGCACCACGCCGATCGGCATGGACACGAGCGCCGAGACCTCGGCGACCGACCGTTGGTCGCACACGTCGAGGATCTGCCGCATCGCCGGGGTCAGCGGCGCGTCGGCGTCGCGCGGGTCCATCCGCAGCGTCGCCTCCATCGGCAGCTCGACGTTGGCCTTCGTGCGGCCGGCCGTGATCGTGTACGCGCGGACCAGGCGCGCCGACGTGGTCGGCTCGTCCGCGTTCGTGGTCTCGTCCGGAGGCACCATGGTGACCAACCTGCTCAGGTGCCCGCGCCGAGGCGGGCCTGGGCTTGTACGGCGCGGCCGACCCGGTCGACGAGCAGGGCCATCTCGTAGCCGACCTGGCCGATGTCGGCGGCCTCCTGGGTGAGTACGGCGAGGTTGGATCCGTCGCCGACGCTCATCAGCATCAGGTAGCCGTGCTCCATCTCGACGATCGTCTGCAGCACCGCGCCGCCCTCGAACAGCCGGGAGGCGCCGACCGCGAGGCTGGCGAGGCCGGACGACACCGCCGCGACCTGCTCGGCGCGGTCGGCCGGGATGCTCGAGCTCGCCGCCATCAGCAGTCCGTCGGCGGACAGCAGGATCGCGTGCGCGGCGTCGGGCACCTCGTCGACGAAGCGGGTCACCAGCCAGTCCAGGCCGCGGTCGTCGGCGGGCGGGACGGCGTGCAGGTGGTTCTCGGTCATTCGTCTTCTGCTTCCGTGTGACGGGCGGGGGACGTAGCCGTGGCGGCGCGGCGGCCGCGGGAGACACCGGCGGCGTGGGCGGCGAGCCGGGCCCGGATGGCCTCGGGGTCCCGCGCGATGTTGCCGGACTCCTTGGTGACGCCACCGGGGACGAGCGCGGCGCCAGGCCGGCGCTTCGGCAGGCCGGAGGGGGTGACCTCGGCAGTGGGCGGCGCCTCGACGGCGCGCTCGGCGACCTGCCAGCCCTCCTCGACCTCGGTGGTGCGCCAGGTCTGGCCGTTGTCGCTGGTGCTCAGCCACGCCGAGCGCATCTGCCGGAAGATCGGGGTGTCGAAGTCGTCGTCGGACGCCGGCGGCGGGACGTAGCCGTCGCCGAGCGGGTCCACGTTCCTCGACTGGACGGCCGCCGGGGCGGGCGTCGTCGTGGCGCGCGGCGAACTCCTTGGTCAGCAGC
>NZ_CAMPGZ010000091.1 GCF_946885725.1 uncultured Nocardioides sp.
CGACCCTACGTCGAGCGCCGGCACCGCGAGGCCGAGTCCGACACCAGCCGGGAGCGCTTCGAGGGCTTCATGCGCGAGGTGCCGTGCCCGGAGTGCCAGGGCTCCCGGCTGAAGCCGGTCTCGATGGCGGTCACGATCGGTGGCAAGAACATCGCCGAGGTCTGCGCGATGGCGATCAACGAGACCGCGGACTTCCTGCGCGACCTCGAGCTCTCCCCGCGCGAGAAGCAGATCGCCGAGCGGGTGCTCAAGGAGATCCAGGAGCGGCTCAACTTCCTGCTCGATGTCGGCCTCGACTACCTCTCGCTCGACCGACCGTCCGGGTCGCTGTCGGGCGGCGAGGCGCAGCGGATCCGGCTCGCGACGCAGATCGGCGCCGGCCTCGTCGGCGTGCTCTACGTCCTCGACGAGCCGTCCATCGGTCTCCACCAGCGCGACAACCACCGGCTGATCGAGACCCTGGTCCGGCTCCGCGACCTCGGCAACACGCTGATCGTCGTCGAGCACGACGAGGACACCATCCGAGTCGCCGACTGGGTCGTCGACATCGGCCCGGGCGCCGGCGAGCACGGCGGCCAGGTCGTGGTCTCCGGCCCCGTCGAGGAGCTGCTCGAGCACCACGACTCGATGACCGGGCTCTACCTCTCCGGGCGCAAGCAGATCCCGGTCCCCGAGGTACGCCGCCCGCGCACTCCCGGCCGCGAGCTCGTCGTCCGGGGAGCCAAGGAGCACAACCTGCGCGACATCGACGTGAAGTTCCCGCTCGGGGTGTTCACGGCGGTCACGGGCGTCTCCGGCTCCGGCAAGTCGACGCTGGTCAACGACATCCTCTACACCTCGCTGGCCAAGCAGATCTACAACGCCCGCACGGTCCCCGGCCGGCACCGCCGGATCGAGGGGCTCGACAACGTCGACAAGGTGATCCACGTCGACCAGGGCCCGATCGGCCGCACCCCGCGGTCCAACCCGGCGACCTACACCGGCGTCTTCGACCACATCCGCCGGCTGTTCGCCAACACGCCCGAGGCGAAGGTGCGCGGCTACCAGCAGGGCCGGTTCTCGTTCAACGTCAAGGGCGGGCGCTGCGAGGCGTGCTCGGGCGACGGCACGATCAAGATCGAGATGAACTTCCTGCCGGACGTCTACGTCCCGTGCGAGGTGTGCCACGGCGCCCGCTACAACCGCGAGACGCTCGAGGTGCACTACAAGGGCAAGACGATCGCCGAGGTCCTCGACATGCCGATCGAGGAGGCCGTCGACTTCTTCGCGGCCATCCCGGCGATCTCGCGGCACATGCAGACGCTGTGCGACGTCGGCCTCGGCTACGTCCGGCTCGGCCAGCCCGCCCCGACGCTGTCGGGCGGCGAGGCGCAGCGGGTGAAGCTCTCGACCGAGCTGCAGAAGCGGTCGACGGGCCGCACCGTCTACGTCCTCGACGAGCCGACCACCGGCCTGCACTTCGAGGACATCCGCAAGCTGCTGCTGGTGCTCGGCCGGCTGGTCGACCAGGGCAACACCGTGCTGGTCATCGAGCACAACCTCGACGTCATCAAGACGGCGGACTGGATCATCGACATGGGTCCGGAAGGCGGCAGCCGGGGCGGCCTGGTCGTCGCGGAGGGCACACCGGAGGAGATCGCGGCGACGCCCGAGAGCTTCACCGGCCAGTTCCTGAAGCCGCTGCTCGAGGGCACGCACGCCAAGGTCGCCACCCCGAAGCGCAAGCGCACCGCCGCCGCGGCCACGCCTGCGGCCCGCAAGACCGCCGCGAAGAAGACGACCACGCAGTCGACGGCCAAGAGGGCGACGACCAAGAGGGGGACGACCAAGACCGCCAAGACCGCCAAGACCGCCAAGACCGCGAAGTCGGCGGCCAAGCCCGCCCGCAAGACGACGAAGAAGGCGACCAGCAAGCGCTGACACCGGGCGCGGACCCGGCGTGGACGGCCGAAGACTCAGCCTGTTCTCAGGTCCGCCGGCGGTGACCTGGCCTAAGGTTGACGCTTCATCGAACGCCACTCGGAGGAGCACCGGCATGACTGTCGACCACGAGGTCCAGGACGACACCCCGACCGGCCCGAGCCGCCGGCACGTGCTGCGAGGGACGGCGGCCGGCGCCCTCGTCGTACCTGTGCTCGCCGCCTGCGGCAGCGACGACGGCGGCAGCGGGGGGAGCGGCTCCGGCGACGGTGGGAGCGGCGGCACCGGCGGCGACGGTGGCAGTGCGAGCGGACCGCTCAGCACGACCGGCGACGTGCCCGTCGAGGGCGGCGTCATCCTGCCGGACGAGAAGGTCGTGGTGACCCAGCCGCGCGACGGCGAGTTCAAGGCGTTCACCGCGGTGTGCACCCACCAGGGCTGCGTCGTCGCGAGCGTGTCCAACGGCACGATCAACTGCGACTGCCACGGCAGCAAGTTCTCGATCGAGGACGGCTCCGTGGTCAACGGCCCCGCCAGCTCGCCGCTCGAGGAGGTCTCGATCGACGTCGACGGGGACACCATCACCCGCGCCTGACCCGCGACTGTCCGCCCGCCGGTCGAAGGCCGACTGAGGTATCCGCCACACGCGCCGCCGGGCGGTCCGACTTGTCCCCGGTGATGCCCAGCCGGCGGCGCCGACCCAACGGCCTGCTGCGGACCCTCGCGACGGCCGGGGTGTCGACGCCACCACCTAGGGTTGTCACGTGGCTGACCCGTCGACCTACCGCCCCGCGACCGGGTCCATCCCGACGTCGCCGGGGGTCTACCGGTTCCGCGACGAGCACGGCCGAGTCATCTACGTCGGCAAGGCCGTGAACCTGCGGTCCCGGCTGACGTCGTACTTCCAGGACCTGTCCGCGCTGCACGCCCGCACCCAGACGATGGTGAAGACGGCGGCCAGCGTGGAGTGGACGGTGGTCGGCACCGAGGTCGAGGCGCTCCAGCTGGAGTACTCCTGGATCAAGGAGTTCGACCCGCGGTTCAACATCAAGTACCGCGACGACAAGTCCTACCCCTGGCTCGCGGTCACGCTCAGCGACGAGTACCCCCGCGTGATGGTCGGCCGCGGCGCCAAGCGCAAGGGCACCCGCTACTTCGGGCCCTACTCCCACGCGTGGGCCATCCGCGAGACCGTCGACCTGCTGCTGCGGGTCTTCCCGATGCGGTCGTGCTCCAACGGCGTCTTCAAGCGGTCCGCCCAGATCGGCCGGCCGTGCCTGCTCGGCTACATCGGCAAGTGCTCCGCGCCGTGCGTCGGCCGGGTGACCGCCGAGGAGCACCGCGAGATCGTCGAGGACTTCTGCGACTTCATGGCCGGCAACACGACGTCGTTCGTGAAGCGGCTGGAGAAGGAGATGTACGCCGCCTCGGCGGAGCAGGACTACGAGCGCGCCGCCCGGCTGCGCGACGACATCGGCGCGCTCAACCGGGCTCTCGAGAAGCAGGCCGTGGTTCTCGGCGACGGCACCGACGCCGACGTGATCGCGGTGTGCGAGGACCCGCTCGAGGTCGCGGTGCAGATCTTCATCGTCCGCGGCGGCCGGGTGAAGGGCCAGCGCGGCTGGGTGGCCGACAAGGTCGACGACTCCGACACCGCGCAGCTCGTCGAGGGCTTCCTCCAGCAGCTGTACGCCGACGAGGCGGGCGACGCGATCCCGCGCGAGGTGCTGGTGCCGGCGATGCCGCCCGACCACGCGGCGCTCGAGCACTGGCTGACCGAGAAGCGCGGCGCCAAGGTGCAGATCCGCGTGCCGCAGCGCGGCGACAAGAAGGCGCTGCAGGAGACCGTGGCCCGCAACGCCATGCAGGCGCTCGGGCTGCACAAGACCAAGCGCGCCAGCGACCTCACCACCCGCAACCGCGCGCTCGAGGAGATCCAGGCCGCGCTCGACCTGCCCGAGGCACCGCTGCGGATCGAGTGCTACGACATCTCCAACCTGCAGGGCACCGAGGTCGTCGGCTCGATGGTGGTCTTCGAGGACGGGCTCGCCCGCAAGTCGGAGTACCGCCGCTTCGTGGTCCGCGGCGTCGAGGGCCAGAACGACGTCGCCTCGATGCACGAGGTGATCACCCGGCGGTTCCGCCGGCTGCTCGACGAGCGGGCCGAGGCGCCCGACCTCGACGGCATGGCCGAGGGCGACGCCGAGGGGCCGATGCTCGTCGACCCCGACACGGGGCGGCCGCGCAAGTTCGCCTACGCACCCGGCCTCGTCGTGGTCGACGGCGGCCCGCCGCAGGTCGCGGCGGCGCAGCGGGCGCTCGACGAGCTCGGCATCGACGACATCCCGGTGTGCGGTCTCGCCAAGCGGCTCGAGGAGGTGTGGCTGCCGAGCCAGGAGGACCCAGTGATCCTGCCGCGCACCAGCGAGGGGCTCTACCTCCTCCAGCGCATCCGCGACGAGGCGCACCGGTTCGCGATCACCCACCACCGGTCGCGCCGGTCGAAGAGCATGGTCGAGAGCCTGCTCGACGACGTGCCCGGTCTCGGCGAGGTACGCCGCAAGAGCCTGCTCAAGCAGTTCGGGTCTCTCAAGCGGCTCCGGGCTGCCACAGTGGAGGAGATCGCCGCGGTGCCCGGCATCGGCCCGCGCACGGCCGAGGCGATCGTGGCCGCGCTCGCCGACCACACCGGCCGGGCGACGCCGACGGTGAGCGTCAACACCGCCACCGGTGAGATCGAGGAGTCCTGACCATGTCGCAGTCCACGTCGCCGACTCCGCTCGAGACGCCCGAGGACCCGCCGCCGGAGGAGCGCGGCGAGCTCGTCGTCGTCACCGGCATGACGGGGGCCGGCCGCAGCACCGCCGCCAAGGAGCTCGAGGACCTCGGCTACTACGTCGTGGACAACCTGCCGCCCCAGCTGGTCCCCGACGTCGTCGAGCTGGTCGACGCGTCCGGCGGCGTGCAGCAGCGCATCGCGGTCGTGGTCGACGTACGCTCCGGGTCGTTCTTCGAGGGGCTCCGCGAGGTGCTCGCGACGGGGGAGACCGGTCGGCGCACCACGCTGCTCTACCTCGACTGCTCCGACGACGTACTCGTGCGCCGGCAGGAGGCCGCCCGCCGGCCGCACCCGCTGCAGGGCAGCGGCCGCCTGCTCGACGGACTCGCCCGCGAGCGGGTCGTGCTCGCCGACCTGCGCGCCGAGGCCGACCTGGTCATCGACACCACCGCGCTCAACGTGCACCAGCTGACCGACAAGGTCGCCGAGGCGTTCGGCACGATGCAGACCACCGCGATGAAGGTCACCGTGGTGAGCTTCGGGTTCAAGTACGGCATCCCCGTCGACGCCGACCTCGTCGCGGACATGCGCTTCCTGCCCAACCCGCACTGGGTCGATGAGCTGCGTCCGCTGACCGGTCGCGACGCTCCGGTGGCCGACTACGTCAAGAAGCAGCCGGAGGCCGAGGAGTTCCTCACCGAGTACGTCGCCCTGGTGCGCACGCTCATCAGCGGCTACCTGCGCGAAGGGAAGCGGTTCATGACGATCGCGATCGGCTGCACGGGCGGCAAGCACCGCAGCGTCGCGATGACCGAGGAGATCGCGGCCCGGCTCCGCGGTTACGGGATCGACGCGGCCGCGCTGCACCGCGACCTCGGACGCGAGTGATGCACCGGTGACGACCGATCGCCCCTTCGCGCGCCCCTCCCACCCTGACCGGCTCGACCTCACCGCGGTCGCTCTCGGCGGCGGCCACGGCCTCGCGGCGTCGCTGTCCGCGCTGCGCCACGTCGTACGCGACCTGACCGCCGTGGTCACGGTCGCCGACAACGGTGGCTCGTCGGGCCGGCTCCGGCACGAGTTCGGCGCGCTCCCGCCCGGCGATCTCCGGATGGCGCTCGCCGCGCTCTGTGGTGACGACGAGTGGGGCCAGACCTGGGCCCGGGTGCTGCAGCACCGGTTCCGCAGCGAGGGCGAGATGCACGACCACGCGGTGGGCAACCTGCTGATCGTCGCGCTCTGGGAGCTCCTGGGCGGCCACGTCGAGGGGCTCGACTGGGTCGCGCGGCTGCTCGGCGCGCAGGGCCGCGTGCTTCCGATGGCGATCACCCCCATCGACATCGCCGCCGACGTCGCCGGTCTGGACCCGGACGACCCGACCGCCCTGGTGCGTGTGCGCGGCCAGGTCGAGGTCGCCACGACCGAGGGGCAGGTCAGCTCGGTCGAGCTGGAGCCGCACGACCCGCCCGCCTGCCCCGAAGCCGTCGCCGCGGTCGACGAGGCCGACTGGGTCGTGCTCGGACCGGGCTCGTGGTTCACCAGCGTGATCCCGCACCTGCTGGTGCCCGATCTCCGGACGGCGCTGACCGAGACGTCGGCCCGGGTCGCGGTGACGATGAACCTCGAGCCGCAGACGGGCGAGACCGACGGATTCACGCCCGAGCAGCACCTCGAGGTCCTCGCCGCGCACGCCCCCGGGCTCCGGGTCGACGTCGTACTGGCCGACCCAAGATCCGTCGACGAGGAGGCGGGCCTGCGGGACGCGGCGAAGGAGCTCGGCGCGGAGCTGGTCCTGGCCGATGTGGGCGCCGACGACGGCAGCCCGCGTCACGACCCGGTGAAGTTGGCGGATGCGTATGCGGGATTCATGAAGCAGGCTTAGGGTTCACTCTGGTTCGTGCCGCGTCCATTGTTCGTGCAGGACGGTCACGGTCGTAGGCAGTCGAAGATTCGGGGAAAGAGGTCGACGTGGCAGGATCGGACGCATGGCGATGACGGCACAGGTCAAGGCAGAGCTGGCCAGCACCCAGGTCACCAAGTCGTGCTGTCGCAAGTCCGAGGTCTCCTCGATGCTTCGCTTCGCGGGCGGCCTCCACATCGTCAGCGGCCGGATCGTCGTCGAGGCCGAGCTCGACACCGGTGCCGCGGCCCGGCGTCTCCGCAAGGACATCGCCGAGATCTACGGCCACACCTCCGACGTCGTCATGGTGTCCGGCAACGGCATCCGCAAGGGCAGCCGCTACGTCGTCCGCGTCGTCAAGGACGGCGAGGCGCTCGCCCGGCAGACCGGCCTCCTCGACGGACGCGGGCGTCCGGTCCGCGGACTCCCGCCGCAGGTCGTCTCCGGTGCCGGCTGCGACGCGGTCGCCGCGTGGCGCGGCGCCTTCCTCGCGCACGGCTCCCTGACCGAGCCCGGGCGTTCCTCGGCCCTCGAGGTCACCTGCCCCGGCCCCGAGGCCGCCCTGGCCCTCGTCGGCGCCGCCCGCCGGCTCGGCATCTCCGCCAAGGCCCGCGAGGTGCGCGGCGTCGACCGCGTGGTGATCCGCGACGGCGACGCCATCGGCGCGCTGCTCACCCGCCTCGGTGCCCACGAGTCGCTGATGGCCTGGGAGGAGCGCCGCATGCGCCGCGAGGTGCGCGCGACCGCCAACCGGCTCGCCAACTTCGACGACGCCAACCTCCGCCGCTCCGCCCGCGCCGCCGTCGCCGCCGGCGCCCGCGTCGAGCGCGCGCTGGAGATCCTCGGCGACGACGTACCCGACCACCTCAAGCTCGCCGGCGACCTCCGTCTGCAGCACAAGCAGGCGTCGCTCGAGGAGCTCGGCCAGCTGCACGAGCCCGCCCTCACCAAGGACGCCATCGCCGGCCGCATCCGCCGCCTGCTCGCCATGGCCGACAAGAAGGCCCAGGAGCTCGGCATCCCCGACACCGAGGCCGTCCTCACCCCGGAGATGCTCGCCGAGCAGCAGTAGCCGGCCGGTTTCATGTAAAGCGGAGTTATTGCGACCTGTGCGCCGCCCGGCGCGCTCGAAGTCGCAATAACTCCGCTTTACATATTCGGCGCCGGGCGGCCTGCCAGGCGCGAATTCCCGTTACCCGCACGTACGCCGGACCGGCCGTGCATCGGGCCCGGCCCGTCGGTAGGGTCGTCGTTGACGCAGCCCGAACTAGCTACCAGGAGTCGTCGTGACCGTTCGCGTGGGTATCAACGGATTCGGCCGGATCGGCCGCAACTTCTTCCGCGCCGTACAAGCGTCCGGGGCCGACATCGAGATCGTCGCCGCCAACGACCTCGGCGACCTCAACACGATGGCCCACCTGCTGAAGTACGACTCGATCCTCGGCCGGTTCCCGGTCGACGTGTCGGTCGTCGACGGTGGCATCAAGTACGGCGACAAGACGCTCCAGATCCTCGCCGAGCGCGAGCCGGCCAACCTGCCGTGGAAGGACCTCAACGTCGACGTGGTCGTCGAGTCCACCGGCTTCTTCACCGACGCGACCGCGGCCAAGGCGCACGTCGACGGCGGCGCCAAGAAGGTCATCATCTCGGCGCCGGCGAAGAACGAGGACATCACCGTGGTCATGGGTGTGAACCACCAGGACTACGACCCCGAGCAGCACACGATCATCTCCAACGCGTCCTGCACCACCAACTGCCTGGCCCCGATGGCCAAGGCCCTCAACGACGAGTTCGGCATCGTCAAGGGCCTGATGACGACCATCCACGCCTACACGCAGGACCAGAACCTCCAGGACGCGCCGCACAAGGACCTGCGTCGCGCCCGCGCCGCCGCGCTCAACATCGTGCCCACCTCGACCGGCGCCGCGAAGGCGATCGGCCTGGTGCTGCCCGAGCTCAAGGGCAAGCTCGACGGCTACGCGCTCCGCGTCCCGGTGCCGACCGGCTCGGCCACCGACCTGTCCTTCGAGGCCGGTCGCGAGACCACGGTCGAGGAGGTCAACGCCGCGGTGAAGGCCGCCGCCGAGGGCCCGCTCAAGGGCTTCCTGCGCTACACCGAGGACCCGATCGTGTCCGCCGACATCGTCACCGACCCGTCGTCGTGCATCTTCGACGCCGGCCTCACCAAGGTGATCGGCAACCAGGTCAAGGTCGTCGGCTGGTACGACAACGAGTGGGGCTACTCCAACCGCCTCGCGGACCTGATCCTGCACGTCGGCGCCAGCCTCTGACCGGGGCAGGGGCCTCCGCTCGATGAAGCAGATCGAGGACCTCGGCGACCTGCGCGGCAAGCGCGTGCTCGTCCGGTCCGACCTCAACGTGCCGCTCGACGGCTCGACCATCACCGACGACGGCCGCATCCGCGCGTCGGTGCCGACGATCAAGAAGCTGGCCGACGCCGGCGCCCGGGTCGTCGTCATCGCGCACCTCGGCCGGCCGAAGGGCGAGCCCGACGAGAAGTACTCCCTCGCCCCGGTCGCGAAGCGCCTCGGCGAGCTGCTCGGCAAGGACGTCGCGTTCGCGACCGACACGGTGGGGGAGTCCGCCTCCGCCACCGTGGCGGGCCTCGCCGACGGTGAGGTCGCGCTGCTCGAGAACGTCCGCTTCAACCCCGGTGAGACCAGCAAGGACGACGCCGAGCGCGGCGCCTTCGCCGACCAGCTCGCGAAGCTCGCCGACGTGTTCGTCAGCGACGGCTTCGGCGTCGTGCACCGCAAGCAGGCGTCGGTGTACGACGTGGCGCAACGGCTGCCCTCGGCGATGGGCGATCTCGTCGCAGCGGAGATCGACGTGCTGCGCCGCCTCACCGAGAACCCGGAGCGGCCCTATGCCGTCGTCCTCGGCGGCTCGAAGGTGTCCGACAAGCTCGGCGTCATCGACAACCTGCTCGGCAAGGCCGACCGGCTGCTGATCGGCGGCGGCATGGTGTTCACGTTCCTCAAGGCCCAGGGCCACGAGGTCGGCACCAGCCTGCTCGAGGAGGACCAGCTCGACACCTGCCGCGACTACATCCGCCGCGCCGAGGAGGCGGGCGTCGACCTGATCCTGCCGACCGACATCGTGGTCGCGCCGGAGTTCAAGCCCGACGCGCCGCCGACCGTCGTACCCGCCGACGCGATGCCGGCCGACCAGATGGGTCTCGACATCGGCCCCGAGTCCGGCAAGGCGTTCGCGGCGGCGCTGGCCGACGCCCGCACGGTGTTCTGGAACGGCCCGATGGGCGTCTTCGAGTTCGAGGCGTTCTCCCACGGCACCCGCGCGGTGGCACAGGCGCTCGTCGACTGCGACGGCCTGACCGTCGTCGGCGGTGGTGACTCCGCCGCGGCGGTCCGCCAGCTCGGCTTCGACGAGAACGCCTTCGGGCACATCTCGACCGGCGGCGGCGCCAGCCTGGAGTACCTCGAGGGCAAGTCGCTGCCCGGCATCGACGTCCTGTCCTGACGACTGACTCGCACCCACCGGGTGGTCGAGCCTGTCGAGACCACTCACTGACGAAGGAACCTGATGGCCAAGCACGCGCGCGTCCCGCTGATGGCGGGCAACTGGAAGTGCAACCTCAACCACCAGGAGGCTGTCGTCCTGGTGCAGAAGCTCGCCTGGACGCTGTCGGACAAGAAGCACGACTACAGCAAGGTCGAGGTCGTCGTGCTGCCGCCGTTCACCGACCTGCGCAGCGTGCAGACGCTCGTGGACGGTGACCGGCTGGAGATCAAGTACGGCGCGCAGGACGTATCCATGCACGACGGCGGCGCCTACACCGGCGAGATCTCCGCGGCGATGCTGGCCAAGCTCGGCTGCTCGTACGTCGTCGTGGGGCACTCCGAGCGGCGCCAGTACCACCACGAGACCGACGAGATCGTCAACGAGAAGGCCAAGAAGACCATTGCCGCCGGCATGACGCCGATCGTGTGCGTCGGCGAGGGTCTCGACGTACGCAAGGAAGGCCGCCACGTCGAGCACACGCTCGCGCAGGTCGACGGCTCGCTGGCCGGGCTCGACGCCGCGCAGGTGAGCGACCTGGTGATCGCCTACGAGCCGGTGTGGGCGATCGGCACCGGTGAGGTGGCGACCCCCGACGACGCGCAGGAGGTGTGCGCGGCCATCCGCGCGCGCATCGAGGAGCTGCACGGCGAGGAGGCCGCGGCGAAGGTGCGCATCCTGTACGGCGGTTCGGTGAAGGCGGCCAACGTCGCCGGGATCATGGAGAAGGCGGACGTCGACGGCTGCCTCGTCGGCGGCGCGTCCCTGCAGGCCGACGAGTTCGGCGGGATCTGCCGCTTCTACGACATGCCGGTCATCTGACCGACCTGTTCACCACCGTCGCGCCACAACCCCTACCCGTGAGTTAGAGTTTCCCACCGTGGTCATCACCTTCACCGTTCTCCTGATCCTCACCAGCCTGCTGCTGATCCTCCTCGTGCTGCTGCACAAGGGCCGCGGCGGCGGGTTGTCCGACATGTTCGGTGGTGGTGTCTCGAGCGGTCTGGGCGGCTCCTCGGTGGCCGAGAAGAACCTGGACCGGATCACGGTCGGCACGGCGGTGATCTGGGCGGCCTGCATCATCGCCCTCGGCCTGCTGCTGAAGGCCGGCAGCTAGCAGCACCTCCGCAGCACCCGCAGCACCGCACGGACAGCAGCACAGCAGGGCACCAGTCGAGCCCCCCGAACCGACAGGAGTCAAAGCGTGGCAGGTGGTGGCAACGCCATTCGCGGCAGCCGAGTAGGCGCCGGTCCGATGGGCGAGGCGGAGCGTGGTGAGGCCGCGCCCCGGCAACGGGTGGTGTACTTCTGCGCCCACGAGCACGAGTCGGTGATCACCTTCGCCGTCGAGGCCGCCGTCCCGGAGTCCTGGGACTGCCCGCGCTGCGGTCTGCCCGCCAGCCTCGACTCGGAGAACCCGCCTCCGCCGCCGAAGATCGAGCCCTACAAGACCCACCTCGCCTACGTGAAGGAGCGCCGCTCCGACAAGGAGGCCGAGGAGATCCTCGACGAGGCCATCCAGCTCCTCCGCGACCGTCGGAAGCGCGGCGAGATCGTCTTCTGACGCTCCGCGCCCTGCCGACTCGGCTCAGCGTCGTGACGCGGCGGCCTCGTCGAGCCACCACACGGTGCGCTCGCCGCCGGTGATGCCGGCCGCGGGGATCTCGTGCGGGTCGGCGCCGGCCAGGGCGCGCGCGACGGCCTCGGCCTTGCCCTCCCCGGACGCGACGAACCAGACCTCACGGTTGCGGTTGAGCGCCGGGAACGAGAACGTGATCCGCTCCGGCGGCGGCTTGGGGGAGTCGCGGACGCCGAGCGCGATGTCGTCGGCGTCGAGCTGCGGGAAGCCGGGAAACAGCGAGGCGACGTGCCCGTCGGGGCCGATGCCGAGCATGACCAGGTCGAACCCGCCCCGGCCGTGCGCGCGCACGTCCGCGGAGAACGCCGCGGCGGCTGCGTCGACATCGGCGAACCCGGCGTCCGAGGCCGGCATCTCGTGGACGAGAGCGGGATCGAGGTCCAGGTGGTCGAGCAGGGCGGTGCGGGCCTGCTTGGCGTTGCGATCCGGGCTGTCGGCCGGCACGTAGCGCTCGTCGCCCCACCACAGCTCGACGCGGCGCCAGTCGACGTTGCGCGAGACGGTCTGGCGCGCGACCTCGCGGTGGATCGCGTCGGCGATCGTGCCGCCGGTCAGGCAGATCCCGGGCACCTCGCCGGCGGCCTGCGCGTGCTCGATCGCGTCCAGCAGTGCTCCGGCGACGGTGCGGGCGAGCGTGACGTCGTCGGGCTCGACGATGACCTCGGGGGCGGTCACTTGTCCGCCTCCTTCACCATCCGCTTCACGGTCCGGGCGTAGACGTCGTCGGGGTCCAGCCGGCGCAGCTCCTCCGACAGCAGCTCGTCGAGGTCACGCCGCTTCAGCGCCACCGGCCGGTCCGGCTCGCCCGGCGCGGACAGCGTGGCGAGCTTGCCGTCCCCGCGGGAGATCACGATGTCGCCCTTCTTGGTCGTCAGCACGGCACGGGTGATGCCCGGACCCTGCGAGCTGCGCCGCTGGACCTTGACCTTGAGCCGGTCCGCCAGCCACGCCGACAACAGGTCCGCGCTCGGGCTGATCCGCTCGGCGGTGACCGAGGCCGACGTGACCTTGGACTGCACCTGGTCGAGGGCGGCCGCGAGCAGCGCCCGCCAGCCGGTGATCCGGGTCCACGCCAGGTCGGTGTTGCCCGGTGCGTAGGAACGGCACTGGGTCAGCATCGCCTTCGCCCGCCCCGTCGGTACGGCGGCGGCGTCGGTGATGCGGCGGCGGGCGAGCCGGCCGAGCGGGTCGGCCGCGGGATCGTCGGGCGCCTTGGCCGGCCACCACACGACGACGGGGGAGTCGGGGAGCAGCAGCGGCAGCACGACCGACTCGGAGTGCTTGGTGACCGCGCCGCTGAGCGTGATCATCGCGGTCTCACCGGTCCAGCCGGAGCCGATGCCGACCTTGGCGTCGACCTGCGCGGCGCCGCGGCCGTCGCCGAGGATCACGCCGAGCACACGCGCGGGGTGCTCGCGCGAGGCGGCCCGGGCGATGTCCATCGCCTCCTCCGCGTCCTCCTCCTCGACGACGAAGACCAGCGTCATCACCATGCCCATCGCCGGGCTGCCGGCGCGACGCCGGGCGCGGACGAACTCGGCAGCGATCTCGCTGCTGGTGGTCTGCTCGAGCTCGATCACGGCTACGGCCTCCTCCACACGCGGCCGTCACGGGCCAGCATCTTGTCGGCGGAGGCGGGGCCCCAGGTGCCGGCCTCGTAGGTGTCGGGCTTGCCGTGCTCGGCCCAGTACTCGACGACCGGGTCCAGGATCTTCCAGGAGAGCTCGACCTCCTCGTGCCGCGGGAACAGCGGCGGCTCGCCGAGGAGCACGTCAAGGATCAGCCGTTCGTAGGCTTCCGGACTGGACTCGGTGAACGAGCCGCCGTACGCGAAGTCCATGTTGACGTCGCGGATCTCCATCGCCGTGCCGGGCACCTTGGAGCCGAACCGCATCGTCACGCCCTCGTCGGGCTGCACCCGGATGACCAGCGCGTTCTGCGTGAGCTCTTCGGTGGACGTCTTGCTGAAGGGCAGGTGCGGAGCGCGCTTGAACACCACCGCGACCTCGGTGACGCGTCGACCGAGGCGCTTGCCGTGCCGGAGGTAGAACGGCACACCGGCCCAGCGCCGGGTCTCGACGCCGAGCCGGAGCGCGGCGTACGTCTCGGTGCGGGAGCTGCGCGGGATGTCCTCCTCGTCGAGGTAGCCGGGCACCTTGACCCCCCCGGACCAGCCCTCGGTGTACTGCCCGCGGGCGGTGCCGAGGTCGAGCCGGCGGGGGAGAGTGACGGCCTCGAGCACTTTCTGCTTCTCGAGGCGCAGGCTCTTGGCCTCGAACGACGTGGGCTCCTCCATGGCGATCAGCGCCATCAGCTGGAGCAGGTGGTTCTGGATCACGTCGCGGGCGGCGCCGATGCCGTCGTAGTAGCCGGCCCGGCCGCCGATGCCGATGTCCTCGGCCATCGTGATCTGCACGTGGTCGACGTAGTTGGCGTTCCAGATCGGTTCGAACATCGCGTTGGCGAACCGCATCGCCAGGATGTTCTGCACCGTCTCCTTGCCGAGGTAGTGGTCGATCCGGAAGACCGAGTCCGGCGGGAACACCTCGGAGACGATTGCGTTGAGCTCGCGCGCGGTCTCCAGGTTGGAGCCGAACGGCTTCTCCACGACGACGCGGCGCCAGCTGTCGGTGTGCGGGTCGGCGAGACCGTGCTCCTTGAGCTGCCCGATCACGTCGGAGAAGAAGCGCGGCGGGATCGAGAGGTAGAACGCGTGGTTGCCGCGGGTGCCGCGGACCCGGTCGAGGTCGAGCACGGTCTGCTTGAGCTGGTCGAAGGCGACGTCGTCGTTGAAGTCGCCCTGCACGAAGCGGATCCCCTCGGCGAGCTGCTGCCAGACCTCCTCACGAAACTCCGTGCGCGCGTGCTCCTTGACCGAGTCGTGCACCAGCTGCGCGAAGTCCTGGTCGGCCCAGTCCCGCCGCGCGTAGCCGACGAGCGAGAACCCGGGCGGCAGCAGGCCGCGGCTGGCCAGGTCGTAGACCGCCGGCATCAGCTTCTTGCGCGACAGGTCGCCGGTCACGCCGAAGATCACCAGGCTGCAGGGCCCGGCGATCCGGGGCAGCCGGCGGTCCTGAGGGTCGCGCAGCGGGTTGACGAACGGCGCGTCAGCGGGCATCGAGCGCCTCGCGCAGCGCGTCCAGCCCGGCGGGTACGTCGGTGAGGTGGACGCGCAGGACCGGGCGGCCGTGCTCGGCGAGGACCTGGGCGTCGCCCGCCGCCTGCGCCGCGATCAGCCGGCCGAAGGTGTAGTCGCGGCCGGGCACGGCGAGGTCGACGCCGGAGTCGCCGGTGACCTGGAGGTACACGCCGACCGGCGGACCGCCCTTGTGCAGCTGACCGGTCGAGTGCAGGAACCGCGGCCCCCAGCCGAAGGTGGTCGGGCGACCCGTGCGCGCAGCGACGGGACGACGGACGTCCGCGAGGTCGGCGTACCGCACCCGGTCGAGGTAGGCCATGATCGCGACGTACCCGTGCTCCGGGTCGAGGCGGCCGAACAGCGCGTCGACGGCCTCCGCGAGAGTCTTGGCGCCGTCGGCCCAGTCGCCGCCGAGTACCCGGACCTCGACGGGACCGTCGACGAAGGTCGGGGGAGTGCTGTCGGGCTCGCCCTCGAGCATCGAGCGGGCGGCCACCTTGGCGCTCTCGACGTCGGGCTGGTCGAACGGGTTGATCCCGAGCAGACGGCCGGCGACGGCGGTGGCGGCCTCCCAGAGCAGCATCTGCGCGCCGAGCGACCCGGTGACCGAGACCTCCGAGGCTGGATCAGCGGCGGGGGCGGGCTCGTCCTCGTCGTCACGGTCTGCCACGAGACGGGCCACCGTGACGTCGCCGGGCTGGGCCGCCACCTCGGGGTCGGTGCCGTCGGCGACGACGACCGGGAGGATGCCGGTGCCGTCC
>NZ_CAMPGZ010000092.1 GCF_946885725.1 uncultured Nocardioides sp.
GATCAGGACCGCGTGGAGCGGTCTCAAGCTCCGGAGCGCCAGTAGGGCAGTTTCCCCGATGGCTCGACGACTTCAACGTCGAGTCCCGCGGCTGCCAGGAGATCTTCGATCAACTCGGCGGTGCCGGCGACGCCGGTCCAGGGAAGGTCGATCTCGGTCGCTGTGAACCAGGCATGGTCGGCGGGCCACATCAGGTTGGGGCTGTTGAGGTCTCGTTGCCTGCCGGGGACGAGATCTGCGGCACCCCACTGCCCGGCCAGGCGTAGAGGGCCACGGAATAGCAAATAGTCTCGCGCCGGGATGCTCACGCGTGGCCCGTTCAGCACCACGGGTGAGAATGCCGGAGGAATCCATCTGTCCGTCTCCAGCCCGTGGGAGTCGGCTTTCAGGAGCCCGACCGAAGGACTCCCGTGGATATCGCCGAATCCGTCCCACAGTCCGAAGAAGCAGTCCAATGGGGTGGTCGTGTGAGGCTCGAGGACACCCACGAGGCGCTGCAACGTTTCGTGGTCGAGGTGACCCTCCAGGTTGATCAAGGAGTCCCGGTCTGACTCGTCCGCACCCGGCTGAACTGAATGGAACACACGTGCGTAGCGCGCGAACCCACTTGGCCCGATCGAACTCAGCTGGGCCCAAGGGTCGCCGCTTTGAGTGAACCAGTTCGCGTTCGCGACGTCGGGCTCGTGTCGAAGCGGCACGTACGAAACATAGCCTTCCCAACATCGTTGCCCTGGCTTTCGATGAGCGCGCGAATCGCCGGACGCGTCCGGTTCGCGGCGGTTAGATGTGCGCGTCGGCGCGCAGAAGTGGTTGATCGGCGATGAAGAGCCGCGGGCGATTTCGATGAACCGGCTGTAGCTGGCCTGGAGCGCGCCGACGACGTCTCGGGGAAACGCCGTCGGGGTGCAAGTGACGCTTCGGATGCGTGATTTGCGGATCGCAGTCGTTCAGCGCGCGACCCCGTCGTGCGCGCACATCCGGGCTATTTCCCCGAGGTCCAGGCCGATGGACACTCGAAAGGGCGCTCCCAGCGCAGGCCCGGTACTGAGGCTCGAAGCGTCGGCACGGCTAGCGACGCCACGACGGGGGAACACCATGCGGCATCTTCTTTTCCTCACCATCGCCGCAATGCTCGGCGCGAGCATGTCGCCACACGCTCCGGCCGATGCGCCCGTGCCCGCTGCATCGACCGAATCTGTGGCGGCGACTTCCGCGGTCCCGGATCTCGCCGCGTCCGTGGTGTCCCAGGCGGACCGGCCGACCTGCTTCGGGCGGCGGGCGACGCTGGTCGGCACGAGCGGCGACGACGAGATCTTCGGGACCTCGAAGACAGACGTGATCGTCGCTCTGGGGGGCGACGACGTCGTCCGCGCCCGTGGCGGTGACGACTATGTGTGCGGCGGACCTGGCGACGACCGTCTTGTCGGAGGCAAGAGTGGTAACCGTCCTTACCCCCTTGGAGGCGACCGCCTCTCAGGCGACGAGGGCGACGACCGCATCACTGCCAAGGGCATGGGCGGTGTGCTGCGCGGCGGCCCCGGCGACGACTATGTGGCCACACCGACCCGCCCTCCTCGACAGGTCGGCAGCCCGGACAGGCTGCTCTACGGAGGGCCCGGCGCGGACCGGCTCGTCGGAACGGCCGATGACATTGTTTCGGGAGGCCCGGGGCCAGATCGCCTGATGGCGCGCGGCGTCTCTGTCAGCACATTCTTGGAGGGCGGACCGGGAGGCGATGTCTTGACCACCGCGAAGGGCGGCGAGACCTGGATCGAACTTCGAGCCGACGGCGACCAGATCCGTATCCGCAGCGAGCGAGCCGGGTCCTATGTCCTCATGTACGCCCCGCACATCCCGGAGCCCATCGAGGTCGACCTGGCGGTGGGAACCATTCGACGGGTCGGCGCGGCCACCGGCGATGTCATCACACACCTCACCCCCGTGCCGACGGTCATCGACGTGTCCGGCACCTTCTACGACGACCGCATGAGCGGCACCGACAATGCCGACATCCTCGGCGGCCTGTTCGGCAACGACATCCTGTCCGGGCGCGGCGGCGATGACTTCCTCGACGGCTCGGACGGCGACGATGTGCTCGACGGAGGCGACGGCAAGGACGAAGCCGACGGCGGCCCGGGCCGCGACACCTGCGTCAACGCGGAGAGGTTGATCGGCTGCTAGACCTTCTCAGCCGTGGGCCATGTCGACGAACCGGCTGTAGTGGCCCTGGAACGCGACGACCACGTCGCGGGTGGGACCGTTGCGGTGCTTCGCGACGATCAGGTCGGCCTCGCCGGGGCGGGTCGACTCCTTCTCGTAGACGTCCTCGCGGTGCAGCAGGATCACCATGTCGGCGTCCTGCTCGATCGAGCCGGACTCGCGGAGGTCGGACATCATCGGGCGCTTGTCGGAGCGCTGCTCGGGGCCACGGTTGAGCTGGGAGAGCGCGATGATCGGGACGTCGAGCTCCTTGGCGAGCAGCTTGATCTGGCGGGAGAACTCCGAGACCTCGAGCTGGCGGGACTCGACCTTCTTGCCCGAGGACATCAGCTGCAGGTAGTCGATGACGATCAGGCGCAGGTCGTGGCGCTGCTTGAGGCGGCGGGCCTTGGCGCGGATCTCCATCATCGTCATGTTCGGCGAGTCGTCGATGAACATCGGCGCCGAGGAGACCTCGCCCATCTTGCGGGCGAGCTTGGACCAGTCCTCGTCGTTCATGTGGCCGTTGCGCATGTGGTTGAGCGGGATCCGCGCCTCGGCGGACAGCATGCGCATGGTGATCTCGTTGCGCGTCATCTCGAGGCTGAAGATGACGCTGGTGAGACCGTGGTGGATCGAGGCGGAGCGGCAGATGTCGAGGCCGAGCGTGGACTTACCGACCGCGGGGCGCGCGGCGACGATGATCATCTGGCCGCCGTGCAGGCCGTTGGTGAGCTCGTCGAGGTCGGCGAAGCCGGTGGGTACGCCGACCATCTCGCCGTCGCGGTTGGAGATCGCCTCGATCTCGTCGAGGGTCGCCTCCATGATGTCGCTCAGCGGCGCGTAGTCCTCCGACGCCCGCCGGTCGGTGACGCCGTAGACCTCGGCCTGCGCGCGGTCGACGACGTCGTCGACCTGGCCCTCGCCGGCGTAGCCCATCTGCGCGATGCGGGTGCCCGCGTCGACCAGCCGCCGCAGGATCGCCTTCTCGCGGACGATCTCGGCGTAGTAGCCGGCGTTGGCGGCGATCGGCACGCTCGCCGACAGCGTGTGGAGGTACGGCGCCCCGCCGACCTTGACCAGCTCGCCCCGGCGCTGCAGCTCGGCCGCCGTGGTGACGGGGTCGACCGGCTCGCCGCGACCGTAGAGGTCGACCATCGCGTCGTAGATGGTCTCGTGCGCCGGGCGGTAGAAGTCGGTGCCGCGGACCGACTCGATCACGTCGGCGATCGCGTCCTTGGAGAGCAGCATCGAGCCGAGCACGCTCTGCTCGGCGTCGTTGTCCTGCGGCGGGGTGCGGTCGGCGTAGCCGGAACCCCGGCCG
Source organism: uncultured Nocardioides sp. (assembly GCF_946885725.1). The sequence continues at coordinate 3,524 of NZ_CAMPGZ010000092.1, forward strand.
GGGGTGGCGACGTCGCCCAGCGCGGCGAAGTCGTCAGCCGGAGGGACGAGGTCCCCGTCGTAACCACTCGGTGCGGTGCTCACGGCGCTGGTGGTTCCCCTGTCGGTGGCGGCGGTGCTGGGGGCGGTCTGGGTGGTGTGTCGGACGCTGTCAGGATCCCGGTGGGCACCGACAGTTCCGAGGACGACACCCCGAGAACCGCCGCCGACCGGCAGGTCGCACACACCGTCCGGGGGGCTCCGTCCGGAGTGCGCGAGCGGAGACGTTACGGCCCCCGAGCAGCTAGGTGGAAGCCCGTTGTCCACATAGCCCTGGGGACAACCGCCGCGAGGGTGTGGAACACGCCGGAACTCATGTGCACAGGGTGGGGACACGCCTGTGGAATCCGAGTGGCCCCGTCCCGGGAAACCCCTTCTGACCTGCGACGATGCGGTCCACCTGATGTGCACACAAGAAACCTGCCGACGCGTCTCGATCCGTGATCGGTCATCGGGACGCGTCCCATTTGAACGGATCGCGCACTCCTCCGTTCGGCTCGAATATACACAGGGAAGGACTAGTTACTAACAGCTACAACTGACGTAGTCATCGTCGTGTACGAACAGTGGTGCGACAGGGCCAATGACCGGCTCTGACCCTTACCCACGTAGACTGCGGCCGTGACCGGCGACCCCACCAGCGTGCCGTCGCGGACCCCGACCCGTCCCGACCGGGAGATCCTGCGGCTGGCCGTGCCGGCGTTCCTCGCGCTGGTTGCCGAGCCGCTCTTCCTGCTCGCGGACGCGTCGATCGTCGGCCACCTCGGCACCCCGGAGCTCGCCGGCCTGGGCATCGCCGGCGCGGTGGTGCAGACCGCGGTCGGGTTGTGCATCTTCCTTGCCTACGGCACCACCGCCTCCGTGGCCCGCCGCATCGGCGCCGGCGACACCCGCGGTGCGCTGGCCCAGGGCATCGACGGCGTCTGGCTGGCGGTGGTCATCGGCGTGCTCACCACCGTCGTCGGCATCGCGCTGTCCGGCCCGCTGGTCGGGCTGTTCGGTCCCGACCCGGAGGTGACCGAGCACGCGACGACGTACCTGCGCTGGGCCTTCCTCGGCGTCACCCCGCTGCTGGTGATGCTCGCGACGACAGGCATCCTGCGCGGCCTGCAGGACACGAAGACCCCGCTGGTCGTCGCGGTGGCCGGCAACCTGCTCAACATCGCCCTCAACGTCGCGCTGGTCTACGGCCTCGACCTCGGCATCGCCGGCTCGGCGATCGGCACCGACCTCGCCCAGCTCGGGTCCGCGGCGGCGCTGCTGTGGGTGGTGGTCCGCGCTGTCCGCCGCGAGGGCGCGTCGCTGCGGCCGGACCTGCCCGGCATCCGCCGCGCCGCGCACGCCGGCGTCGCGCTCGTCGTGCGCACGCTGACGCTGCGGGCGTCGCTGCTGGTGATGACGTACGGCGCCGCCACGCTCGGCGCCACGGCGACGGCCACGAACCAGCTGGCGATGACGCTGTGGACGTTCCTGGCGTTCGCGCTGGACGCCATCGCGATCGCGGGGCAGGCGATCACCGGGCGCTATCTCGGCGCCGCCGACCTCGACGGCACCCGCGCGATGACCCGCCGGATGGTGCAGTGGGGGCTGTGGTCCGGCGTCTTCACCGGCCTCGGGCTCGCGGCGCTGTCGGGCGTGCTCGGCCCGCTGTTCACCTCCGACCCGGCCGTGCACGAGCTGCTGGTGCCGGTGCTCGTCGTCGCGGCGGTCTTCCAGCCCGCCGCCGGTGTGGTGTTCGTGCTCGACGGCGTGCTGATCGGCGCGGGCGACGGCCGCTACCTCGCCTGGGGCGGCGTCGTGGTGCTCGCGGTGTTCGCGCCGGTCGCGTGGCTGGCTGTCGTGCTGGCCCCGGCCGGGCAGGGGCTGGTGTGGCTGTGGGTCGCGTTCGGCCTCGGCTTCATGGGCAGCCGGACCGTGGTGCTGCTGCACCGCGCCCGCGGCACGCGGTGGATGGTCACCGGCGCCTGACGTCCCCGCCTAGGGTGGCCGCGTGACGTCGCTGCGGTTCGTGGCCATGGGCCTGGTGATCGTGCTGCTCGACGCGGCGTACCACGGATGGGACCTGCTCGCCGACCCCGTCGGCTGGGCGCTGGTCGTCGGCGGGGTGCTGCCGCTGGCCGAGCGGCTCGGCGGCCGGGCGGTGCTGACCGCGGTGCTGGCGTTCGTGACCTCGCTGGTGGTCTACCCGCCCGCCGTCACCGAGGGCGCCGACCCCGCGGTGGCGTGGGCGCTGTCGCTGCCGCACCTCGCGTTCGTCGTCGTGCTCTGCCTCGCGCTCGCCCGGCTGCTGCCCGACCTCGAGCGCCGGTTCCGCTACGCAGCCGTCGCGATGGTCGTCGTCGGGCTGCTCCCCGTCGTCGTGCTCGCCACCGACGCGAGCTCGCTGGCGCTCGGGGCGGTCGCGTTCCTCGCGGTGGTGACCCAGCTGTACGTCGTCTACCTGCTGTTCAAGGCCGCGAGTGCGGCACCGGAGCACGCAGAGAGGGCCGCCCCGTAACCGGAGCGGCCCTCTGCGGTCTCGACAGGCTCGACCAGCCGAGTGTGGTGTGTCAGCCGGTCAGGCGGGCACCACGTTGAGGTTGACGGTCGCCTCGACGTCGTCGTGCACCTTGACGGTCACCTGGTGGGAGCCCAGGGACTTGATGGGGTTGCCGACGAGGATCTTGCGCTTGTCGACCTCCGCGCCCGCGGCGGTGATCGCGGTCGCGATGTCGTTGACCGTGACGGCGCCGAAGAGGCGGCCGCCCTGGCCGGCCCGAACGGGCAGCTGGAACGTGGTGCTCTCCAGCTTGGCCTTGATCTCCTGCGCGTGCTCGGCGTCGCGGACCTCGCGGCTGGCGCGAGCGGCCTTGATCGACTCGATCGTGCGCTCGCCGCCCTTGGTCCAGCGGATCGCGAAGCCACGCGGGATGAGGTAGTTGCGGCCGTAGCCGTCCTTCACCTCGACGATGTCGCCGGGGGCACCGAGGCCACCGACCTCCTGGGTCAGGATGAGCTTCATCAGGTGGTCCCCCTTCCTCAGCGAGCCGTGGACGTGTAGGGCAGCAGGGCCACCTCGCGGGCGTTCTTGACCGCGGTGGCCACGTCGCGCTGGTGCTGGACGCAGTTGCCGGTCACACGCCGCGCGCGGATCTTGCCGCGGTCGGAGATGAACTTGCGGAGCAGTGTCGTGTCCTTGTAGTCGACGTACGACACCTTCTCCTTGCAGAACTGGCAAACCTTCTTCTTCGGCTTGCGGAGTACTGGCTTGGCCATTGTGGTGCTTCCTCTCTCGAAGCCCGGCTCGCGCCGGAATGGTCAGTGGATGGACTGTTCAGTTGTGCGCTGGTGATTGAGCCGGTGGTCTCGACAGGCTCGACCACCCGACGCTCGACCACCCGTGCGGATCAGAAGGGGGGCTCCTCCGAGGAGCCACCGGACGCCCACGGGTCGTTGGACTGGCCGCCGCCGCCCTGGTTGCCGCCCCAGCTACCGCCGGAGCCGCCACCCTGGTTGCCGCCCCAGCCGCCGCCCGAAGCCTGGCCGCCGCCCTGACCGGCACCGGCGGACTGCGTCGCCCAGGGGTCCTCGGACCCGCCGGAGAAACCGCCGCCGCCCTGGCCGCCGCCGCTGCGCGTGGTCTTGGTGACCTTGGCGGTGGCCATCTTCAGGCTCGGCCCGACCTCTTCGACGTCGATCTCGAAGACGGTGCGCTTCTCACCCTCGCGGGTCTCGTAGGAGCGCGCCTTCAGCCGGCCCTGCACGATCACGCGCATGCCGCGCTGCAGCGACTCCGCGGCGTTCTCGGCCGCCTGCCGCCACACCGAGCAGTTGAGGAACAGGGTCTCCTGGTCCTTCCACTCGTTGGTCTGCCGGTCGAACTGACGCGGCGTCGACGCGACGGTGAAGTTGGCCACCGCGGCACCCGAGGGGGTGAAGCGGAGCTCGGGGTCGGCGGTGAGGTTGCCGACGACGGTGATCGGGGTTTCGCCTGCCATGCCAGGCCTCCTGGTCTCGAGTAGCTACTCAGCTCGTGCAGAGTGACCGGGGGAATCGGTCCGGGACGCGACGGCTCCCTTGGTCGGTATCGAGTGATACCAGGGAGCGCCGACGTCGTTGCCGGGGACCGGCAGGGTCAGCGAGCGTCCGGCCGGATGACCTTGGTGCGCAGCACCGACTCGTTGAGGCCCAGCTGGCGGTCGAGCTCCTTGACGGTCGCAGGCTCGGCCTGCAGCTCGATGACGGCGTAGATGCCTTCGGCGTTCTTGTTGATCTCGTAGGCGAGGCGCCGACGTCCCCAGACGTCGACCTTCTCCACCGTGCCACCGTCCTGACGAACGACGTTGAGGTACGTGTCGAGCGAAGGCGCAACGGTGCGCTCTTCGAGATCGGGGTCGAGGATGACCATCACTTCATAAGCACGCAAAGCGGTCTCCACCTCCTTCGGACTCAAAGCGGCCACGGCGTTTCCGTGGCAGGAGGGCTGTGCGTAGTAGCCGGCCCGCACCCACAGCACATCCTGGGGTCGAGCCGGACGACGTCCCAGCGTAACAGCGGGGCGACCGCGCCGAGAAATCGTCGTCCCCAGCCTCGAGCGCGGCCATAGCCAGGGGCTGGTGGGGTACGTCGGGAGCCCGCACCCCCGACGTACGCAGGAGACGACATGACCCACCACGAGGCCCACGGGACGGACGAGACCCGCAAGGTCGCCGAGCTCGTCGACGGCATCCGCATCGCCATGCTCACCACCCGCGACGGCGACCGGCTGGTCAGCCGGCCGCTGGCCACCCAGGACGTGGAGTTCGACGGCGACGTCTGGTTCGTCACCGAGCGGTCCGCCCCGTGGGTGGGCCAGCTCGAGACGCAGCCCGAGGTCAACGTCGCCTACGCCGGGAGCAGCACCTGGGTCTCGCTGTCGGGCACGGCGAAGGTGGTCGACGACGTGGAGCGGCTGAAGGAGTACTGGAACACCTTCACCGGCGCCTGGCTCGAGGGCGGTCCCGAGAACCCCGAGAACGTGCTGGTCCACGTCGAGGCGCACTCCGCGGAGTACTGGGACACCCCGGGCAGCAAGGTCACCCAGGTGGTCAACCTGGTGAAGGCGAAGGCCACCGGCGAGCGCTACCAGGCCGACTCCGGCGTGGTCGACCTCGACCAGCCCTGACGTCCGGACGAGCTCCGGCGTGGTCGGCGGGCCGTCCTAGGCTGGGCCGCATGACCACGCCGGTGAAGCTCGGAGCCCACGTCGACCAGACCGACCCGATCGCCGAGGCCAAGGCCCGCGGCGCCGACGCGGTGCAGTTCTTCCTCGGCGACCCGCAGGGCTACAAGGGCCCCGAGATCCGGTACGCCGGGGGCCCGGAGGCCCTCCGTGACGACGCGGCCGAGGCCGGCATCGACCTCTACGTCCACGCGCCGTACATCGTCAACGTGGCCACCACCAACAACCGCATCCGGATCCCGAGCCGCAAGCTGCTCCAGCAGCACGTCGACGCGGCCGCCGCGATCGGCGCCAAGGGCCTGATCGTCCACGGCGGCCACGTCAACAAGGACGACGACCCGGAGAAGGGCTTCGACAACTGGCGCAAGGCCGTCGCGGCCACCGACCTCAAGCTGCCGTTGCTGATCGAGAACACCGCCGGCGGCGACAACGCGATGACCCGCTACCTCGACCGGATCGGCCGGGTGTGGGAGGCGATCTCGACCGCCGAGGGGTTCGACCAGGTCGGGTTCTGCCTCGACACCTGCCACGCCCACGCCGGCGGCAACGACCTGGCCACCGTGGTCGACGACATCCGCAAGATCACCGGCCGGATCGACCTGGTGCACTGCAACGACTCCCGCGACCAGTTCGACTCCGGCGCCGACCGGCACGCCAACCTCGGCGCGGGGCACATCGACCCCGAGCTGCTCGCCGGCGTGGTCCGCGAGGCCGGCGCACCGGTGATGATCGAGACGCCGGGCGGGGCCGCCGAGCACCAGGCCGACTTCGCCTGGCTGCGCGAGCACGTCTGACCAGGAAGACCAGGGAGGCCAGGACGACCGGACCGGGCCGGTTCGGGGGCGACCACTAGGCTCGGTCGGCGTGACCCTCGCTCTCACCGTTCGCACGATCACGCCCGCCGAGCACCTGGCGCACGTGCGCGCCCAGCGGTCCGCGAGCTTCCTGCAGACCCCGGCCTGGGGGACGGTGAAGAGCGAGTGGAGGGCCGAGTCGATCGGCTGGTTCCGCGGGGGCGGCGGCGAGCCGGTCGGCAGCGCGCTGGTGCTCTATCGGCAGCTGCCCAAGGTCAAGCGCTACCTCGCCTACCTGCCGGAGGGCCCGGTCATCGACTGGTCCACCGAGGATCTCGGCGAGTGGCTGGCCCCGCTCACCCGGCACCTCAAGCGGTCCGGCGCGTTCGGCGTCCGGATCGGCCCGCCGGTGGTCGTCGCCCGCTGGTCGGCGGCCGCGATCAAGCAGGGCATCGCCGACGAGTCGGTGCACCGGCTCTCCGACGTACCCCCGACCGAGCGGTCCGTCGAGGGCGCCCGCGTCGTATCCCAGCTCCAGGAGCTCGGCTGGCGGCAGCAGCAGACCGAGGGCGGCTTCGCCGCCGGACAGCCGAAGTACAACTTCCACGTCCCGCTCCGCCGCACCGAGGGCCGCGAGGCCGGCGAGCCGCGCACCGAGGACGAGGTGCTCGCCGGGATGAACCAGCAGTGGCGCCGCAACATCAAGAAGGCCGCCAAGGCGGGCGTCGAGGTGCGGGTCGGGACTGCCGACGACCTCCCGGCGTTCCACGAGCTCTACGTGCACACCGCCGAGCGCGACGGCTTCACCCCGCGGCCGCTGGGCTACTTCCGCACCATGCTCGAGGCGCTCGGCGCCGAGGAGGAGGACCGGATCCGGCTCTACCTCGCCGAGCACGAAGGCGACCTGGTCGCCTCGACGCTGGCGATCCGCGTCGGCGGGCACGTCTGGTACTCCTACGGCGCCTCGTCCAGCGAGAAGCGCGACGTGCGCGGCTCCAACGCGATCCAGTGGCGGATGATGCAGGACGCCATCGCGGCGGGCGCCGACGTCTACGACCTGCGCGGCATCACCGACACCCTCGACGCCGGCGACCCGCACGTCGGGCTGATCCAGTTCAAGGTCGGCACCGGCGGCGAGGCGGTCGAGTACGCCGGCGAGTGGGACCTGCCGCTCAACGGCGCGATCTACCAGGCGTTCTCGCTCTACATGCGCCGCCGGGCGGGAGGACGTTGACATGGCGCTGACGCTGTACGTCGACGGCGACCGCTGGCACAAGCACATGCTCACCGTGCGCGACGCCCACCCCGGGATCGTCCCGGTGGCCAAGGGCAACGGCTACGGGTTCGGGCTGCCTCGGCTCGGCGAGCTCGCCACCTGGCTGGGCGTCGACACCGTCGCGGTCGGCACCTACGCCGAGGTCGAGCCGGTGGCGACTACGTTCAAGGGCCGGATCCTCGTGCTCACCCCGTGGCGGCCGACCGAGCGCCGCGCGGTCTACGACGACAAGATCCTGCACACCGTCGGCCGGCTCGACGACCTGCGCGCCCTGGCCGCCCGCGCCGAGCGCCCCCGCGTCATCCTCGAGCGGATGACCTCGATGCGGCGGCACGGCTTCTCCGCCCGCGAGCTGCGCGAGGCCGTGCAGCTGTGGGCCGAGGTCGGCGGCGTCCGGCTCGAGGGCGTGGCCTTCCACCTGCCGATCAGCAAAGGCTCGCACCTGACCGAGGTCGACCGGCTGATGACCGACGTGGTCGCGGCCGGGATGCCCGCCAAGCGGGTCTGGGTCTCGCACCTCACCGACTCCGAGCTCGCGGACCTGCGACACCGCTACGCCGACTTCGAGTTCCGCCCCCGCATCGGCACAGCGTTGTGGCTCGGCGACCGCGGCGCGCTGCATGCCCGGGCGACCGTGCTCGACGTGCACCCGGTTGAGCGCGGCGAGGTGTTCGGCTACCGCAGCCGCACCGCGCCCAAGGCCGGGCACATCGTGGTCGTCGGTGGCGGTACGGCGCACGGCATCGGTCTCGAGGCGCCGACCGGCGGGGCGTCGCTGCGCGACCGGGCGGCGCGGGTGGCCAGGGGCGGCCTGGACGCGGCCGGGTTCGTGCGCTCGCCGTACACGATCGGCGGCAAGCAGCGGCTGTTCGCCGAGCCGCCGCACATGCAGGCCTCGATGCTGTTCCTGCCGGCGGGCGCGCCCGTGCCCGAGGTGGGCGACGAGGTGGACGTGCGCGTCCGCTACACCGCGACGTCGTTCGACGAGACCGTCGTCTCCTGAGCCCGGCGACCCAGGATCCGCCGCGGCAGCGTGCGGGCGGTGGGCTCCATCGGGTCGTCGGTGCTGCCGTCGGCGCGGACCGGGTCGTGGTCCGGCCTGAGCACGTCGCGCACGACGACGCCGGCCAGCCAGAGCTGGGCGAGCACGCGCACGACGATCGCCACCCAGTAGGTGTGGTCCTGCGCGCCGGACGTCGCCGACGCGGTGTAGCCACCAAGGTAGAACCAGACCGCGACGAAGTAGAACGCCTCGCCGGCCTGCCAGATCAGCAGGTCGCGCCAGCGCGGCCGGGCGAGGACGGCGAGCGGCAGCAGCCACAGGACGTACTGCGGTGAGTACACCTTGTTGACCAGCAGGAAGCCGATGACGATCAGCAGCGCGAGCTGCGGGATGCGCGGGGTGCGCGGCGCGAGCAGGCCGAGCATCAGCACGGCCAGGCAGACCGCGCCGAACCAGATCAACGACACCAGGTTGATCACGCCCGCCGAGATCTCGTGGCCGGACTGCTGCCAGATCAGCCAGAGCGAGCCGAGGTCGGCGCCGCGGCCGTCGTTGAACGACCAGAACACCTTCCACTGGTCGAGCCCGTAGAGCACCGGCGGCAGGTTGACCACCAGCCAGGACCCGACCGCCGCGACGGCGGCCGCACCGAACGCCGGCAGCCGGCCGCGACGCAGGCACACCACGAACAGCGCGCCCAGCAGGAACAGCGGGAACAGCTTGGTGGCGGTGCCCAGCCCGATCATCACGCCGGCGAGCACCGGCCGGTTGCGCGACCACGCCCAGAACGCGCCGGCGACCGCGGCCACGACCAGCAGGTCCCAGTTGACGAGGCCGGTGAGTATCAGCGCGGGACTGAGCGCGAAGGCGGCCGCGTCCCACGGCCGTCGCTCGTGCGTGCGGGCGAGGAACCAGCCGGCGAGCAGCGCGAACGGCGCCAGCAGCACCGCGGTGACCACGAAGAACAGCCACGACTCCTGCTGCACGCCGGGCAGGCTGGAGACCAGGTCGGGGGTCGACTGCCGCCGTACGTCGAGGTCCGGGAAACCGCTGAGGCCGTGGGTGATCACCGCGGTGCCGTAGGCGAAGTAGCCGATCACCACCGGGTACTCCAGCGTCTGCCAGCGGCCGCCGTTGTCGGCGTAGGGCACGCTCAGGTCGGCGAACCCGCGCCCGACGTACAGGTAGGGCACGTCGGAGTAGCAGAGCGCGGCGTAGCGGTAGTTGCCGCCCGGCCAGTCGGCCGCGACGCACGGGGACTTCTGCACCATCGCGAGCAGGAAGCCGACGCAGGTCAGCGCCAGCACCACCCGCACCGGAGTCCACCACGGGTGGCCGGCCGAGCGGGCGCCGGACGGGCCGCCGATCGCCTCGCTGGCGGTGCGCACCAGCGGGTCCTCCCACGTCGGGCGGACGACCGACGCGTCCGGTGCCGTCGGTGCCGGCCAGCCCCGCCCTGTCTCCTGGCCGGGGCCTCGCGTCGTCACCCGAGAACCCTACTGACCGCGCGGTCGGTTACTGCTGTGGTGGCGGCGTCTCGCCGGGTGTCGGCGTCGGCGAGTTGGGGTTGCCCCCGCCTCCGCCGCCCCCGCCTCCGGGTTCGCAGAGGATGCCGGTGCAGGTCTCGGTCGGCGTCGGCGGCGTCGGGGTCGGCTGCTCGGTCGGGGTCGGCGTCGGTTCCTCCGTCGGCGTCTGCGTCGGCTTCGGCTTCACCGTCTTGGTCGGCGTCGGCTTCGGCGTGAACGTCGGCAGCGGCTCGTGCTCCGGGTCGTCGTTGGTCGCCTCGAGGTTGGCCGGCGGCGGGAACTCCAGCACCGGCGCACCCTGCAGCGCGTTGCCCATGATCCCGGCCCAGGTGCGGGCGGGGTACTCGCCGCCGTAGAAGGTCGGCAGGAAGTCGTCGAGCGGCGCCTGGCCGTTGCCGCGGACGTACATGACGGCGGTCGACAGCTGCGGCGTGTAGCCGACGAACCACGACGAGCGGATCCGGCCCTCGTCGTTGGTCGCGGTGCCGGTCTTGCCGGCGATCGGCCGCTCGATGGTGTTGGCGTTGACGCCGCTGCCGACCTTGGCGACCTGCTGCAGCGCGTAGGTCACGTCGGCGGCGATGTCGGCTGATACAACGCGCCGCGCCTCGCGCTGGTGGCTGTAGCGCACCTCGCCGTTGGGGTTCTCGACCCGGTTGACGACGTACCAGTCCTTGGCCCGCCCGTTGTCGGCGAGCGTGCCGTAGGAGTTGGCCATGTCGATCGGGCTCACGATCGCGGAGCCGAGCGCGACACCGGCCTCGGGGCGCAGGTCGGGCGCGTCCTTCGGGATGCCCATGTCGACCGCGGTGTCCACGACGGCCTTCGGGCCGTTGCTCAGCGACAGCGTGAGGTCGACGTACGCGGTGTTGATGGAGTCCTCGGTGGCCTGGAGCAGGGGGACGGCCTCGCCGTAGTCGGAGCCGCCGTCCTCGCCCTGGTTCTCGAACTCGGCGTCGCCGACCTCCATCGGCGAGTTGCCCTCGAACGTGCTCTTCAGCGAGTAGCCGTCCTTGAGGCCGGCGGTGAGCGCGAACGGCTTGAAGCTCGAGCCGGGGGCGCCGCCGGCGACGGCCCAGTTGGTGCCGCCGTTGGACTTCAGGTAGTCCTGCCCGGCGTAGAAGCCGCGCAGCGCGCCGGAGCGCGGGTCGATCGAGGCGCTGGCGACGTGCAGCCCCTTGAGGCCGCGCGGGCGCTGGGCCTGGACGCCGCGGGTGGCCGCGGCCATCGCCTTGCGGGTGAAGGTGGTGGTGACCCGGAGGCCGCCACCCTGGATCTCGGCGTCGTCGAAGCCCTGGCCGCGCAGCTCCTTCTTGACCATCTCGAGCATGTAGCCCTTCTGGCCGCCGAGGGAGTCGTTGTCGACGGTGCGCGGGAACTTCGGCAGCTTCTCGCGGACGCGCGCGGCCTTGGCCTCGTCGAGCTCGCCCATCTCGACCATGCCGTCGACGACGTACTGGTAACGGGCGAGCAGCCGCTCCTTCACGTCCTTGCCGTTGGCCGGGTCGTAGTTGTTGGGCGAGTTGAGGATCGACGCCAGTGCGGCGCCCTCCTTGACCGTGAGGTCCTTGGCGTCCTTGTCGAAGTACGCCTGCGCCGCGGCCTGGATGCCGTAGGCGCCGCGGCCGAAGTAGATGGTGTTGAGGTAGCCCTGCAGGATCTGGTTCTTGCTCTGCTGGCGCTGCAGCTTGAGCGAGAGGAACGCCTCCTTCACCTTGCGGGTGAGGGTGCGCTCCTGCGACAGGTAGTAGATCTTGACGTACTGCTGGGTGATCGTCGACGCACCCTGGGTCGAGTTGCCGCGGGCGTTGGAGAACGCCGCGCGCAGGATGCCCTTGGGGTCGATGCCGCGGTTGGTGTAGAAGGTGCGGTCCTCGGCGGCGATCACCGCGGCCTGGACGTGCGGCGGGATGTCGGAGAGCGCGACGCTGGTGCGGTTCTGCTCCGCGAAGCGACCGAGCTCGGTCTTGCCGTCGGCGTAGTAGACGATCGTCGTCTCGGTCTGGAAGTCCTCGTTGGGGTCGGGGATGTCGGTCGCCATGTAGCCGTAGGCGAACGCCGCCGA
>NZ_CAMPGZ010000093.1 GCF_946885725.1 uncultured Nocardioides sp.
CCGTCGACGTGCATCTCGGTGACCCAGTAGCGCAGCGAGTCCATGATCAGCTGCAGCACGTGCGGGTGCCGCATCAGCAGGGTGTTCCCGGTGCCGGTCGTGTCGTAGTAGTAGGTGCGGTCCTCGTCGACCAGGCGGTAGTAGGCGTTGTTGTCGATGCCGCGGAAGCACAGCGTCGGACCGAGGTGGTTGCCCTCGGCGGTGTGGTTGTAGACCACGTCGAGGATGACCTCGATATCCGCCTCGTGCAGCGCCTTGACCATCGACTTGAACTCCTGGACCTGCTGGCCGCGCTGGCCGGAGGCGGAGTAGGCGTTGTGGGGCGCGAAGAAGCCGATCGTGTTGTAGCCCCAGTAGTTCGCCAGGCCCTTGTCGACCAGCGTCGTGTCCTGCACGAACTGGTGCACCGGCATCAGCTCGATGGCCGTGACGCCGAGCGACTTCAGGTGCGCGATCGTGGCCGGGTGGGCGATGCCGGCGTACGTCCCGCGGATGTCCTCGGGTACGTCGGGGTGCCGCATCGTCAGGCCCTTGACGTGCGCCTCGTAGATGACCGTGTCGTGGTACTCGTGCTCCGGGTGCCGGTCGCTCCCCCAGTCGAAGAACGGGTTCACGACGACGCCGAGCATGGTGTGGCCGCGGCTGTTCTTGCGGTTGAACTTCTCGGGGTCGCCGAACTTGTAGGAGAACAGCGACTCGTCGCCGTCGATCTGCCCCTCGACGGCCTTCGCGTAGGGGTCGAGCAGCAGCTTGGCCGGGTTGCAGCGGTGGCCCTCCGCCGGGCGGTAGGGACCGTGCACGCGGTAGCCGTAGCGCTGCCCGGGGTGCACACCCGGCAGGTAGACGTGGTGGACGAAGGCGTCGGTCTCCGCCATCTCGACCTTGGTCTCGCGACCGGCGTCGTCGATGAGGCAGAGCTCCACCTTGTCGGCGACCTCGGAGAAGAGCGCGAAGTTGGTCCCGGACCCGTCGTAGGTCGCCCCGAGCGGGTAGGGCCGTCCCGGCCAGATCTGCATGTGTCTCTCTTCCTCAACCGTTCGTCACCGACCAGACGGTGTCCGCTTGTGCACCGTACCCAGCCGGACCCACCGCAAAAGGTGCCTCTCGCCACGTACGGATTCCGCCCTTTATTGCGGGCGTACGGCGTGGAACGCTGTGCCCATGCCCATCGCCACGACTGATCCCCGCACCGGAGAGGTGCTCCGCACGTTCGACGAGCTCACCGACGAGCAGATCGAGGACCGCCTCGCGAAAGCCGCCGCCGCGGCCGCGTCGTACCGCCTGACGACGTTCGCCGACCGGGCCCGCTGGCTCAACGCCGCCGCCCAGATCCTCGACGACCGCACCGAGGAGCTCGCGAAGCTGATGACGCTCGAGATGGGCAAGACCACGAAGGCGGCAGCGGCCGAGGTCACCAAGTGCGCGTCCGTGCTGCGCTACTACGCCGAGAACGCCGAGTCGATCCTCGCCGACGAGCCGGTCGACGGGGCGTTGGTCAACGCGAGCAAGGCCTACGCGCGCTACCTCCCGCTGGGCGTGGTGCTGGCGATCATGCCGTGGAACTTCCCGCTGTGGCAGGCGATGCGCTTCGCTGCCCCGGCGCTGGCCGCCGGCAACGTCGGGCTGCTCAAGCACGCCAGCAACGTGCCGCAGACCGCGCTGTTCATGGAGGAGCTGTTCCGCGAGGCGGGCTTCCCCGACGACGTGTTCCAGACGCTGCTGGTCGGCAGCAGCAAGGTCGACGCGATCATCAAGGACGACCGGGTCGCCGCCGCGACCCTGACCGGCTCCGAGGGCGCCGGCGTGGCGGTCGGACGCACCGCGGGCGAGTCGCTGAAGAAGGTCGTGCTCGAGCTCGGCGGCTCCGACGCCTTCGTGGTGATGCCGTCCGCCGACCTGGCCCAGGCCGCCAAGGTCGCCACCACGTCGCGCTGCCAGAACAACGGCCAGTCGTGCATCTCCGCCAAGCGGTTCATCGTGCACACCGACGTCTACGACGAGTTCATGGCGCACTTCACCAAGGAGATGTCCGGCCTGGTCGTGGGCGACCCGATGGAGGACGGCACCGATGTCGGCCCGCTGGCCACCGAGAGCGGCCGCGAGGACGTCGAAGAGCTGGTCAAGGACGCCGTCGACAAGGGCGCGACCGTCGTGCTCGGCGGCGAGCGGCCGGAGCGCGAGGGCTGGTGGTACCCGCCGACGATCCTCACCGACATCACCCCGGAGATGAAGGTGTACGACGAGGAGGTGTTCGGCCCGGTCGCCTCGGTCTATCGCGTCGCCGACATCGACGAGGCGATCGCACTGGCCAACGCCACCCGCTTCGGCCTCGGCTCCAACGCCTGGACCACCGAGGCCGAGGAGCAGGAGCGGTTCATCCGCGACCTCGAGGCCGGCCAGACCTTCATCAACGGCATGGTCGCGTCGTTCCCGGCGCTGCCGTTCGGCGGCATCAAGGCGTCCGGGCACGGCCGCGAGCTCGCCGACCACGGCATCCGGGAGTTCTGCAACATCAAGACGGTCTGGATCGCCTAGAACAGCGTCGGGTGCGCCTCCGGCTGCTTCGGCAGCGGCGGGAACCTGGCCGCGGACCGCACCGGGGGCGGCTGCCACGACACGTCCATGTCGACCGGACGCGGCATGTGCACGTCCTCGCCGGTCAGCGACCGGACCAGCGAGGGCGTGTAGAGGTCGAACCGGGAGAACACCGACTTCACCCGGTCGACCTCGAGCGGCAGCCGTCCGACCCCGTTGGCGACGTCGAGGCCGAGCGGGATGTCGCGGTGCATGGTCATCACCGCGCGGTTGGTCTGGAAGGCGGCCCGCGCCTCGCTGGTGGCCAGCGTCGCGGCCAGGGAGCGGCCGACAGCGGCGCGGCAGCGCTCACCGCCCATCGCGGCGTCGTTGAACGCCTCCTCGGCGCAGTCGAACGCCGCGAGCAGCTTCGCCGCCGTCTTCGGCCCGAAGCCGCGCACGCCCGGGAGGTTGTCGGAGGCGTCGCCGCGCAGCGCGGCGTAGTCGAGGTACTGCTCGGGCCGCACCCCGGCCACCAGCGTGAGCCGGTGCGGGTCGAGCATCGGGGAAGCGTCCACGCCTCCGTTGAGGATCCGCAGCATCCGGGTGTTGTCGTCGATCAGGCCGAACGAGTCGCGGTCGGAGGTGGCGATCACCGTGCGGGCGCCCACGGTCGGCGCCCACGCAGCGGCCGAGGCCAGCACGTCGTCGGCCTCGAGCCCCTCCGGTCGCACCACGACGACGCCGAGGTCGCGCAGCACGTGGACAGCGGTCTCGAGCTGCTCGTCGAGCGTCGCCGGCTTGGGGTCGCGGTGCGCCTTGTAGATCGGCCAGCGCTCCCGCCGGCGGCTCACCTCCGGGTCGTCGAAGCCCACGACCACCGCGTCGGCGCAGGCCCGGTCGACCGCGGCGCCGAGCATCGACAGGAACCCGCGCACCGCCCAGGCGGCCTGCCCGTCGGCGGTGCGGAACCCCGTGCGGGCGGCGGCGTGGAAGCACCGGTGCAACACCGAGTTGCCGTCGACCGCGAGCAGGGTGGGAGACATCGCGCTCAGCCTAAGGCGCGGGACCGACGGTCGGACCGTCCGGGCCGGGATGTCGCGGTGCTGCCTAGGATCGCGGGCATGAGCAACGGCGAGAGCAGCACGACCACGGACACCGGCGCGCCCGTCGACGCGATCACCGCGGGCGGGCACTTCACGGACTACCTGGGGGTCCGGTTCGAGGAGGTCTCCGGCGACCGGGTGGTGGCGACGTGGACGGCGCGGCCGGAGCTGCACCAGCCGTTCGGCATCGTCCACGGCGGCGCGCACGCCGGCGTCGTGGAGACCCTGGCCAGCGTCGGCGCGAGCCAGTGGTGGGGCGACCGGGGCAAGGTCGTCGGGGTCAACAACAACACCGACTTCTACCGCGCGGTGCGCGAGGGCGAGCTGACCTCCACGGCGACCCCCCTGCACCAGGGTCGCTCGCAGCAGGTCTGGGTGGTCGAGACCGTCGACGCCGAGGGTCGCCGCGTGGCGCGCGGCCAGGTCCGGCTGCAGAACCTGTCGGACTGATCGGACGGCCTCGAGGGGCGGTCAGGTCAGACGGAGACCGGGTTCGGGGACGCGCCGGACTCGCGCTGCTGCGGGAAGACGGAGACGTACGGCGACAGCAGGGCGGTGAGCCCCTCGCTGGCGATGCGGCGCTGGTACTCGCGCTGCTGCTCGGCGGAGGTCATCGCCGCCTGCTTCTGGGCCTCGGCCCAGCAGTCGGCGTGGTAGGAGCCCTCGGCGTTCGCCGGGCCCGCGGTGGTGTGGTGGGGCTTGATCCGGTTGCGGCAGTGTGAGCAGCGATCCACAGTGCAGGCCTCCCTCAATCCCGGCGACAGTACCGCGGCGGTGACCTCCTGGCACCGCTTCAGTCGTCCCGGTCTCGTGAACCTGTGAACTCCGGCCCCCACCGGATCCTCGCGGATCTCGTTCGTCCACCTGACATCCGACATATCGGTCGAACGGGTGGTCGAACTCAAGGGCCACTTGAGGTTTTGTGGCCAACCTTTACCTTCCGGTCCAGACCCCTGACGTGCCGCGGCGGTGGCTGCCGACCAGGTGGGTGTCGACGACGCCGACCGCCTCCATCAGCGCGAACATCGTGGTCGGCCCGACGAACACGAACCCGCGGGCGCGCAGCGCCCTGGCGAGCGCGCGGGACTCCTCGGACTGCGTCGGGATCTCGTCGTACGACGTGGGCGCCGGCGTCTCGGCGGGCTGGAACGACCAGATCAGCGCGGGCAGGCCGCCCTCGTCGCGCAGCGCCACGGTCGCGCGGGCGTTGGTGATCGTGGCCTCGATCTTGCGCCGGTTGCGCACGATGCCGGCGTCGGCCATCAGTCGCTCGACGTCGCCCTCGTCGTAGGCCGCGACCGTGTCGGGGTCGAAGTCGTCGAACGCCTTGCGGAAGGCCGCCCGCTTGCGCAGGATCGTCGCCCACGACAGCCCGGACTGGAACGCCTCCAGGCTGAGCCGCTCGAACAGCCCGCGCTCGTCGCGCACGGGCATGCCCCACTCGGTGTCGTAGTAGTCCCTCAGCAGCGGGTCGGTCGCCGCCCAGGTGGGCCGCGCCAGCCCGTCGTCGCCGATCACCAGCATGCGGTGAACCTAGTACGCCGCACCGACGCTCCCACGAGTCGTCGTCAGGTCAGCCCGACCGACCCCAGGACCCAGCGCCACAGCCGGTCGCGCTCCTCGGCGGTCTCCCGGGTCGCCTTCCGGAAGTGCGTGGGCCGCGGCGCCCGGTCGTGCCAGAACCGGCCGCCGGGCGGAGCCGGCTCGGTGGCGGCCAGCCACAGCACGGTGTCGGCGCCGGCCTCGGCGTCGCGCAGCACCGGCCTGGTGAGCTTGGCGAAGGTCGGCAGCGACGAGGTGACGCCCGGCGTCGCGGCCCAGCCGGGGTGCATGACGTGGACGCCGATGCCGTCGCCCCGCCAGCGGTCCTGCATCAGCGGCGCGAGTGCGACCTGCATCCGCTTGGACCGGGCGTAGGCGACGGTGCCGCGGTAGTCGCCGCGGCGGTACTCGGGGTCGGCCGCGGGCAGCCGCTGCGTGTACATCCCGCCGGACGACACCAGCACCACCCGGGCGTCGTGGCCGGCGAGCACCGGCCGGAGCAGCTCGGTCATCAGCACCGGGCCGAGCACGTGCACGGCGACGGTCAGCTCGTGGCCGTCGGCGGACTCGGTGCGCTCCGGCGGGAGCGTGCCGGCGTTGTGCACGAGCACGTCGAGCCGCGGCACCTCCCGGGTGAGCTGCCCCGCGAACCGTCGTACGGCGGAGAGATCGCCCACGTCGCACAGCTGCACGTGCAGCTCGGCCCGCGGCACCGCGGCCCGGATCGCGTCCGCGGCGGCGTCGCCCTTGGCAGGGTCGCGGACGAGGAGGTGCACGGTGGCGCCGAGGCGGGCGAGACCGAGCGCGGTGGCCTGACCGAGTCCTGACCCGGCGCCCGTGACCAGCGCGACCTTGCCGGCGAGGGCCTCGCGGCGCGGGTCGTCGGGCCACCAGGCGCGGCGCAGCCTGTAGCCGATGGTGCTGAAGCCCGGCACGACCGTCCGGTCGAGAGCGGTGTCCAGAGCGCGGGTGACGGCGCTCATCGGGGGTCCCCGTCGTGGGCGCGCCGGAACAGCGGCGGCAGGTAGCGCACCATCAGCGCAGACCAGGTCAGGTGGGTGAGCGCGGGCGCCTGCAGGCCCTGGGTGGCGCGCCGCTGCAGGCCGAACAGCGTGCCCATCACCCCCGCGGCGAGCACCAGCGCGGGGTTGCGGGTGGTCGTGGTGGCGAGAGCGTAGACCGCGGTCGAGCCGAGCACCGGGTGGCGGTCGCCGAGCGCGGAGTAGAGCGCGCCGCGGAAGAACACCTCCTCGCCGAGCCCGTTGGCCAGCGTGGTCAGCAGCACCAGCGGCTCGTCGCCCTCCTCGGCGAAGACCAGCACGCGCGAGATGGCCCGGTCCAGCGGCGGGATCCGCCGGGCGACCAGCGCGCAGGCGTAGAAGAACCCGAACGCCCCGACGCCGGTGGCGACCGGCGTGACGACGGGGCGGCGCAGCCGGCGGTCCTGGCCCTCGATCCAGCCGAGGTGCAGCGGCCCCGACATCACGCCGCCGAGCGTCCACACGGCGGCGACCCCCAGGGTCGTGGCGTAGAACTCGCGCGACCCCGGCTTGGTGGACAGGCCGACCCCGAGCAGACCCGCGCCGACCACGCTGGCTCCGGCGACCACGCGACGACGGTGGCGCACCACCTCGTCGCTCTCGGGGTGGACGACGGGGGCGACGTGCGTGATCGGTTTGGGCAGCCGGTCACGCAGCCGCGACAGCAGCGGCCTCAGCGTCGGCTCCGGTGCTCGGCGAGCGCGACGCGGACGGCGTCGTCGTACCCCATGGGTTCGAACGGTACGACGTCGCGGATGCTGTCGTCCTCGACGACCACCTCGATGCTCATCGAGTCCACGAGGTTGCGACCGGCCTCGGCGTCGACGTCGGTGACCAGCGACAGCCAGCGCGAGGACAGGCCCGGGGTCAGCAGGGGCACCGGGACGATCGGCAGCGGCCGGCCCTCGATCCGCGCGACCCGCTGGAGCATGTCGGAGTAGCGCAGCACGTCCGGCCCGCCGACCTCGAAGACCCGGTCGAGCGCGTCGGGGTGGCGGAGCACGCCGACGAGGTAGCGCACGACGTCGTCGACCGCGATCGGCTGGGTGCGGGTGTACACCCACTTCGGCGTGATCATCGCGGGCAGGTGCTGGACGAGCTGGCGGGTGATCTCCCAGGAGATGCCGCCGTGCCCGACGACGATGCCGGCGCGCAGCACGGTCACCGGCACGCCGCCGGCGCCGAGCAGCCCCTCGACCTCACGACGGCTGCGCAGGTGCGCGGAGAGGGTCTCGAAGTCCCGGTCGCGACCGAGGCCGCCGAGGTACACGATCTGCTCCAGCCCGGCGTCGCCCGCGGCCTCGCCGAAGGCGGTGGCGGCGTCGGCGTCGAGGCGCTCGAAGTCCGGCGAGTCCAGCGAGTGGACGAGGTAGTACGCCGCGGCGCAGCCCTCGAGCGCGGGTCCGAGGGAGTCGGGGTCGAGCACGTCGCCGCGGACCGGTTCGCCGGGTCCGTCGTAGCGGTCGGGCCGGCGGGTCATCGCGCGGACCGGGTGCCCGGCGTCGACGAGTGCGGCGGACAGCCGCCGCCCGACGAACCCGCTGGCGCCGGTGACGAGCACCGGTGGTCTCTCCTCGGCCACCAGGCCTCCTCCCACCCCGCGAACGAAACTGCACCTACCCCAGCACGCCCCGAGGCTCCCTAGTGGGTGCCCGGCGCTCGTGTCACGGAAACCTGGATCGGGGTGGCTGCGGCGTGACCGTCGCCTCAGGCCGCGGTCACACAGCCTGCGCTCGCTCCCTCATCCGCCGGGCGTGGGCCGCGACCTTCGCCCGGTTGCCGCACGCTGCCATGTCGCACCAGCGCCTCCGCCCGCGCGTGTCCAGGAACAGCCAGCCGCAGTCGACGCCCGGGCAGGCGTGCACCTTGGCGACGTCGGGGTTGCTGAGCAGGTCCGCCGCCGACCAGGCCACCGCCAGCACCGGCAGCTCGAGCCCGGCCTCGGTCCCGACGGCCAGTCGCGCGGCCTGCCCGTCCGAGCCGGGCGGCACCACGTGGACCATCGAGCCGGCGCGACGCACCTCGGGCGTGAGCGCGGCGAGCGCCTGCGCGTCACTGGGGTCGAGCACCGCGTCGTGCACCGCGACGCGGAGCTCGCGGGCGCGCTCGAGCACCCCCGTGGCCTCCGCCTTGCGCCGGACCGCGCGCCGGCGCAGCACGTCGGCGTCGTCCTGCGACACCAGCTCGACGTGCACGGACCACGTGAGGAGTACGTCGTACGACGAGAGCCACTCGCGCCGCGCCTCCTCGATGTCGGAGGTCGCTCCCCACCCCGCCCAGGTGTTGCAGAAGTCCAGCGCGGGATGACCGCCCAACCGCTTCGGCAGCCTCACGCCGTCGATCTCGACCCAGTGCACGGCGCCAATTGTGCCTTGATTCGTTATCAACGCGCATGATCTTCTCCTAACCGTTTAAGTCCCACTTACTGGTTAGGAGCACTCATGACGCACGCACGACGTCGCGGGGCGGCCGCCGTACTGGCAGTGGCCTCCCTCGTGACGCTGGCCGCCTGCGGCGGCGGGCAGGGCGACGAGGAACCGTCCGCGGACGGGACGTTCCGCGCCGGCGGTGCCGCCGGGTCCGCGAAGGACGCGGAGGCGGAGGGGCCGGTCCCGCTGCCGGACGACGCGGCCGAGGGCGGCACGCTCACGGTGCTCACCGCGGTCGCCCCGGCGACGCTCGACCCGACGCAGGCCTACTACACCGACTCGACGGCGATCCTGTCCGACCTGGTCACGCGGTCACTGACGCAGTTCGTCTACGACCCGGAGTCCGACGACATGCAGCTCGTGCCGGACATGGCGACCGACCTCGGCCGGCCCAACGAGGACAACACCGAGTGGACGTTCACCCTGCGCGACGGACTCAAGTACGAGGACGGCACGGATGTCGAGCCCGAGGACGTGGCCTACGCGATCAAGCGGTCGTTCGCGATCGCGGAGCTGCCGGACGGCCCGACGTACAACACGACGTTCTTCCTCGACGGCGACAAGTACAAGGGACCGTTCTCCGACGGCCCGAACTACAAGGGCGTCGTGGTCGACGGCAACGACATCACCATCAAGATGCGCCGGCCGTTCAGCGACATGGACTACTACGCGTCGTTCCCGCAGTTCACCGCGATCCCCGAGGAGGCGGACAACCCGGAGAACTACGGCCAGCACCCGCTGTCCACTGGCCCGTACAAGTTCGCCGACTACAAGCCCGGCAGCAGCCTCACGCTGGTGAAGAACGAGCACTGGGACCCGGCGACCGACCCCGGCCGCATCCAGGCCGTGGACGGCTGGGAGTTCGAGTTCGCCCAGGACACCTCGAAGCTCGAGAACATCATCATCAACGACAACGGCTCGGCGCAGACGACGCTCACCTACGACAACGTCTCGGCGTCGTCGTACCGCCAGATCCAGCAGGACAGGGACCGGCTCGTCACCGGCACCTCGCCGTGCACGTTCATGTGGTTCATCGACATGACGAAGATCAAGGACCTGAAGGTCCGGCAGGCGCTGGGTTGGGCGTACCCGTACGTCGACGCCTGGAAGGCGGCCGGCGAGATCGTCGGCGTGACCCGCGTCCCGGGCACGGCGATCCTGCCGCCCGGCACCGCCGGTCGCGTCGAGTACGAGCCGCTGCCCGGCCAGGACGGCCAGACCACCGACCCGGAGAAGTCGAAGGCGCTGCTGAAGGAGGCCGGCGCCGAGGGCTTCGAGATCAAGTTCCTGTTCTCCGCCGACGACGAGTCCGCGGTGGCGGCCAAGGACGCGATCGTCAAGGGCCTCGAGGCGGGCGGCTTCAAGGCCACGCCGATCGCCTCGACGGTGGAGACGATCCGCACCGACCGGACCGACTACGACAGCCCGATCAACGTCCGCTCCAGCGGCTGGTGCTCCGACTGGCCGGCCGGTGCCACCTGGTTCCCGGCGCAGTGGTCGGGCGACCTCGTCGGGCTCGAGGGGATGCCGAACCCGGCCAACTTCGACGTGCCCGAGATGGACGCCGAGCAGGACCGGATCCTCGACACCCTGCCGCCCGAAGACGCGCCGAAGGCCTGGGGTGAGTTCGACAAGACCATGGAGACCGAGTACTACCCCGCGGTCAACACCGGGTACGGCGGCACCGCGATGATCCGCGGTTCCAAGGTCGGCGGCATGGTCAACGACAACGTGCGCGGCATGCCGACGTTCTCGCGGATGTACATCACGCAGTAACCCGCCCCCGGGTGGTCGAGCCTGTCGAGGCCATCCGAGTCGCCCCGGTCAGGGCCGGGGACCAACGACCGGTGAGGACGGTCCACCATCCGTCCTCACCGGGCGTTCCGGGTGGTCGGGCCCGGCTGGTCGAGCTCGTCGAGACCGCGATGTGGGGTGGCACACACCCGGAATACTTGACGATTCAATCGTGGTTACCTACATTGATTGAAAGTTCAAGTCTTCCAGGAGGAACCGTCATGGGTCTGTTCAACCGCTCCACCGCCACCGCCGACGCCCCTGTGGCCACCGAGGCCACCCAGGCCACCGAGGCCCTGTCCGGCACGTACACGATCGACGCCGCGCACAGCCGCATCGGCTTCTCGGCCCGTCACGCGATGGTGACGACGGTTCGCGGCCAGTTCGACGAGTTCGAGGGCTCCGCGACGTTCGACGCCGAGGACCCGAGCAAGTCCTCCGCGCAGGTCGTGATCAAGGCCGCGAGCATCGACACCCACCAGGCCGACCGCGACGCGCACCTCCGCTCCGACGACTTCTTCGCCGTCGAGACCTACCCGGAGATCCGCTTCGTCTCCACCGCGGCGAAGAAGATCGACGACACCAACTGGGAGCTGACCGGCGACCTGACCATCAAGGACGTCACCAAGCCGGTCACGATCCCCTTCGAGTACACCGGTTCCGCGATCGACCCGTTCGGCAACAAGCGCATCGGCTTCGAGGGCTCCGTGACCGTGAACCGCAAGGACTGGGGCCTCACCTGGAACGCCGCGCTCGAGACCGGCGGCGTGCTCGTGAGCGAGAAGGTCAAGCTCGAGTTCGACATCTCCGCGATCGCCGCCTCCGACGAGAGCTGACCAACACACACAGACGCAGCACCCACGCCCGTCGCACCCACCAAGGGCGCCGTACGGCGACCGTCCGACTGGACCACTTCCGCGGCCGCACCCGGTCGCGGAAGTGGTCCTTTCGTGTTCTGGCTGGCCGGTTGCGGTCGGCGTAGCGTCAAGTCGTGCGACGCCAGGGGCTGGTCGACTCCCCCGGGGACATCGGGCTCGACGGCCACGCCTGCTGGGCGTACGACGACCTGACCGGCGACTTCCTCGACGCCGCCGTCGTGTTCCTC
This sequence comes from uncultured Nocardioides sp., assembly GCF_946885725.1. The sequence continues at coordinate 11,531 of NZ_CAMPGZ010000093.1, forward strand.
ACCGAGGGTCTCGACCTCGGCCAGGCGCTGACGTTCGTGGGCGGCCCCGAGGCCGAGGAGGTCGTCCGCACCGTCGACCCGCTGTCCGGCATGGTGCGTGACGGCACGCTGGAGATCACGCCGTTCGAGAGCGTGTACCCCGGCTCCCGACTGCTCTCGGACCGCGAGCAGTGGGCGGCGTACGAGCACGCACTCACCGAGGCCCGCGCGGCCGGCTTCACCGGCCTTCGCGTGCTGGCCGAGGTGACCTGCCTGGCCGGGCCGGACGGCACCTGGCGCGCGCACGCCCAGTTCGAGAGCTATGCGGACCGGCGGATGGCCGGCTCCGGCCTCGCCGCGCTCTGCTGCTTCGACCGCACCGCTCTGCCGGCCGAGGGACTCGCCACCATCGCGAGCGCCCACCCGGTCGTCGACCGCCGGCTCGCCCCGCAGGCACCGTTCCGGCTGTTCGGCCGGCCGGACGCGCTGGCGCTCGCCGGCGAGGTGGACGCGTTCAGCAGCGCGACACTCCGGCACCTGTTGCGGACGCCGGACGACCGGCTCGCGCCGGTGCTCGACCTCGATGAGCTGACGTTCATCGAGCACACGGGGGTGGCCGCCCTGCACGAGTACGCCGAACGGGTGCGCGCGCGGGGCGGCCGGCTCGAGGTGCGCGGCGGCCCGCGCACGCTGCGACAGCTCGCCGAGCTGCTCGGCGTCTCGGTCTGACGGTGGGGCGGCCGGCTCGCGTGACCGCGCGTGCCACAGTGACCCCGTGATCACCGCCGCGGGACTCGCCGACGCGCTCGCGCCCGCCCTCGTCGAGCTGGTGCAGCCCGGCGAGGACCGTCCGGTGCTGGCCGTGGAGCTGGTCGAGCCGGGCGTGCCGGTGCCGATCGAGCGAGGTGACGTCGTGGTCGCGGTCGGCGCGCGCGACGTTGCCGAGGTGGTCGCCGTCGCGGAGTCTGCCCGGGCGGCCGCCGGCCTGGTGCTACGCCGGGGCTGGGCCGACCACACCGACGTCCGCGCGCTGTGCAAGGACGCGCGACTCCCCTTGCTCGCGGTCGCCGACGACGCCACCTGGTCGTCGGTCCTCACGGTGCTGCGCAACGCCCTCGACGCCGCGACCGGCGGGCCGGGGCGCTCCGACGACCGGGTCTACGGCGACCTCTTCGACATGGCCGACCGGATCGGCGTGATCATCGACGCGCCCGTCACCATCGAGGACGCGACGTCGCGGGTGCTGGCGTACTCGACCGGCCAGGACGACGTCGACCAGGCCCGCCTCTCGACCATCGTCGGCCGGCGCGTGCCACGCGAGCTGCGCGACCACTTCCGCTCGCTCGGGGTGTTCCGGCGGCTGACCGGCTCCGACGAGCCGTTCTTCGTGCCGGCGGGGGCCGACGGGGTGCGGGCGCGGTACGTCGTACCCGTGCGCGCCGGCGGCGAGTGGCTCGGATCCGTGTGGGCGGTCGTCGACGAGCCGGTCTCCCAGTCCCGCATCCCGGAGCTGAAGGCGGCCGCCGAGGTGGTGGCGCTGCTGCTGCTGCGGCTGCGGTCGCAGAGCGAGCTGCACCGGCAGGTCCAGATGGAGCAGGTGCGCTCGGTGCTGCGCGGCGACGTCACTCGACGACCGGGCTGGCTGGAGCCCGGGCGGTGGCGGGTGGCCGCGCTCGCCGGCCCGCCGGGCCTCGGTCCGGACGCGCGGTCGGAGCTGTGGCTCGGGCTGGCCCGCCGGCACGGCTGGCGGCAGCCACTGGTCGCCGACCTCGACGGGGTCGTGCACGTCATGCTGCGCACCGACGTCGCCGGGCCGGGCGGCGTGGCGTGGATGGCCGAGGTCGTGGCCGCCGAGCGGCGCGACGAGCCTGCGGTCGGGATGTTCCTCGGCCGGGAGGTGGAGAGCGTCGAGGACCTCGCGCGTTCGCGCGCGGAGGCGGCCGAGCTCTGCGAGCGCGCCGGCGACCGGTCCGACCGTGCCGTCACCTCGGTGGACGACGCGTGGCCCGACCTGGTGCTCGCCCGGGCGCTGACCGGCCTGGAGCAGCTGCCGCCCGTCTCACCCGTGACCGCCCTCGCCGGGTCACCCGAGGGCGCGACGATGCTCGCCACGCTCGAGGCGGTCATCGACTACTGGGGCGAGCCCCGGCGCGCCGCGCAGGCGCTCGGCGTGCATCCCAACACCGTCCGCTACCGCACCGCGCGGCTGGCCGACTGGTGCGACATCGACCTCGACGACCCCGCGCAGCGGTTGGCGGTCCGGCTGGAGATCGCGCGGCTCCGGGCGGCCGGGCGCTGACGACCGGGTGGTCCAGCCTGGTACCGGGTGGTGGTCGATCCTGTCGAGACCACCGACAGGCGCCGCCGGTCAGCGCAGCGGGTTCACCGCGCGCAGCGCCTCGGGCGTCGCGCCGGTCGCAATCTGCTCCGCGAGCAGCTTGCCGGTCACCGGGCCCAGGGTGATGCCCCACATGCCGTGGCCGCCGGCGACGAACACCCGCGGGTCCTTCGACTCGCCGACGAGCGGCAGGCCGTCGGCGGTGCACGGCCGGGCGCCGACCCACTCGTCCTCCCGGACGTCGAGGTGCGCACCGCGCAGCAGCCCGCCGGCCTCGTTGACCAGCGCCTGGATGCGGCGCGGGTCCATCGGCGCCTCGGCGTCGCGGAACTCCATCATCCCGGCGATGCGCAGCCGGTCCCCGATCGGCGTGCAGGCGACGCGCTGGGTCGGGAAGTAGACCGGGCCCTTCGGCAGGTCGTCGACCTTGACCGTGAAGGAGTAGCCGCGGCCGGCCTGCACGATCCGCCGCACGCCGACCCGCTTGCCCAGCCGGTTGAGCCAGGCGCCCGTGGCGACCACCACGGCGTCGTACGACTCACCGGCGACGACGACACCCGTGGCGGTGGAACGTACGTCGTCGACCTGGGTGCCGCCGAGGATCCGGCCGCCGCGGGCGCGGACCGAGTCGGCGACGGCGTGGACGTAGTTCGCGGGGTCGATGTAGCGCTCGTCGCGGATCCGGATTGCGGTGCCGATCTCGTCGCTGAGGGCCGGCTCCTCGCGGCGGGCGGTGTCACCGTCGACGACGTCGAAGCGGACGTCTTGGCCGCAGGCCTTGATGTGCTCGAACTCCTCGAGCAGCGCCTTGCTGTCCTCGACCGTGCGGAACGCCGCCGTGAACGGCTCGGCCGGCTTGGTGCGGGCGGACACGCCGCCCCGCTCGAGCTCGTCGAACGCGGCGAGCGCGCCGTTGTTGAGCGGGATCAGCGCGCGCATCGCCTGCTGCCACCGCTTGTGCGTGCAGTTGCGGGCGAACCGGGCCAGGAACCGCAGCAGCCGCGGGTCCGCGGTCGGCGGGACGTAGACGGGGGACGACGGGCTGAGCACCGCGCGTACGCCGTACTTCAGGACCGACGGCTCGGGCAGCGGCACCGCGATGCTCGGCGTGAGCCACCCGGCGTTGCCCCAGCTCGAGCCGGCGGCGACGTCGTCGCGGTCGACCACGGTTACGTCGATGCCGTGCTCCTGCAGGAACCAGGCGGTCGAGAGCCCGACCATGCCGGCACCGAGGACGGCGACACGCTGAGGACGCTGGTTCACGACTGCAGTCATACGACCATCGTCGCTCGCGCGGCGCGTCCGGCCGTTGTCCGTGCGTCACAGGTCGCCCCCTTGTCATAGTGCTGTGGCGACAAGGTGGAGGGTGCCCGCACAGCCCGGAAACTGTCGGTGGCGCGCTCGAGCTGGCCCACCGGCTGCCCCGGGTGTGGGCGCGGGTCACGGCCGGCGAGCTGCCTCCGTGACGGGCCCGCCGGATCGCCC
>NZ_CAMPGZ010000094.1 GCF_946885725.1 uncultured Nocardioides sp.
CGGGTGATCTCCTCCGGACCCAGCTTGGTGTCGCGGGCGTCGACCTCGTGCTCCTCGATGTGGATCGAGGTGAGGACGTCCTGCTGCACGAGGCGCTGCGACAGGATGATCGCGTCCTCGTAGTTGTGGCCCTGCCACGGCATGAACGCCACGAGGAGGTTCGTGCCCAGGGCCATCTCGCCCTGGTCGGTGCACGGACCGTCGGCGATCGGGGTACCGACCTCCAGACGCTGACCCTCGGACACCAGGGGACGCTGGTTGATGCAGGTGCCCTGGTTGGAGCGGCTGAACTTCTGCATCTTGTAGGTCTTGTGCGTGCCGTCGTCCTGCATGACCTCGACGGCGTCCGCGGACACCTCGGTGACCACGCCGGCGCCGGTCGCGGTGACGACGTCACCGGCGTCGACCGCGGCACGGAACTCCATGCCGGTGCCGACGAGCGGGGCGTCGCTGCGGATCAGCGGGACGGCCTGGCGCTGCATGTTGGAGCCCATGAGCGCGCGGTTGGCGTCGTCGTGCTCGAGGAACGGGATCAGCGCCGTCGCGACCGACACCATCTGGCGCGGCGAGACGTCCATGTAGTCGACCTCGTCGGCCGGGACCACGTCGACCTCGCCGTGACGCTGGCGGACCAGCACCCGCTCCTCCGCGAAGCGGCCCTTGTCGTCGAGCGCGGCGTTGGCCTGCGCGATGACGAACCGGTCCTCCTCGTCGGCGGTGAGGTACTCGACCTTGTCGGTGACGCGGCCCTTCTCGACCTTGCGGTACGGCGTCTCGACGAAGCCGAACGGGTTGATCCGGCCGAACGTCGCCAGCGAGCCGATCAGACCGATGTTCGGACCCTCAGGGGTCTCGATCGGGCACATGCGGCCGTAGTGCGACGGGTGGACGTCACGGACCTCGAAGCCGGCGCGGTCCCGCGAGAGACCACCGGGGCCGAGGGCCGAGAGGCGGCGCTTGTGGGTCAGACCGGCGATCGGGTTGGTCTGGTCCATGAACTGCGACAGCTGCGACGTACCGAAGAACTCCTTCAGCGCCGCGACCACCGGGCGGATGTTGATCAGGGACTGCGGCGTGATCGCCTCGACGTCCTGGGTCGTCATCCGCTCGCGGACCACGCGCTCCATGCGGGCCAGGCCGGTGCGGAGCTGGTTCTGGATCAGCTCGCCGACCGTGCGCATGCGGCGGTTGCCGAAGTGGTCGATGTCGTCGGCCTGGATCTCCAGCGTGCCGGCCGGCGCCTCGAGCTCGGTCTTGCCGTCGTGCAGCGCGACGATGAAGCGGATCGTGGCGACGATGTCGTCGACCGTCAGCGTCTGCTGGTCGAAGGCCTCCTGGAGGCCGAGCTTCTTGTTCAGCTTGTAGCGGCCGACCTTCGCCAGGTCGTAGCGCTTGTTGTTGAAGTAGTAGTTGTCGAGCAGCGTCTGCGCGGCCTCGCGCGTCGGCGGCTCGCCCGGGCGGAGCTTGCGGTAGATGTCGAGCAGCGCGTCGTCCTGGCCGGACGTGTGGTCCTTCTCCAGGGTGAGCATCATCGACTCGTACTCGCCGAACTCCTCACGGATCTGCTCCTCGGTCCAGCCGAGCGCCTTGAGGAGCACCGTGACGTTCTGCTTGCGCTTGCGGTCGAGGCGGACGCCGACCATGTCGCGCTTGTCGATCTCGAACTCGAGCCAGGCGCCGCGCGAGGGGATGACCTTGGCGGTGTAGATGTCCTTGTCGGACGTCTTGTCGGCGCTGCGCTCGAAGTAGACACCCGGGGAACGGACGAGCTGCGACACGACGACGCGCTCGGTGCCGTTGATGACGAAGGTGCCCTTGTCGGTCATGAGCGGGAAGTCGCCCATGAAGACGGTCTGGCCCTTGATCTCGCCGGTCTCGTTGTTGGTGAACTCGGCGGAGACGTACAGGGGCGCGGAGTAGGTGAAGTCCTTCTCCTTGCACTCGTCGACGGTGTTCTTCGGGTCGTAGAACACCGGGTTCTCGAACGAGAGCGACATGGTGCCGGAGAAGTCCTCGATCGGCGAGATCTCCTCGAAGATCTCCTCGAGACCGGACTTCAGCGAGACGTCCTCGCCGGCGTCGATGCGGGCCTGGGCGGCTTCCTGCCAGGCCTCGTTTCCGACCAGCCAGTCGAAGCTGGAGGTCTGGAGGTCGAGGAGCTTGGGAACCTCGAGGGGTTCGGAGATCTTGGCGAACGAGATGCGGTGCGGGTGGAGCTCAGTGCTGGACTTGGTGCTGCGCGAGGCGGCCAAGAGGGGTCCTTCCGAGGGCTTCGCGGGGACTCGTGCGCGTGCCCACCACGGTCCAGCTCACCGGGCAGGCTGGAGGTATCTGAGGGCAGACGCAAAGAGACACGATAGCCGCTCGCGTGTCCGGGCACAACCCAGCGGTGCAGCCCCGTTCCGCAACAGAGAGCATGAACGCTTCCCCATCCGGAGTCAAGCACTTCGCGCTCTTCCTGGGGATCCGCAACAACCCCCCGGTCCGTCCGGAATGCCCCTCTATGCCCCTCCCCAGGGGACCCGCTCGCTCCGCTCGCACCGCCGAGGGGTCAGTTATTCAGCCTCGTCGGCGGCGTGTCGCGACACAAGTGACCCCTCGGTGAGCCGGGCCGGCGGGCCGGGGCCCAGCCCCGGGCCGTGCACCCGGGCGCGGAGCCGGCCATGGCCGTGCACTCGACCACGGCCGTGCATCCGCGCAGAGACCCAGCCCGGCAGAGGAGCCACCGCCCTACGACCACCCCAGCGAGCGGACGCCCGGACGTCGACCGAGGGGTCAGCTGTGCACCGACACGCCGACCACGAGCCTGAAGTAATGACCCCTCGGCGTCCCGGCGCAGCCGGCCCGGGCACGTGCACAACTGACCCGTCGGTCCCGGCCCCGACATCGGGACCCGTTGCGTCACAGGCTGTGCACCCGGACGCGGACGGTGCCCCCACCCGCGCACGGGCATCGAGCGTCAGTAGCTGGTGATGTCGTCGACGAGCCAGGTGTCGCCGGACTTCTGCATGGTCATGACGACGCGGTTGAGGGCGGTCTGGGGTTCGCCGTTGTTGGCCTTGCTGGTGGTCGTCTGGTTGACGAACAGCAGGACGCCGACGCGGTCGGGGTCGGCGTGGGTGACGCCGCTGGCGCGGACGTTGGCCTCGACCACGGCGTTCATCTTCGGGGCGTTGTCGAGCACCAGGCCGAAGGTCTTGAGGTACTCCCTGCGGTAGGAGTCCGTCATGAACCGGGCGGCGTTGTCGCGGTCGGCCTCGAGCGTCTCGTGGTCGTAGGCCAGGATCGCGGCCGCGGCGCGCTCGGCGGCGGCCGGGGCGGTCCGGGTGGCGTCGGTGACGGCGTCGTGCTCGGCGTTCTGCCGGATGGCTGAGACGCCGACACCCGGGATGACCGGGCCGGCGGCCAGCACGACCGCGATCACCGCGACGACGCCGAGGACGACCAGCTGCCAGCGGCCGACCGGGCGCTTCGGAGCGCGCTCGGGCGCGGCGGCCGGCTCGGCCGCGGGCGCGGTCGCCTCCGGACGCTCGGCCTTGACCGCGGGGATGGTGGGGACCTTGGTCTTCGGGGCCTTGGTCTTGGGCCCGCGGGCGGCCTGCTCGGTCGCCGGGCGGCGCTCACCGGCGATCCGGCGGCGACGGGTGGTGGATGTCTGAGTCATGGCTGGTCCCTCCTCACGCCACCGGGCTGAAGTTGTCGACGAGCCACGTGCCGTCGACCTTGACGAGGTCGACCTGCCAGCGGAAGTGCCGCATCCGGGTCCCGAGGTCCGACTTGGCGCGCGCGTCGGCGACCACGAGGACCTGGGCGGAGTCGGTGTCCTGGCTGGCCACGGCCGACTGCAGCACGTCGCCCTTGGACGTGAGGTTCAGCTGGCCGACCTGCGCGAGCAGGTCGTCGGCGGTCTTCTCGAAGCTCTGCTGGAACTTCGTGGTCAGCAGCGGCATGACGCTGCTCTTCATCTGGTCGACGTTCTTCGCCTCGAAGGTGTTCACCTGCACGGTGAACTGCTCCGCCGCGCTGACGACCTCGCCGCGGTTGGCGTCGAGGTCCTCGGCGGCGAGGTAGTCGGGTCGGACCGTGAACAGCTGGACGACCAGCGCGACAAGCGCGACCACGGTCACCACGACCAGGGTCGCTGCCGCCCCCCGGCTGAAGTCCAGGCTCCCTTGACGGCGAGGAATCCTCACCGCTCCCAGCACACTCACATCGTCCTCCCTCTGACGATTCGCATCACTTGCTGTCGGCCAACGGCCCCAGCAGGAGCCACTTCCACGACTCCTCCCCGAACGTCAACGCGGCACCCCCCGAATAGGTCACGTTGGGTACGTCGCCCCCGAGGTCGACGGTCTTGCTCTCCCGGTCATAGGTGCCCACCACGGGAGCGCGGTACGCCGGACCGGCCCGACGAGGCGCGTGCTGGCCGCCGCGCGCGTTGGTGGTGCCGGCCGGCTCCGTGCACCGGGCGCTCTCGTTCATCGGCTTGTTGGAGCCGTCCTGCGGCGGACGCCGCTCGCCCTGGTCGTAGCCGCCGGTGCACACGTGCGGGTTCTGCGTGAGGATCAGGCCGAAGTGGGCGTCGTACAGCCCAGACCCCGGATCCTTGTCGACGACGGTGTAGCCACCGGCGACCACGTAGGGGTAGACGACCAGGATCATCTCAGTGCCGTCGATGTGGCGGCCGGTGATCTCGCCGGTCGTGACGAGGTTGTTGATCAGCTCACCGAGGTCGACCTGGTTCTCCTCCAGGAAGGTCCGCAACTGGTTCGCCGTGGCCGAGCCGTTCTCGATCACGTCCCGCAGGTCCTTGTCGGACTTCACGAGGGTGTCGGAGAACGACGACAGGTCGCCCGCGAAGCTGCGGATGGCCGACGCCTTGTCGAGCTGGGTGTCGAGCACGGTGTTGCCGTCCTCGAGCAGCGCGGTGGTCATCTCGAAGTTGTCGTTGGCCGTCTGGATGAACGAGTTCGAGGTGTCGATGATCTGGCCGAGGTCGCGGCCGGTGCCGTTGAAGGCGGTGCCGAGCTCGCTGATCACCGTCGTCAGGTTCTTCTTGTTCACCGAGTTGACGGTCTTGTCGAGGTCGACGAGGAGCTTGGTCGTCGGGATCGGCGTCTTGGTCATCGCCATCGCGATGTCGTCGCCGTCGCCGAGGTAGGGACCCTGCTTGGTCCGCGGCTGCAGGTCGACGTACTGCTCACCGACCGCGGACCGGTTGGCGACCACGGCCTCGGTGTCGGCCGGGATCTTCGGCGCGTCCTTCTCGATGTCGAGCAGCACGTCGACGCCCTTCTCGGTCAGCTCGAGCTCGCCGACCTGGCCCACGGTCACGCCGCGGTAGGACACCTGGGCACCCTTGAAGATGCCGCCGGAGTCGGCGAAGTGGGCCGCGACGCGGTAGCTGTCGTCGAAGAACAGCCGGTCGAGGCGGGCGTAGCGGGCACCGACGTAGGCCACGCCGACCATGGTGATCAGCGCGAAGATCGCGAGCTGGAGCTTGGTGCGTCGGGTGATCATCGGCGTTCCACCATTCCCCACACGAGCAGCGGCGCGAGCTCGCTGTCGTATCGCTCGTCGGCGGCGACCCGCGAGCCGCTCCGGTCAACCCTTGCTTCGTTCCCGCCGTACGCCGCCCGGCCGAGGATGCCCGGGATCGTGGGCAGGGCCGGCCCCGGCAGCGACGGGTCGGGCAGCGGAGGCAGCGTCGGCAGGATCTCGCCCGGGTTCGGGATCTCGGGCAGGTTGGGCACCGCGAGCACGACCCGGCAGACCTCCTTGGCCTGGTTCTCGGGCTTCTCGCACTGCTTCCGCAGCCGCTCGAGCAGGTTCGCGTCGTTGAGCACCTTGCGGCAGATGTCGCTGAGCGGGTTGCCGGACCGCAGGCACTTCTGTACGTCGTTCAGCGTCTCGTTCGGGTCCGGCAGGGCGTCACAGACCGGGTCGAGCGGCGTCTGGGAGCACTCGTCGGGGAGTCCGGGCACGACCGGCTGGGTCTGGCCGCTGAGGTCGAGGTCGAGCTGGATCGCCAGGTTGGTGTAGTCGCCCATGTGCAGGTTGCGCGCCTGGGCGGGGTTCTTGCCCACCACCGCGTCGACGAACGGGTAGGTGAGGAACACCTGCAGCGACTTCGGCAGCGAATCGCCGGCCTCGGCGAGCTTGGTGAGCGTCGGTGCGAGCGACTCCAGGCTCTGGATCGTGGCGGTCTTGGAGTCGCGGATCACCCGGGTGCCGACGGAGCTGAGCTCGGTGAGCGCGTCGAGCATCTTGACCAGGTCGTCGCGCTGCCGGTCGATCGAGGCGAGCGCCTGCGGCAGGTTGTCCAGGGCCGACTTGATCGTGCCCTCCTGCTCGTTGAGCGACTTCGCCAGCCGGTTGAGGCTCTCGATGGCCTGGACGATCGACTCCTTGTTGTCGTCGATCTGCCTCATGAAGGTGTCGATCTCGTCGAGCACGCCCTTGACGTTGCTCTCACGACCTTCGAGCGCCTTGTTCAGCTCGGTGGAGATCGTCTTGAGCTGGGCGACGCCGCCTCCGTTGAGCAGCAACGACATCGCGCCGAGGACCTCTTCGACCTCGGGGTTGCGGCCGCTGCGCTCGAGCGGGATGCGGTCGCCGTCGCCGAGCCGTCCCTGCGCGGCGCCGGTGGCCGGCGCCGCGAGCGACACGAACTTCTCACCGAGGAGGCTCGTCTGCCGGATCTGTGCCTCGGCGTTGTCCGGCAGCTTCACGTCGTCGCGCAGCAGCACGGTGACCTCGGCGGTGTAGCCATCGAGGGCGATGTCCTCGACGCGGCCCACCGTGACGTCGTCGACCTTCACCGCGGACTGCGGGACGAGGTCGAGTACGTCGTTGAACTCGACGGTCACGGCGTAGGGGTCGTCGCCGAGGTCGGCGCCGCCGGGCAGCGGCAGGCTGTAGACGTTGAAGTCGCAGCCGGTGAGGGCCAGGGCGCCGACGGTGACCAGCGCGGCGGCCTTCGCCATGCGCGTGCGCAGGCTCATCGGTCCTCCACCTCCACGATGCCGGCGAGGGATCGGTCGACGTGCTCGACGTCGGTCACCTCACCGGACCCACCGGACTTGCCGAGCGCACCCGTGCGGGGCAGTGCCTGCTGGAGCAGGTTGCACGCCTGCTTGGGGCTCGGCGTCTGCGCGAGCATCGAGCAGAGCACGGTGGCCGGGTCGTTCTCGAGATCGGCGATGTTCTCGCCGAGGTTGGTGCGCGTGTCGAGCGTGCCGGTCTTGGGGTTGTAGGTGTGGAACAGGTTCGACAGCGCGACCGGCGCGACGCTGAGCGTCTCGTCGAGGGCGGCACGCTGCTTGACGAGGACCTTGGACACCTGGTTGAGCCCCTTGATGTTCTCGGAGAGCGAGTCGCGGTTCTCCTTGACGAACGACGACACCTCGCGCATCGCGACCGAGAGGTTGCGCAGCGCGGCGGCGAGGTCCTCGCGCTCGTCCTCGAGCAGGTCGGCCGCGCCAGTCAGCGAGTCGTTGAACCTCCGCACCGTCCGGTCGTTCTCGGCGAGCGCGTTCACGAACCGCTCCATCTCGCGGGCGGTGCCGAACAGCTCCTCCTTGTTGTTCTCCAGCGTGCCGGTGAACTTGCCGAGGTTCTTCAGGGTCTTGTTGAACTGCGCGCCCTGCCCGGCGAAGTTCGCGGCGGTGGAGTCGAGGAGGTTGGTCAGCGCGCCCTTCTTGTTGGCGCCCTCGGGGCCGAGCGCGACCATCAGGTCGTCGATGCTCTGGTAGATCTCGTCGAGCTCCAGCGGCGTCGAGGTCTCCTCGACCGTGAGCTCGGCGCCGTCGGCCATCGGCTTGTCACCGGGCTGGAAGACCGGCGTCAGCTGCACGAACCGGTCGCCGACGATCGCCGGAGTGATGATCACGGCCTGCGCGTCGGCGGGCACCTTGTACTTCGCGTCGTACTCCATCTCGACCGTCACGTCGGTGCCGGTCGGCCGGACCGAGGTCACCTTGCCGACCGGGACGCCGAGGATGCGGACGTCGGAGCCCTCGTAGAGCGAGACGGTGCGCGGGAACGACGCCGTCAGGGTCTTGCGGTCCGGCTCCTGCTGCAGCAGGAACAGCCCGAACGCCGCGACGACCGCGAGCACCGCGATCACCGACAGCACGCGGGTGAACCCGACGCGGGCCCTGCTCTGCCCGGCCATGTCAGCGACCTCCCTGGTCGGTCAGGCCCGGCACGCCGAGGCCGCCGCCGTTGCCCAGGTTGGGCACCGGCGGAAGGTTCTGGATGTAGGTGTCGAACCACGGGCCGTTGCCGAGCGTGCTGGCGAACACCCGGTAGAACGGCGCCATCAGCCGCAGGCTGGCGTCGAGGTTCTCCTGGTTCTTGTTCAGCACGTCGACCACGCCGTCGAGGTGGTCCAGCGCCGGCTTGAGGTCGGCCCGGGTGTCGCGCACCAGCCCGGTGAGCTGCTTCGACAGCTGCGTCGTCGCGTCGAGCAGGTTGCTCACGGCCTCGCGCCGAGCGACGAGCGCGCGGAACAGCGTGTCGCCGTCGCGCATCAGCTTGACCAGGTCCTGCCGCCGGTCGCCGAGCACGCCGGAGACCTTGCGCATGTTGGTGAGCAGCGTGTTGAGCTGCTCGTCGCGGGCGGCGATGTTGGCCGACAGGCTGCTCACGCCGCGCAGCGCCGCCTGGAACTCGTCCGGGGTGTCGCGGGTCAGGTCGGCGACGGTGTTCAGCGACTCGGCGAGCTGGTCGGTGTCGATCCGCTCGGACCGTTCGGCCAGGCCGGAGAACGCGTCGACGACGTCGTACGGCGAGGTGGTGCGCTTCTGCGGGATCTGGCTGCCCTCGGCGAGCTGGCCGGCTCCGCGCGGCTCGAGCGCGAGGTACATCGCGCCGAGCAGCGTCTTGACCCGGATGTTCGCGGCGGTCTGGGAGCCGAAGTCGACGCCGCGGTCGACCAGGAACTCGACGCGGACGTGGTCGCCGGCGAGGTCCACCGACTTGACCTTGCCCACGCGGACGCCGGCCACGCGGACCTCGTCGTTGGGCTTGAGCCCACCGGCCTCGCTGAAGGCGGCGTAGTAGGTGTCGCCACCGCCGATCAGCGGCAGGTCCTCGGCGCGGAACGCCGCCAGCACCATCGCGGTCAGCACGGCCAGGGACACCGCGCCGATGACGACAGGGTTGCGCTCACGGAAGGGTCTGCTCATCCGAGATCACACCTCTCCGCCCCCGTCTTGAAGTCCACCGGCAGCGTGACGCCGGCGGGCAGCTTGACTCGACCGTTGAAGTTGCAGAGGTAGAAGTTGAACCACGAGCCGTAGATGGCGGTGCGGCCGACCTTCTCGAGCTTGATCGGCAGCACCTGCAGGGCGCGGTCGATCTCGCCCTTGCCCGCGTCGAGGTTGCCGGCGACCTTGCGCAGCTCCTTGACGTCACGCGTGAGCCCCGGACGGATGCCGGTCACCAGGTCGGAGGTCTCGACGGCCAGCGCGGACACGGAGTCGAGCGAGCCGAGGATCGCCTCGCGGTCCTTGGACAACCCGCCCACGAACTGGCGCAGCTTCACCAGCAGCGAGGACAGCTCGTCGTCGCGCTTGCCCAGCGTCACCAGCACCTGGTTGAGGTTGTCGATGAGCTCGCCGATGACCTTGTCGCGGCTCGCGAGCGTCGTCGTCACGGACGCGGTGTGCGCCAGCAGGCTCTCGAGCGTGCCGCCCTCGCCCTGGAAGACCGTGATGATCTCGTAGGCGAGCTTGTTGACGTCGGCGGGCGACAGCGCCTCGAACAGCGGCTTGAAGCCGTTGAAGAGGACCGTCAGGTCCAGCGCCGGCCGGGTGCGCGCGAGCGGGATCGTCTCGTTCTCCTGCATCGGGGTGTTCGGCCCGGCGCCGGGCGTCAGGGCGATGTAGCGCTGGCCCACGAGGTTGCGGTAGCGGATCGTCGCCCGCGTGCTGTCGGTCAGCGGGTGATCGGAGTCGACCTTGAACGTCACCAACGCGTTGGTGCGGTCGACGATCTCGACGTCCTCCACGTTGCCGACCTTCACGCCGGCGACGCGGATGTCATCGCCGTTGACCACGCCGGTGGCGTCGCTGAAGACGGCCTTGTACTCCTTGGTGTCGCCGAAGCTGATGTTGCCGATCGTGACCACGAGCAGGCCGGTAGCGAGCGTCGTCACCAGGATGAAGATCAGCAGCTTGGCCGCGTCGGCGGTGGTGCGCTTGTCGAGGATCCTGCTCATCGGACGCTCACCTCCGCGCCTCGGGTGAGGGGACCGAGCAGCAGGGTGGCCACGTCGGGTACGTCATCGGAGGGGACTCCCATCACGGGGGCGGCGAAGGCGTTGACGACGGAGCGCTCGGCCGAGGTGCCGGCGAACCCGGAGGTCGTGTCGACGGACGAGCCGTCGAGCGTGGGAGCGACGCGCTTGTTGACGGGGCGCTCCACGCCGTCGGCCATGGGCGGGGCGTAGCGGGTGCCGGGCAGCCGGCCCTGTCCGTACGACGGGGCGGCGGCGCAGTCGGCCTCGGACATCGGTCCGCGCTTGTCGGCGAAGGCCGGCATGTCGCCGGCGTCGTAGCCGCGCGGCTGCTTGGGGATCGTCTCGAGGTTGATGTGCAGGGTGTGGCCTCGGTAGGCCTGCTCCATCCGCGGCACCCAGTCGACCATGGTCTGCAGCAGGCAGGGGTACTCGGGGGCGTACTTCTCGAACAACGGCAGCTGCTCGGCACCCTGCTGGCTCAACCGGATCACGTTGTCCCCGTTGGCCTCCAGGAAGTCCCGGCTCGTCGAGGAGAACGACGCCACGTCCGCGAAGAAGGCCTGGATCGTGGCCTCCTTCTCCACGAACGTCTCCCCCGTCGACACGCTGTTGCGCAACAGGTTCGCCACCTCCGGCAGCACGTCCCGGTAGACCTCGGAGACCGCGCTCAGCTTCCGCAGGTCGTCCACCAGCAGCGGCACCTTGGGGTTGGTGCGCGCCAGATAGTCCTCCAGCACCACCAGGTTCTGGCCGATCTGCTCACCACGCCCCTCCAACGCCGTCGCCAGCGCCGTCAGGGTGTAGTTGATGTCCGCCGGACGCACCGTCCGCAGCAACGGGTAGATGTCGTTGAGGACCCGCTCGACCTCGATGGACACCTCGGACTCGGTGATCACGTCGTCGGCGGCGATCGGCTCGGACGACGGCTGCTCGGGCACCTGGAGCTCGACGTACTTCTCACCGAAGAGCGTCTTCGGCAGGATCCGCGCGGTCGCGTTGGCCGGGATGATCTCGGCCTTGTCCGGGTCGATCGCGAGGTGCAGGGTCGCGCCGTCGCCGGACGACTCGATCTCGCGGACGTCACCCACGATCACACCGCGGATCTTGACGTCCGCGAGCGCGGGCAGCTGGAGGCCGATGCTCGACGTGCGGAGCGCGACGGGGACGACGTCGACGAACTTCTTGGTGAACACGGCGTACGTCGCCCACGCGAAGAGCATGAGCAGGACGAGGAAGGCCACCCCGAGCACGCGGTGGCCTCCGGCAGCCAGTAAGGAGCGGCGACGGCTCATCGCAGGCTCACCTCCGCTCCGCGGGCCAGCGGGCCCAGCAGCAGGGAGGCCACGTCGGGGACCTGGTCACGGCTGGTGCCCAGCGCGGGGCCGGCCAGCGCGTCGAGCACCGAGCGCTCGGCGGCGGTGCCGGACCAGCCAGAGGTGACGTCGACCTGGGGTGCGACGCGCTTGCCCACAGGGTACTGAACACCCGTCTGGAGCTGCGGCACGAGCCGGTCGGGAGGCAGGTTGTTCTGCCCGTAACGGCCGTTCATGGCGTCGCGGCAGTCCTTCAGGTCGACGGGGCCCCGCTTGTCTCCGTTGACCGGCGCGTCGGCGGGCGTGTAGCCACGGGGCTGCTTCGGGAGCATCTCGAGGTTGATGTGCAGCGTGTAACCGCGGAAGGCCTCCTCCTGCCGGGGCAGGACGTCGACGATCCCGTCGAGGAGGCAGGGGTACTCGGGGGCGTACTTCTCGAACAACGGCAGCTGCTCGGCACCCTGCTGGCTCAACCGGATCACGTTGTCCCCGTTGGCCTCCAGGAAGTCCCGGCTCGTCGAGGAGAACGACGCCACGTCCGCGAAGAAGGCCTGGATCGTGGCCTCCTTCTCCACGAACGTCTCCCCCGTCGACACGCTGTTGCGCAACAGGTTCGCCACCTCCGGCAGCACGTCCCGGTAGACCTCGGAGACCGCGCTCAGCTTCCGCAGGTCGTCCACCAGCAGCGGCACCTTGGGGTTGGTGCGCGCCAGATAGTCCTCCAGCACCACCAGGTTCTGGCCGATCTGCTCACCACGCCCCTCCAACGCCGTCGCCAGCGCCGTCAGGGTGTAGTTGATGTCCGCCGGACGCACCGTCCGCAGCAACGGGTAGATGTCGTTCAGCACCCGCTCGACCTCGATCGCGACCTTCGACTCGCGGATCGTGGCGCCCTCGCGGATGGGGTTGCCGGAGGGGGTCTCGGGGATGTCGAGGGCGACGTACTTCTCGCCGAACAGCGTCTTCGGCAGCAGCCGTGCGGTGACGTCCTCGGGGATCGTCGACAGCTTGTCGGGGTAGATGCCGAGCTCGAGCCGGACGCCGTCGGGCGTCGACTGGGTGCCGCGGACCTCGCCCACCTGGACGCCGCGGATCTTGACGTCGGCGTTGTCGGGCAGCTGCAGGCCGGCCTTGTCGGAGCGCAGCGTGACGTAGGCGTAGTCGGTGAAGGACTTCTCGAACACGGCGTAGGTGAACCAGCCGGCGAGTCCGAGCAGCACGAGGAACGCCACCCCGAGCACCTGGTGCTCGAGGGCGACGAAGGCCTGGCTGCTCCCGCGGGGCACGACTAACCCGCCAGCCTCACGGTGGTGGTCGTGCCCCAGATCGCCATCGACAGGAAGAGGTCGATGACGTTGATGGCCACGATGGACGTGCGGACGGCGCGACCCACGGCCACGCCGACACCGGCGGGACCGCCGGAGGCGTTGTAGCCGTGGTAGCAGTGGATGAGGATCACCACCACGGCGAACACCAGCACTTTTCCGAAGGACCACAAGACGTCGCCTGGTGGCAGGAACTGGTGGAAGTAGTGGTCGTAGGTGCCGGCACTCTGCCCGAAGAACTGGGTGACGGTGAGCCGGGTGGCGAAGTACGACGACAGCAGGCCGACGACGTACAGCGGGACGATCGCGATCAGGCCGGCGATGATGCGCGTGGTGACGAGGAACGGCAGCGACGGGATCGCCATCACCTCGAGCGCGTCGACCTCCTCGGAGATCCGCATCGCGCCGAGCTGGGCGGTGAAGCCGCAGCCGACCGTCGCGGCCAGGGCGATGCCGGCGACCAGCGGCGAGATCTCGCGGGTGTTGAAGTAGGCGGAGACGAAGCCGGAGAACGCCGCGGTGCCGATCTGGTTGAGGGCGGCGTAGCCCTGCAGCCCGACCTCGGTGCCGGTGAAGAACGCCATCGCGGTGATGACGCCGACGGTGCCGCCGATGACGGCGAGGGCGCCGGAGCCGAGGGTGACCTCCGCGAGCAGGCGGAGGACCTCCTTCTTGTAGCGGCGCAGGGTGCGCGGCGTCCAGGCGAGCGCCTTGACGTAGAACGCGAGCTCCTCGCCGAGCTTGTCGAGCGAGCTCAGCGGCTTCCGGTACAGGTCCGTCACGGGCATGTCGTCGTCCCCCTCATCCGGTCTTCGGCGGGACGAGCTGGAAGTAGATCGCGCTCATCACGAAGTTGATGACGAACAGGAGCATGAAGGTGATGACCACCGACTCGTTGACGGCGTCGCCCACGCCCTTCGGGCCGCCGGCGGCGTTCATGCCCTTGTAGGCGGCGACGATCGCGGCGACGAGACCGAAGACCAGCGCCTTGGCCATGCCCTGCCAGAGGTCGGGGAGCTGGGCGAGCGCGGTGAAGCTGGCGAGGTAGGCGCCGGGCGTGCCGTCCTGGAGGACGACGTTGAAGACGTAGCCGCCCGCGACGCCGACGACGCTGACCAGGCCGTTGAGGAAGACCGCGACGAGCATGCATGCCAGGACGCGGGGTACGACGAGGCGCTGGATCGGGTCGATACCCAGCACCATCATGGCGTCGAGCTCCTCGCGGATCTTGCGGGCGCCGAGATCGGCGGCGATCGCCGAGCCGCCGGCGCCGGCGATCAGCAGCGAGGTCGCGATCGGGCCGGCTTCACGGACGACCGCGAGCACCGCGGCCGAGCCGGTGAACGACTGGGCGCCGAACTGCTTGATCAGGCCGCCGACCTGAAGGGCGATCACCGCGCCGAACGGGATCGCGACCAGCGCGGTCGGGATGATCGTGACCGAGGCGATGAACCAGGCCTGCTGGAGGAACTCCCGCACCTGGAAGGGTCGCCGGAACAGGCCCCGGAACACGTCGAGGCCGAAGGCGAAGAGCTTGCCCGCGGTCCCGATCGGGGCCAGGACGCGCGAGGACGTCAGAGTGGACACGAGACCGCCTAACCGCCGACGGCCATCGACATGTTGGGCTGGAACGAGCCCGGAGGCGGTGTCACGCCGTTGTCCCGGCACCACTCGCCCGGCGGGCGCTGGCTGCGCCGCGGGATGCCGTTGGACGGCTCCTGCTGCAGCGGGATCGGAGGAAGCGGCGGGAGCTCCTGGCCCTGCTCGGCAGCGAGCTCGTCGGCGTCCTTCTCCTCGGACATGCCGATCGGGCCGACGCGCTGCGCGTTGAGGAACTGCCGGACGACCGGCTCCTCCGAGGACAGCAGCATCTCGCGCGGGCCGAACATGGCCAGGTGCTTGTGGTACAGCAGGCCGATGTTGTCGGGCACCGTGCGCGCGGTGTTGATGTCGTGGGTGACGATCAGGAACGTCGCGTCGATCTGCGCGTTGAGGTCGACGATCAGCTGGTTGAGGAACGCCGTACGCACGGGGTCGAGACCGGAGTCGGGCTCGTCGAAGAGCACGATCTCGGGGTCGAGCACCAGAGCCCGGGCCAGGCCGGCGCGCTTGCGCATGCCGCCGGAGATCTCGCCGGGGAGCTTGCCCTCGGCCCCGATCAGGCCGACCAGCTCCATCTTCTCCATGACGATGTCGCGGATCTCGGACTCGGACTTGCGGGTGTGCTCGCGCAGCGGGAACGCGACGTTGTCGTAGAGCGTCATCGAGCCGAACATCGCGCCGTCCTGGAACAGCACGCCGAACAGCTTGCGGAT